>NZ_LT629973.1:2766670-3074078 GCF_900097105.1 Neoakkermansia glycaniphila | reverse complement strand
GGTCAGTATGTCGATGGTGTAAATCTGTCGCAGAGCAGGGGGGCGCAGCCGTGTCGGTCGCAAGCCCGCCAAGTGTCGGGAAGGCGAAATTAGCTCTATCCGGAGAAAAAGAAAATCTCTTTTTTTCTACCCGGAATTTCTCGGCATGAAAACGGACGTTCCATGCGTGTTCCACGCCTTTTTTTTTTTTAGGCTTGCAATTGGTTTTATTTCGGAAGAGTTGATTATTATTCTTTCTTTCGAGTGTGTGAAAAGATATGTGAATAAGTTGTGAACAAGTTGTCGTTTCTTTGTGAATAAAAATTACAATATAAATACAATGAATGAGTTAATGAAATAAAAATAGTTAAAAAACATAACTATTTTTTGTGGAACAATCTGTGAATAATCCAACAAACAAGTCGGGCGTCATGCCTGAAAATGCTGCCATCCAGTAGGGATGGAAGGGGCGACGGAGCCGCGTGGAACGAGGCGTCCGATGACCGTGACAGGGGTCTCGGGAAAGAACAGTCCCTGGACGCGGAAAAGGTGATCCTCGAACTCGGGATCGATCGTGAAAAGGAGTTCGTAGTCTTCGCCGTCTCCGAGGGCTTGCTCGATCGTGCAACCCGGGTGCAGGGGAAGGCTTTCAAGATTCAGTTTGTAGGAGCATCCCGAGGCCTCTGCCAGCCGGGGGAGATCGGTGCCGAGGCCGTCCGACAAGTCCATCATGGCCGTGGGAAGGAGTCCGTTGGAGCACAGTATCCGCGCTTCCCTCAGCCTCGGCGTGAAGTCGAGGTGCCTGCCGGAAACGAGGGACCCGCCCAGCCGACCGGTGACGCAGAGGAGGTCGCCGGGTTTTCCGGTGGAACGCAGGACTACTCTTCCGTGAAGGACGCGTCCTGTCACAGTGACGCTGAGAGCCAGCCCGTCGAAGGGAAGCGAGGAGGTTTCTCCTCCTGCCAGGGAGACTTCATAGGCGGCAGCCATGGAGGAAAGTCCTTCGTAAAGCCGGAGCAGGGATTCGACTTGCCGGGAGGGATGCACGAGGATGGTGACGAGGGCGTGTTCAGGGTCGCCGCCCATGGCGGCGATGTCGGAAAAGGCGCGTCCGAGCGCTTTGCGTCCGATGAGGTACGGATCGGTATCCCGGAGAAAGTGGACGCCTTCGACGAGAGCATCCGTTTTCAGCAGCGTATCCCAATGCTCATCGCGGGTGACGACGGCGCAGTCGTCTCCGGGCCCTACCAGAAGTTCCTCATTGCCGGGGAGGCCCGGCAGAAGCTGCCGAAGAAAGGCGTTTTCACCGAGTTCGTCCAGTTTCATGAAGTACCGAAGATCAGAAGATAGGCGATGGTCGTCGCATTGAAGACGGCGTGCGCCATGATGGGAACGAGCAGGGTGCGGGTGCGCTCATAGCAAATGGTCAGCAGGAAGCCGATCAGAGCCAGAGGCAGGGCTTGTCCCAGGCTGTTATGCACGAAGGCGAAGAAGAAGGATACCCCGATGTTGGCGCATATGGCGGGGATGTATCGCTTGAGAATGGGGTAGAGATAGCCGCGAAAGCAGATTTCCTCCAGCAGAGGGGCAAGGAGGATGGCGGAGAATGCGATACGCATCTGTTCTTCGGCATCGCCTGTGCGTAGAGCCTTAATGACGGCCTGTTCTTCAGGCGCGCCTGTGCGATTGCATATCCATTCCATCAGGCCGCTTTCTTCCATGAGCCCCGTACCAAGACGAATGACCAGCGATATGCCGACGATCCATACGATGGTGGATACGGCGGAGGGGAGCTTCCAACTGTACATCTCCCGCACGGGCGGGGTGAACATCCGGAAGAGGATGAACATGGCAAAGATGGCGAAGGTCGATACGTTCACCAGCAGCATGCAGAGGCACATGCACAGGGCGACCGTATTGTCCGCCCAAGTGAAGCCGGAGGTGGGTATGCCTTTTTGCTCGGCCCTGTTCGGCTTCAGGATGCGGCGGCCGATGCTCCACAGGATGCAGGCAATGAGGATGTCCCACGTCAGGCACTGGATCAGGAATTGCCATGAGGAAAGCGGAGTCGTTCCGTCGGCTTGCGAGAGCATGCTCGCCGGGATGATCGACGGAAGAAGAAATTCGCTCATAAATGCCGGGCGATTGTAGCAGGCATGCCAGGTAAAACAAGCAAAAAATCGAAAGCGGACGGGAGGCCCGACGCATAGCGCTTGCATGCAAAGACTCCGCCGGATGGTGGGACATGCTGAACGGGATATTGTCTGCCGATTGTTTTGTTACATCTTCTTTCTTGACTTGCTTGCGCGTATCAAATAGGCTGGGCGTGTTGAGTTCAGTCAGCACGCTTGCGTCTCATGCCTTCGCCTCTGATATCCATTGTTGTCCCCGTGTACAATGTCGCTTCCTATTTGAGGGAGTGTCTGGAATCGATTCTGGAGCAGACGTATGAGAATCTTGAAGTGATTTGCGTCAACGACGGCTCGACCGACGGTTCGTTGGCCATTCTGGAAGAATACCGGTCGAGGGATTCGCGCGTGCGAGTGATTTCGAAGCCGAATGCCGGATACGGGCACACGATGAATATGGGGATGGATGCCGCCACAGGCGATTACCTCGGCATCGTGGAATCCGACGATTTTATCGAACCGCGCATGTACGAAATCCTGATGACGGCGCAGCAGAAGCACGATGTGCCCGTTGTGCTGTGCCCGTGGTTCGACTACTGGACCGACGGCAACCGTAAAAAGTGCTCATTCCCGCGCGGCTGGCGCAGCGAGCAGGTGTTCTGCCCGCTTGACCGCCCCCAGATATTTTCCGGCAATCCGGCCATCTGGGCCGCCTTGTACGATTTGAACTGGCTGCGTGCGAACGGTATCCGCTTTTTGGAAACGCCGGGAGCGTCGTTTCAGGATATGTCTTTCTCCTTCAAGGTACTTGCCAAGCTGGAGAAAATCTGCGTCGTACCGGATGTGCTGCTGAATTACCGCCGCGACAATGAAAACTCGTCCATGAACAGCAAGCACAAGGTGTTTTGCATTTTCGACGAGACGGACGAGATGAGAGCCTTTTTCAACAGTGCGTGCGAAGGCAATACGAAGATTCGCGATATTCTTTTCAAACGCAGCTATGAGGTGTACCGGGCGAACCTGAAACGGATCGCCCTGAAGTACAAGCTGGGCTTTCTCCACCGCATGTCGCAGGAGACGAAGAAACATTTTTCGGATAACGAAGGCGATAACCAGTTTTTGGAAGAGAAGGATATTCTCAACCTGCGAGCCCTCTCCCGGGGCGTGGGCCGGTATCTGCTGCGCCGTTCGCTGTCGCCGTTCTACGATGTGACGTACAAGGGCAATACGCGCCGCGTGAAGGTATTCGGCCTGCGTGTGAAGAAATCCGCCCACCGTGGCGCGCACTGAGAGAGGTTGCCTTTAAGGGGTCGGGGAGGTCAGCAGGGCTTTCATGGCATTGGAGCCCGCTTCGTCCGCCGGGGTTTTACCTTTTTGGGTGCGTAAGGATGGGTCGGCCTTATAGTGGAGCAGGAGGCGTGCCAGCGGCAAGTCGTCGGCACGGGCGGCAAGATGCAAAGGTGTCGTACCCTGTTCGTCGGCAGCGTTCGGGTCGGCCTTGCTTTGCAACAGGAGTTCGGCCATTTCCAGACGTTGTTGATCGTCTGTTGCGTTTTGGCTGATTGCCTGGTACAGAGGTGTCTTGCCATTTTTGTCGGCCTTGTTTGGATTTGCCTTGTACTGCAACAGCAGCTTGCCTATGCCGCTATCGCCGTATTTGGCGGTAATGAGCAGGGGAGTCGTGCCGTGTTCATCGGTGGCATTGGGATCGGCGCCGTGCTGCAGCAGGATTTCGGCGATGTCGGGTAGGTTGGTATCGACGGCTCGGTGAAGAGGTGTACCTTTCGTGCCGTTGCCCAAGTTGACATCGCAACCTTTTTCAATGAGGTATCTGACGTAACCGGGGTCGATGCGGTCCCGGTTGACTTTGTCCCGGAAAAATTCCCAGCGGCAAGTTCTGTCCTTCATTTGGGTGTGTGTCCATGGGACTGTGCCGCTGCAGGCTCCGTGCAACACGGATGCCGGATCCATCGGCGATCGGCTTGTGGTTTGGAGTTTGGCTTTTCCTTCTTCGATGAGGATACGGGCTTCGTCGGGATCGGCTTCGAAAAGGCAGGTTGTACCCTGGGCGTCGATATCGTCGGGATTGGCGCCGTACTTGAGCAGCAACCGGATGCTTTCCGGTTGATCCCAGCGGCAGGCATACCAGAGAGGCCGTTCCGATGAGGGATCCAGCAAGGCATTGGGGTCGGCTCCATGTTGCATCAGCATTTCGGCAACGTCGATCAATCCCAGACAGACGGCAAAGTGCAGGGCGGTAAAGGTTTCGTCCGGTAAGGTAGCATGAATGGTGCTCCGGCGCACGATTGTATCGAGGTTGAGAGACAGTTGTTCACAGAATCTCTGTTGTGTGCCGAGGTGTTGCTTTTGGGTTGGATCGGCGGTTTTCGCTTCGAGCTGGCTGAGCTTGGCTGCCAATCGTTCGATGGATTGTTTCGCCTGCTGCAGTTCTACGGGCGTGATTTTTTTGTCGGGATGGAGCTTTTGGTATGCTTCGCTTCGGAGGCGTTCGGCCTGTGGAAGTTTGCCGGCATGGCAGGGGACGCCGATTGCCAGAACGGCGCCGATGGTCAGCATGAGGGTAGATGTGGTCATACGCAACCATGATGGCACGGAGATGGCGGAAGGCAAGGAAAAAACGAAAAGGAACTCTGCTTCATGCGTCATTGCCTGCGGCACAGCGCGGCCATGTCTTCGGGCAGGGGGGCGTGGATGCGAACAGTCTCGTCGCGCCATGGAAACGAGAGGGCGCAACTATGCAGAGCATGGCGGGGCAGGTGCAGCCTGCGGTGCATGTCGGGAGTCCAGCCTTCGGCGATGAAGTCGAGGTAACAGGTTTCGTCGAAACCGTAGATTTTGTCTCCGAGGATGGGATGGCCGAGATGGGCGAGGTGAACGCGGATCTGGTGCATGCGCCCGGTGCGAGGTATGCACCGGATCAGGGACATGGCAGGCAGGTTGCGTGTGGCGGGAATCGTTTTGAGTACGCGGAAAGAGGTGAAGCAAGGCTTGCCGTCCGGATGGCAGCATTGCTTGACGTGGATGCGCGAGGGGCGGACGCTGCTCTGGCTGAGGATGGGCTCTTCGCAGGTGCAGCTGCGCCATGCGGGATGGCCGAGGACGAGGGCCATGTATTCCTTGTGCAGTTCGCGCCTTTGCATGGCCTTGCCGAGTTCGCGGGCGGCGCGCAGGGTTTTGGCGACGAGGGTGATGCCGCTCGTTTCCCGGTCGAGGCGGTTGACGAGGGATATCTGGCCTCCCGTGGCCAGTTCGTAGGCGAGCAGTTCTCGCAGGCCATGCCAGAGCGTAGGTTCGTTTTTCTCTCCGGTCGGATGCGCCAGAAGCGGGGCTGCCTTGGAGACTGCGAGGAAGTCCTCCGTTTCGTACAATACGGAGAAGTCCGCTTCAACGGCAATGGGCATGTCGTACTTCATGGGCGGATGGAAGCGGGGTCGATTTCCTTCCATTCCCCCTCTTCCAGTCCGAGCGTATCCAGCGAGAGCGTGCCGATATGCGTACGGCGCAGGGTGACGACGGGCGCGCCCGCTTCCGCCAGCATGCGCCGTACCTGATGGTAGCGTCCTTCGTGCAGGGTGAGTGTGCCGGAGCATTCCCCGGTCAGCACGAGATCGGCAGGAAGACATGGCGTCGCCTCGCCGTGGAGCATGTATTCTCCGGAGGCGAACAGGGCGACTGCCTCTTCCGGTACGGGCGCCGATGTGGTGAATGCGTAGATTTTCGGCACGTGCTTTTTGGGAGAGGTCATGTCGTGGACGAATTGACCGTCGTCCGTAATCAGAAGGAGGCCGGACGTGTCCTTGTCCAGCCGGCCGACCGTGGTGACGGAGGGATTGCGCCGCAACCACGACGGGGGCAGCAGATCGTCCACGAGCTCTCCTTCTTCGCGGTGGCTGCAGGTGCAACCCGTCGGTTTGTTGAGGGCGATGTAGATTCCGTCCGGGAACGGAACGGGTTTCCCGTCGATCAGAACATCATGAGGATCGACCTTTTCCGAGACGTTGCGAACGGGCTGCCCCCGGTGCATGGCTCGTCCGGATTTCACCCATCCGGAAGCCTCGCGGCGGGAACAGTAGCCGAATCGTGACAGGAGTGCGTCGAAACGTATCATGCAGGAAGTTTTCTCATAAAAATGAAGAAAAACAAGATTGAAATAGCATCCCCATCGTGATAGGATACATTCACAACATAGATGGCGCGCAATGACGTGCTCCTGTCTTTGTGTCTTTTTACCTCTCACACTCGTTATGATCTCCATCGTCACCGAACAGGAACTTACACCCCGGCAGTCGGATCTTTGGCTGAAAGGTTGCCAATCCGTCGAAACAAAAAACTATCCTTATGCCATCAGCCTGTTGAAGGCTCTTGTCAAGGATGCCCCCGGCTTTCTTGAAGGCCGCAAGGTGCTGCGTGCCTGTGAGATCAAGCAAAATCCCGAGACGAAGAAAAAGACCATGTTCGGCGGCATGCGCCTGACCACGCTGAAGAAGGCCGCCGATGCGGTGCTTACCTCCGTGGAAGACGATCTGGAAAACGATCCGTTCTCCCTGCAGGCCAATGAAATGCTGTACAATGCAGCCATGGAGCTGGGATTGACGGATCTTGCCTCTTTCGCCCTCGAAACGATTTGCCAGGGGCATTCTACCAATAAGAAATATCTTCATTTGCTGGCGAACCATTATATCAAGAACGAGCAGTTTGCCGAGGCCGCCGATGCCTACCGCCGTGTGCTGCAGGTGGACCCGAACGATACGGTGGCCATCAAGGGCGAGAAGGATTGTACGGCCCGTGCCTCCATGCGCTCCCAGAACTGGGAAAACGCCAAGGATTTCCGATCCGTGATGAAAAATGCCGCCGAAACGGCCGATCTGGACAACGCCGACAAGCTCGGCCTGACGCGTGCCGAATTGGAGCAGCGGCTTGCCCGCCTGTCGGAACGCTATGCGGCCGACCAGAGCAATCTTGCCATCGTGCGCGATATCGCCTCCGTGTACGAACAGATGGAAGACTGGGCCAATGCCTATTCCTTCTACAGCTATGCATTCTCCCTCAGCGCGAACGACGTATCCATCCAGGCCAAGGCGCTGGAAATGCGTGAAAACATGCTGAACAGCGAACTCGTGGCACTGGAAAAGGCAGCCGGAGCCAATCCCGACAATGCGGAGTTACAGGCCCGGCTTGCCGAGAAACGCCGCGAACGCGCCGTTGAACAGGTGACGGATTGCAAGGCCCGCGTGGAAGGCAATCCGACCGACCCGCAGCTTCGCTTCAATCTGGGGCAGGCTCTCTTCTATGCAGGAGAATTTTCCGATGCCATTCCGGAACTCCAGCGTGCGCGCAACAATCCCTACCTCCGCATCCGCGCCATGCTGATGCTCGGCAAGTGCTACGAAGCCAAGAATATGTATGACCTTGCGCTCCGCCAGCTTGAAGAAGCCAATGCCGAACTCTTCAACATGGACGATACGAAGAAGGAAATCCTGTACCTGATGGGCACCCTGCACGAACACCTCGGGCAGAAGGACAAGGCTCTCGACAGCTTCAAGGTGATTTACGATGCGGACTACGGCTACCGGGACGTGGCCCATCGCGTGGAATCCGCCTACGCCTGATTGTTCCCGGCCATCCGGTTCCGTTTTACGTTCGGCAGCCCTCATGCGGCTGCCGTCCTTTTTTTCGGATGGGCGGGGAATGGCTCATTCTTGACTTGCAATGAACGGCAAATCTGCTAGATTTTTTCGCATGAATAGTTTTCGCGTCACCATCCTTGTCTTCCTGGCTGTTGCCCTGGGGGTTCTGTTCTGGATTGTCGCCTTCCTTCTGCCCAAGACCCAGCAAATCAGCGATGAACAGAAGAGGGAGCAGGAAAGCTCCCACTATGACAAGCTCCTTACCCATGGCTCCGAAAAGAAGGATGCTCCGGCAGCGGCGACTCAATCGGGTACAGATATCCTGAAGGAAGATCAGGCCGCGAAGGACAGGGCGGAAATCGAACGCCTTCGTAAAGAACTTGAACTCAAAAAAGAAGAGGAAGAAGTCCTGAAAAAGGGCGCCTCTGCCAGTTCCTCTTCGGTACCGGCTGCCGCTACGGCTGAGAATGTTGCTCCGGTTGCTGTCGTATCCTATTACGACAAGGAAAACAACATCGTCCTGCTGCAGCCGCAAGGCAATCAGGAACTTTCGACATCGCAGGTGCTGGCGGTTTCCCGGTTCGGCGGCATCGTCTGCGAACTGGTGCTCCAGCGTTTCGATCCGGAATCCGGCCTGTACAGTGCAGCCATGAAAAAAGTCGATCTGATCACGAACCCGACGATGATGCAGGTTGCCTCCATGGCCTCCGATCCCAAAGTGGGCGACAAGGTCATCATCTCGCCGCTTCCCCAGGTGAGTGATCTTCCTTCTCTCAACAGCGCGGCTCCTGCCGCAGCCACTCCGGCTCCGGCTGCCCTTCCGCAGGGAAATTCCAAAATGTCGGATGTCGTCGAGGTTCCCTTGACGCCCGCACTTCCCTGAACGCCGTTTTCTTCCTGCATACATGTCTGATACCGTCGCCAAATCCTGCCTCTTTGACCGGACTCCCTGTTTCTCCTTCGAATTTTTCCCGCCGAAATCCCCGGCTGCGGCCGAATCCTTGCACCGCACCATTTGCGAGCTGGAGCCGTACTCGCCCAGCTTCGTCAGTGTGACGTACGGTGCGGGAGGATCATCCCGCGAGCTGACTCGAAGCCTTGTAGAGCGTATCCAGCAGGAGCGGCAGATACCTACGGTGCCGCACCTCACCTGCGTGGGCCATACGGAAGAGGAACTGGAGAATATTATAGAAGGTTATGTGAGGGTAGGAGCCAAGGCCGTACTGGCTTTGCGCGGCGATCCTCCACGGCAGGGTGGGTACGATCCCTCCCGGGATGCCTTCCACCATGCGGCGGAGCTGGTGAGCTTCATCCGCAGATGGGAAGAGCGCAACCGCATTCAGGAGCCCCTGACCATCGGCGTGGCCGGATTCTGCGAAGGGCATCCCGATACACCCAACCGCCTCAAGGAAATGGACTACCTCAAGGCGAAGGTGGATGAAGGTGCAGACTACATCTGTACGCAGCTTTTCTTTGACAACCACGCGTTCCTCGATTACAGGGACCGCTGCCGCCTCGTCGACATCAATGTGCCCGTCATCGCCGGCATCATGCCTATTACAAGCATCAACGGCATGCAGCGCATGGCCGAACTGTCGGGCGGCACCTGCTTCCCGGCCCGGCTGCTCAAGGCTCTTCTTCGGGCCGGAGGCGATCCTTCCGCCATCGAACAGGTCGGCATCCAATACGCTTCTTCCCAGTGTGCCGAATTGCTGGACGCCGAGGTGGACGGCATTCACTTCTACACCCTGAACCAATCCTATGCCACGCGCGAGATCTACCGCAATCTCGGGCTGGCTTCTTCGCCCGGCAAAGCCGCACGTGAGGCCGCCGCATCCCTTCAACAAAAATTATCATAAATCGACCAAATGGACAATAAAACCCCCTCGCAAGACGCCCCCCTGTCACCCGAAGAAATCCGCGCCATTGGCGAAGTCAATATCGGCCCGGCCAAGCATGAAGTTTTCCTGGACAACCATTACAAGAAGCTGATCGTCGGAGGTATCATCCTTGCGGTCGGCGTTGTCGGCGGCATCGCCTATTATTCCATGCAGGATGAGAAGGTTACCGAGGCTTCGGCCGCTCTTGTCTCCGCCATGGGGGCGGACAAGGCCGAATTCAGTATTTCTTCCGCCAAACTCGATTCCGCGAAACTGGAAACCGTGGCTGCCCAGTATCCCGATACGGCTTCGACCGATACGGCCAAATACCTCGCCCATGCCGCCGTGGTGGCGAAGGGCAAGACGCAGCAGGGCATTGCCGGCATGAATGCGCTCCTCAAATCGACGGACAACGAAGACCTGAAACTGCGCATCCGAGTCTATCTGGCCGACCAGTACACGCAGCAGGGGCGTTTGGACGATGCCACTCGCATGTGGCAGGAGGTGGTCGTCTCCGGCGAGTCTCCCTATCTTCCGCTGGCGTACATGTCTTTGGGCGATATCGCGCAACAACAGAACGACAAGGAGAAGGCGAAGACCATGTACCAGGCCGGAGTTGCCAAATCTGCGAACAGCTCCCTCCATAACCGTATCAAGGATCGCCTCGAGGTGATTGATGTAGCTCCTCCCGTCAAGGAAGCTCCGGCGCCGCTTCCTGCACCTCTTCCTTCAGCTGCGGATTCCGTGGTGCCCTCTCTGAGCGCGCCACTTGAGGCCTCCTGAGCAGAGCAGCGCATTTTTCGACGATAGGCGGGCCGCTTCCTGAGGGAAGCGGCCCGTTTGCGTGTTCAGCCTTGACAAAACGGATAGGGAAGAGTAGAAAATCATATTCCCCTATGATTCATTCCTTATGCTATTGGTTTTGTTGCAGGAAGCCACGTGTGTGGTACAGTCTGGCGGCAGCGTTTCCCCTGATTCTGCAATCATGTACGTTTGCCCGCACATCGGCTAAAATTTCGGAGATCGGCGCTCGTTACAATTATGCCGATTGCGGCGTGCTGGAGAAGAATGTACTGTTCGAAAAGGACGGTTGCTATTACGTGAAGGCGCGGCAGCGCGTGTGCGAACGGCAGCAGGATCTCTGGGGCACGATGGCCGTGGCATTGAATTACTGGGGATATCGCGATGAGCCGCTGCCGGAGGATGAACAGCCTTCCGGATATGTAGCCGTCCTCATTCCCCGGGATTTGGCGTTTCGCATGTCCGGCAGCAAACTGTCCGGTATGAAGAACGGCAGAGCGATACGGTTTTTGGAGGAAGAGCCGATGACGGCCATGCCGGAAATCGATCTGGACGGAGCACGGGAGACGGCCATACGCTATCCTCTGACAGTGCAGGACAGTGTCCGCTCGGCATCCTGCGGCGCATGTGTTCCGGATTTGTATGTTTGGAACGGTTGCGAAACAGGGGGCCTGCATGCATGGATACAGCCCGTGGCCTGGCTGGATGCTTTTGTTGTCGATGCTCCTCTGAGCGTGGTAGCTACTCCTGTCCGGTGGGCATCGGCGGGGTATAAGGCCATATTCCGCACACCTTAACATTCTTTCCTGGCGGATCGGCCGTATCCTGATGATTTCCGGCCGTAAATTTCCGTCGATATATATTAATGTATAACAACATATGAATTCCGTTGGAGTTATATATGGATATTTTTAATACTGTTTTCTACTTTGTTTTATTGCTCAATGACTTTTTATGTTAGTGTTATTTTCTGATTTTATCTTGACCCTTTGAAGCGTTGCTATATTGTATTCTCTTATATGAAGCTAGCCTCTATCGCCTTGTTGCTGTCATGCCTGGCCATGGCGGATGTACCTGTACAGGCAGAACCGGAACCGGATGCGGTACGGTCGGTGATGCCTTCCTATTTCGGAAAGGATTACAATACATTGCTCGTTGTGCCCGTTACATTGAAGAAATTCAATGGCGATTTTACAAGGCGCCATGGAAATTGGTCATCGTATTATCGCGCCTATACGGTGCCGGCGGTATCCGTCGACCATGGCATTGAAGTCGTCTTTTATGATGAGATCGCCTACCGGGCCTGTATGGCCGCTTTGGAAAAGACGGATGATCCTGTCAAGCTCGTCGGGTACGAAACGCTGATCGTGATACCCATCCTCCATCCGACACCCTATGAGCGCGTGCCTGAAGGAGAAAAGGATGTCGCCGGAATGTGGACGGTGAAGCGCGTATTCGTCGTGCTCCGCGTGTATCAGAGCGGCAGGGATGCCGATGTGAGAGGACGCAAGAGCCCTGCGCCGTTGCTCATATGAAGCGCAACAGGACGCAAGGGTGAAAAAGATTGCATGTAGCGCACCGCATCAGGCAAGAGCCGCGGTATTGGCCCGACTGAAGATTTGCGGGTATTCTTCTGCGACTGCCTGGCGGATTTGCTGCTGGGTTTGCAAGGCATCTCCGAGCGCCGGGATGCGAACCAGCCAAGGCATGTCCATGGAGGCGTAGATGCGGTAGCAGTGTTCGAGGAAGGAGGCCTCTTCGAAGGCATCGCGGGCAAGGCCGCGTTCGGCCATGCGGAGCAGGGCGGTTTCGACGGGGATGTCGAGCCAGAAGGCAAGATCGGGTACGGGGGCGAATTCTTCGTTCATTTCGCGTATTTCCTCGACATTGCAGCCGCTGGCCCCCTGATAGGCCATCATGGAAAGGTAATAGCGGTCGAGCAGTACCCATGTTCCTTGTTCAAGGGCGGGTTCGATGACGTTGTGTACGTGTTCGCGGCGATCCTGCAGGAGGCAGGATATTTCTTCTTCGATATCAAGGCGTTCGTTGCCTGCAGCCGCCTGACGCACTTTCATGCCCCATGGGCCGCGTGTCGGTTCGAAGCTGCAAAGGGTTCGGATGCCGTGCGCGTTCAGATAATCGGCCAGCAGGTTGATCTGCGTGGATTTTCCGGAACCGTCGATGCCTTCGAAGACGAGGAGTTTGCCGCGAGTGGATAGGGGAACAGTCATGAGTGGTGAATGGAATTCTCAACCCGGAGTTTAGCAGAAAAGCTTCTGCAATCAAGCACGATTTTCCGCATCTGCCAGGCGCAGGTTCGGATCGACAGGGGTATCCAGCGGAGAAGTCTGCCCGGCGCGAGCCTTGAGCAGCGCGGCGAAGGCGATCATGGCCGCGTTGTCGGTGGTGAGGCTGTTGGGAGGCAGGATGAATTCGACGCCGTTTTTTTCGCAGGCGTCTGCAAGCCGGGTACGGAGCGCCGCATTGCACGAGACTCCGCCGGAGATGGCAAGCGTGCGGTGCTTCGTCTGGCGGATGGCACGCATGGCTTTGCCGATCAGGACATCGATGATGGCCTGCTGGACGGAGGCGCAGAGGTCGTTGAGCATTTGCTCCGGCAGGTCGTGGGGGTTGCCGGAGGGGCAGAGTTTGGGCAGCAGGTAGAGGACAGCCGTTTTGAGGCCGGAGAAGGAGACGTTGAGGTGCGGTTCATGCAGCATCGGCCGGGGCAGGTCGAAGGCGGCAGGATCGCCGAGAGCGGCGCGCTTGTCGATTTCTGGGCCGCCGGGGTAGGGCAGATCAAGCATTTTTCCGACTTTGTCGAAGGCTTCGCCCGCTGCATCGTCGAGGGAGCGGCCGAGAAGGCGGTAATCGCCGATGCAGCGCACATCCACGAAGAGGGTGTGGCCGCCCGAGGCGAGGAGGCCGAGGTGCGGCACAAGCCCTGCCGGGTGGGCGACGAAGGGGGAGAGGAGGTGGCCTTCCAGATGATTGACGGCGACGAAGGGTTTTCCGGCGGCCAGAGCGAGAGCCTTGCCCGTGGTGTTGCCGACGAGGAGGGCTGCGACGAGGCCCGGGCCGGCCGTGGCGGCGAAGACGTCGACATCCGCGACGGTGCATCCGGCTTTGTCCAAAGATTCGCGGAGCAGGGCGGGCAGGTTGGCGGAATGGTTGCGCGAGGCGAGTTCCGGGACGACGCCGCCATGCAGGCGGTGCAGGGGAATCTGGGAGGAGATGATGGAGCTGAGGAGCCGGGGTGCCTCCCCTTCCTTCTCCGAGAGCAGCAGGGCGACAGCCGTTTCATCGCAGGATGATTCGATGCCGAGGACGAGCGTTTTCATCGGAGAGGGAGGAGGGTTGGCGAGGCAGGGTCAGGCTTTGGCCGCCTTGCTGCGTTTGATGACCGGTTTGTCTTTGCCGAGTACGGTGTCTTCCGTGATGGTGACGGAGCGGATGCTTTTGTCGCTGGGCACTTCGTACATGACGTCGAGCATGATGCGCTCGATGATGGAGCGCAGGGCGCGCGCGCCCGTACCGTGGTCGATGGCGAGCTTGGCCATGGCGTGCAGGGCCTTTTCCTCGACGATGAGTTCGACGCCCGACATGGCAAGGAGCTTGGCATACTGGCGCACGAGAGCGTTCTTCGGCTGGGTGAGGAGTGCGACGAGCTGTTCTTCCGTGAGCGTGGTGAGGGGGCTGAAGATGGGCAGGCGGCCCATCAGCTCGGGAATCATGCCGAAGGAGAAGAAGTCTTCCGGCATGGCTTTGCCGAGTACTTCCTCTTCGGTGTATTCCTTTTTGCCGCGATCCTGTTCGATGGAGGCGAAGCCCATTGCGCTGGAGCCGAGACGCTTGCGGATGATGTCTTCAAGGCCGACGAAGGCGCCGCCGCAGATGAAGAGGATGTTGTTCGTGTTGACGCGGATGTATTCCTGGTTGGGATGCTTGCGGCCGCCTTTCGGGGGGATGTTGCATTCCGTGCCTTCGATGATTTTGAGCAGGGCCTGCTGGACGCCTTCGCCGGAGACGTCGCGCGTGATGGATACGTTCTGGGTTTTGCGGCCGATTTTGTCCATTTCGTCCACGTAGATGATGCCGCGTTCTGCCTTGGCGACGTCCATGTCCGCCGCCTGAAGGAGACGCAGGACGATGTTTTCCACGTCTTCGCCGACGTAGCCGGCTTCGGTGAGCGTCGTGGCGTCAACGATGCAGAAGGGGACATCGAGGATGCGTGCGAGCGTTTTGGCAAGCAGGGTTTTGCCCGATCCGGTCGGCCCCGCGAGCAGGATGTTCGATTTTTCGATTTCCACGTTGTCGCCTTCGTCCATGCTTTGGCGCAGGCGCAGGTAGTGGTTGAAAACGGCGACACAAAGGGTTTTTTTGGCGAGGTCCTGACCGATGACGTAGCTGTCCAGTTCCTTGCGGAGCTGTTCGGGCGTCGGCAGGTCGGAAAGTTCCATCTGCTCGATGGCGAGGCCGGACGGCTGGTTGGCCGCCGGTACGGGGAGCATTTCGGGATGGGTGTGCTTCACCATGTCGCTGAAGCGTTCGGCGGCGATGCCTCCGAATTTGCTCTGCAGCATGTAGGCGGCGCACAGTTCGACGCACTGGAAGCAGACCTGTTTTCCGTTTTCCGTCGGGACGAGGGGGCGTCCGTCCTGTTCGGGAGCGCCGCAGATGGCGCAGCTGGCTGTTTTATCTGGCATGGTCGGACGATGTTCAGGCCTGAGGCTTGGCCTCGGACTTGTGCGAGAGGATTTTGTCGACGAGGCCGTATTGGACGGATTCTTCCGCCGTCATGTAGTTGTCGCGGTCCTGGTCGGCCTTGACGGTTTTTTCGCTTTTGCCGGTGTGGTGGGCGAGAATGGCGGTCAGGCGTTTGTCGAGGCTGAACATGAAGTTGATCGTGCGTTCGACGTCGGCAGCAGTGCCGGAAGCTCCGCCACGCACCTGGTGGATCATGACGTGCGAGTTCGGCAGGCAGAAGCGTTTGCCCTTGGTGCCAGCAGCAAGGAGGACGGAGCCCATGGAGGCAGCGATGCCGATGCAGTAGGTGTTGATGTCGCACGAGATGAATTGCATCGTGTCGTAGATGGCCAATCCTGCGGTGACGGAGCCTCCCGGGGAGTTGATGTAGATGTGGATGTCCTTCTTGGGATCCGTCATTTGCAGGAAGAGGAGCTGGGCGATGACGGAGTTGGCCACGGTATCGTCGATTTCCGTGCCGATGAAGATGACGCGGTCGATCAGAAGCCGCGAGTAGATGTCGTAAGCGCGTTCCCCTTGTCCGGTCTGTTCGATCACGGTGGGGATATAGTAGTTTTGCGGGGTCATATTCTGGTGCATATCTGGCATGTGAGTGGGTTTTGTCCGGTAAGGGTTCGGTTGGAGCAAACAGGGGAGAAAGGAGCGGTCGTCCTTTCTCCCCCTGAAAGGGTCTGGATGCCGTTCCGTTTATTCGGCGGCAGCCGTTTCTTCCTTGGCTTCGGAGATGGTGACCTTGGCGTTCTTGACGAGGAGGTCGAGTACCTTCGAGGTGATGAGGCTGAGGCGGATGCCGGGGATGCGGCCTTCCTTCTGAAGCTTCTTGACGAAGGATTTCAGGTTGGTGGCTTTTTCCTGCTGGGCGAGGCGCATGATGGCGTTGGACATTTCGTGATCGGTCACGGAGATGTTTTCGCGGCGGGCCACTTCCTGCAGCATGAAGTATACGCGGAGGTTGCGGCGGGTTTCGGTCTTGGCTTCTTCGCGGAGTTTGTCGACGATGCCGTCGAATTCCTTTTCACCGGCCTGCATGGCTGCGTAGAGCTTGCGCTGGAGGACGTTGTAGGATTCGCGTTCGACGAGGGCTTCGGGAAGTTCGAAGTCGATGGCATCGGCCAGTTTTTCGGAGATCTGGTCGGCCTTGGCTTCGTTGTTGGCGTTTTCCTTCTGCTGCTTGAGGTTTTCGCGCACGATGTCCTTGATTTCGTCCATCGTCTTGCCGGGCAGGGCGGTGGCGAAGAGTTCGTCGTCAATGGCGGGAACCTGCTTTTCGCGGATTTCCTTCACGGAGACGTGGAAGACGAGTTCCTTGCCGATGAGGTCGGCGAAGGGGAAGTTTTCGGGGACGGTGATGGAGATGTCCTTCGTGTCGCCGGCCTTGGAGCCGACGAGGCCTTCGGAGAGGCCGGGCATGAAGCTGTCTTCTTCCATGAAGACCCAGTGGCCTTCACGGCCTTCGAGGAATCCGACGGGTTTGCCGAGGGCATCGGCGGTCGGCTGGCCTTCGACGGTTGTTTTGAAGTCGATGACGGTGACGTCTCCCATGGCGGCGGCGCGGTCGACCGTTTCAAATTTGGCGTTCTGCTGGGCGAACTGGTTGAGGGCGTCTTCGACGTCCGCATCGGTCACGTCGTCGGAGGCGACGGAGACTTCTATGCCCATGTATTCCGGAAGTTCGAAGTCGGGAACGATGGTCAGCGTGGAGGAGTAGGTGAATTCGCCGTTGTCGGTGGTGGCCGTTTCGGCCTTGCCGAAGTCGAGAACCTTCAGGTCGGGGTTCTGCGTGAGGGCTTCGTCGCATACCTGTTCCGACAGGCGGTTGACGAGTTCTTCCTCAATGGCGGCTTCATAGCGTTTGAGGATCACGCTCTTGGGTGCTTTGCCGGGGCGGAAGCCGGGGATCTTGGCGTGTGAGGTGTAGGAGGAGGCGATCTGGTCCTTCAAGGTAGCAACGGCATCGGCAGGTACGGTGGCTTTCAACGTAGCTGTGCAGTCGGCTTGCTTTTCGATTGTGATGTCCATAAGTTGATTTGGAATGAAATATGGCGAATGTGCGGCGGTATGGTTCGGACGTATAATAATCGTCCACCCGCAGGCGACGGGAAATAATGCTACATTTGGAGCGGGAACGCAAGCAATGAAAAGGCAATGACACGATTTCGAGCCATTGCCGGGAGTCTGCCAGGCTTTGCCGTTCATTCGGAGATCCATCCTTCCGTTTGAGGGCGCCTGTTGCTCTTTGCTGGTAGTAGTCGTCGAGTTGCGAGAGACCGAAAAAGGGTATTCCGAAGCCGTTCAGGCTTGCGGGTACGTATCGGGCTGGGTGGAAACGGGAGTGTTGCCGTAATAGACTTCGAGGGCGTGCGCCATCAGGTCTTCAATGGATGTTTCCAAATTGGCGGCTGTCATCTCGATTCGAGCCAGTACCGGCTCGGGTATCCAGAACTCGACCTTGCATTTAATTTGCTCCATGGTATGATTTTGGATATAGGCCATATGGAAATTATATTACGCCTTGCTGTCCATCATTCAAGAATGTTAGCCTAACGGGAATTTCATATTCTATCAAATTGAAGTCTTGTTTTCCATATTCATCGGAAAGATGTTATTGATTGTTTTACATTTTTGAATGCAGTAAAACTTTTTGTCATATTTGCGTTTTTTTTGAACAATATTTTGCGGATGCGTTTTCAATTTGTTTTGCACGGACAATTCGGTATTGATTTTTTGTCAAGCAGCAATTAATATTCGCGCGTGCAAAAGAAACAAGGAGAAGGCACTTTGCAGCAGGATCTGGACGAATGGCTTCGCGAACAGAGCGTCTGGTTCCAGTTGAGACATGGTATGACGGGAACCCTGTGCGCCTATCGCCGCATCCAGAGGTTGTCCATCGTTTGCGTCAAGCTGGGTATCGTGATGGTCATCCTCCTTTTTGCGGTCATTGTAGCGAACGATCTGTATTTGAAATCTCCCGGGTATTCCGATTCCGTGAATGCGCGGCTAGCGGTTGCCCTGAATCTGCCGGAAGAGACCCGTGCTTTCCGCGCCCTCGACGTGAACCGTAAAGTGTTATCGATCGATCATATTCATATTGAAGGGGACAAGTCTTCGTTTTTCGAGTCCTTGAATGTGGTAGGCGTGGCAGGCAGGCGTCCTTTGCTTGCAGGCGCATTGAGGCCTTGGTTTCCGACGGATATTCAGATTTCCCGGATGAAGATGCGTCTTCGCACTTCGTACGCCTCCGAACTTGATGCCCGGAAAGCGTGCGCTTCGATTATGGGCGATGCGTGGCTGCAGCATATGAAGATTCAGAAACTGTCCCTTTCATGGGGGCAGGAGGGGAATGCCGGGAGGATCGAAGGCGCCGCTTGCGAATGTACTCGCGACGGGGATCAATGGATCGTCCGGCTGAAAGGTGGGCTTGTCTTCTATGGTCCCCTGCAGGCATGCCGTCTGGTACAGGCTACGGCGACGATTTCGGAGGAGCATGGCTTGGTGCTGGATCATTTGACGATCAGGACGAGTGATAAAAATCCGGCTGAAATACGGATTTCTGGGCGCGTGTCGGGAGCGGTGAATCCCGTGTTCGACGGCAAGGTATCGGTGCATGGTCTGAATCTGTCCGATTACTGCTCTCCCAGCCTTGCATGGATGTTTGCCTGTTCCCTTCAGGGGCAAGGGACGATTCAAGGCCCTTTGACAACCCCTTATGGCATGAGTCTGGCGCTGGATTGCCGTCCGGAAGACGGCAAGTCCGCCGAGTTGCACCCCGTTCTTCCCGTGTTGCAACTTCTGTCCATGTACGAACCGAAGTTCCGCCAACTGTCCTCTCCCCATATGTCTCTTCGTTTGAGCTATCATGGCGAAGCGGGAGTGTGGAAGGCCGACCGGCTGACATTCGAAACCGACGATTCTCCCAACCTGATTCTTGAGGCTACGGATATTTCCTGCCGCCGCATGACGGACGGAGAGTGGTTCGATCTCCCTTTTTCTCCGCGCCATATGCTGGATGCGGAAGCGCATAAGCAGACTGAAGCGCCCAAAACCGCTTTTGCCATCGCCATGAGCGGAGACAAAGCAGCGGATGCTACTGCGGACAATGTGCTGGATGTCACGCGGGAAACACGGATCATTGAAGGCATCGTCAAGATTTCCTTCCCGCGTTCCGTTCTGCCGGAGCATTTGTCCGGCGATGTGGAGGGTGTGCTGGTGCTGGATGAGCAGGAGGACAGGTACCTCCTGAATGTATCGCTGAACAGGATTGCCCGCGAAATTTCCAGAGATGAGGCGGACAAAATCCAGACCCTTTTGTTCCGGCAACCGAAACAGGAGAAGGAATAGCCTCGCCCTTTGGTCCGCAGGCGGGTATACTGCAACCCATCGATCTCATGAGACCCGTCATTTACCAGCTGTTCGTTCGCCACTTCTCCAACTTCCGGGAATCCGGCGTGGACTGGGGCACTCTGGAGCAGAACGGTTGCGGCACTTTTCGCGGCATTACCGACAAGGCTCTTTTGGAGTTGGCTTCCATGGGGGTGACCCATGTGTGGCTGACGGGGGTTCTGCGGCAGGCGACGCAGACTTCCTTTCCGGGATTGCCGGCCCAGCCTCCCTGCATCGTCAAAGGGCTGGAAGGCAGCCCTTATGCGGTGACGGATATGTTCGACGTGAGCCCCGAACTGGCCGTGGAACAGTCCGAACGCCTGAACGAGTTCGAAGACCTTGTTTTCCGATGCCGGAGGGCGGGGCTTGTTCCGATGATCGATCTGGTGCCCAATCATGTTTCGCGAGGGTACGCACCGGCATCGGCTTCATCGCCAACCTTGGGTGCAGAGGATGATTTTTCCCTGTTCTGCGGGCGGGAGAACGCTTTTTTCTACCTGCAACGCGGAGCGGCGGGCGGAGGCCCCCCGATGCGGCTTCCGGACGGAGAATACGCGCCCGAAGCCGTGCATGGGCGGGTGACGGGCAATAATGCCGCGACGTGGACACCTTCCCGGTACGATTGGTACGAGACGGTCAAACTCAATTACGGCGCCAATTACGAGTTGGGTGCGGCAGCCATGGATCAACTGCCCGGCTGGCTGTCCCGCCGGTGCGAGACTCCCCGCACATGGCAGTTCATGGACGATATGATCGCCTATTGGCAGAAGCAGGGTGTGGGCGGCTTCCGCTGCGATATGGCGCACATGGTGCCCATGTATTTCTGGAAATGGGCCATCAGCCGTGCGCGCGTGCGCGATGCTGCCGTGTTTTTCATGGCCGAAGCGTACAACGACGATATGCGGACGACTTCCGACGATGTTCTGCCTGCGTTGCTTGATGCCGGATTCGCCGGGGTGTACGATGCCGACTGCTACCACCATTCCCACGGACTTTATGATGCGGGTGCCTGGGCAAACGATTTCGACCGCCTGAACGGGAACGAATCGCGCCTGTTCGGCGGCGGTGTGCGGTACGTCGAAAATCACGACGAGCCTCGCATGTGTTCCCCTCAGCACTGGGGCGGAGTCGGCGAACAGGTGGAAGAGGGCGTGATGACGGCGGTATTTGCCGCGTCGAAAGGCCCCGTACTCGTTTATAACGGGCAGGAAGTGGGGGAACGTGCCGAAGGGCCGTCCGGATACGGCGGTCGCGACGGCAGGACGAGTATCTTCGATTATACATGCCTGCCGCGGCTGGCCCGCTGGACCAATGGCGGCGCCTATGACGGCGCGCGTTTGTCGCCGGGAGAACGGGAGATGCGCAGCATGCACAAAAACCTGCTGTCCCTTCTAAACCATCCGGCTCTGAAGGATGGCGTGTTCTACGGGCTCAACTGGGCGAACATGCGGAATGAAACGTTCGGACGTGCACCCGGTGAAGAAGCATCGGGGCACTGGGTGTACGCCTTCCTCCGCCACCATTGGGAGGATGCTTCCACGCTGCTGGTCGTTTGCAACTTGTCGCCCTCTCTTGATTTCAACGATCTCCGCATCCACATCCCGCGGCAGGCTCAGGAATGGGCGGGCAAGGGCCGGGGGGATTATCTGTTCCGCGATCTGTTGCACAAGGGGGCAGGCGCGATCCCGGGTTCGGCGGATATGCTGGCGACCGATGGGCTGCATCTTCCCCTGAAGGCGGGCAAGGCCGTGATTCTCGACTGGTCAGTCGTCCGCCCGTAAGGAATGTCACTGATCCGGGTACAAAACGAACGGCGACCGCAGGAAGCAGGCCGCCGTCCTTCAAGCGTCAGCGTTGAATGCAAGACTGGGTTATTCCCAAATCCATTCCGTAGTGATTTCCACCTTGTCCGACAGGGATTTGCGGACGGGGCACGTTTCCGATGCCTGTTCAAGCGTTTTGCGGAGGGGATGCGTGCCGGGCAGGGGCATCTTGACGAGGAAATGCAGGTGGACGATGCTGCCGTCCTTGTCTTCGGCGCGGGCGTCGATCGTCATGCCTTCCGTATCCACGTTCTTGCGTGCGGCGAGGAAGGAGACCATGCTCATCATGCAGGAGGCGACGACGGAGGCGAGCATTTCGCCGGGCGTGGCGTTTTCTCCATATCCGCCGAGCGCGACGGGAATATCGGTCGTCCATTGTGTGCCGGAACGCTTGTGCGTCGTCACGCAGCGGGATTTGGCTTCATTGAGTGTATGTGTTGTGTATTCCATATATTCGGGATGATAGAAGGCGTGCCTGATGAAAGCAAGCCGTTAAACTAACCGTTATGACGCACGGCGAACCTGCCGCCCGAAAGAATGGCTTGACGCTTGTGTTAGCCTGCCCTAACCTGATCGCGTGCATTCGAAAGAGAGCAGAAAGGACAGGCATGCAGCCCGCCGATGGTGGCGGCGTCTTTTCGGCGTGGCGGCATGCGCCGGGTGCTTCCGCAGATGCTCTCATTGTAACCGGGAAGAGCAGGGAGACGCCTCCGTGGCGACGACGCTGGATCGTTTGCACGTGGGCGATCGCGCCCGCATTGTCTGTATCTCCGTACCGGATGCCGCGCTTTTGGACAGGCTGGCGGATCGCGGACTCGTGCGGGGTACTGCCGTTCGCATACAGGAACAGGCTCTTTTCGGAGGCCCTATTCTGATTGCCGTGCGGGGTTCGCTGCTTGCCCTGCGCCGCAGGGAAGCGGCCGGAATTCAGGTGGAGAGGATATTCGACACGTATGAAGGATAGGCCGACGGTTCTGCTGGTGGGAAACCCGAATTGCGGGAAGACCTCTCTTTTCAATGAATTGTCCGGTTGCCGCGCTTTTGTCGGCAACTACCCGGGTGGCGTGATCGAAGCGGCACGGGCCGGGGTGGAAACGCCTGACGGCCCCGTGGAACTCATCGACCTGCCGGGCGTGTACCGCCTCGGAGGAGCCTCCCTGGAGGAGAAGCTGGCCATGGATTATCTGTGCCGTTCCGGGGTGCGAGCCATCGTCAGCGTGGTGGACAGTCTGAATCTCGACCGCCATTTGTACCTGACGCTTCAATTATGGCATTTTCATCTGCCCGTGATCCTCGTGCTGAACATGTCCGATGAGGCGGACGCCGCCCTGTTAAGCTTCGATATTCCCGCCTTCGAGGCCATGCTGGGTGTCAGGATCGTCCGCACGGATGCCCTCCGGCGCAAGGGAATGGAGGAACTGCTGGCCTGCATCGGGCAGGCGGCGTACCGTCCCTCCGGCTACCCGGCATTCCGCAAGCCGGAGTACGGCGAGCAGACGGAGCAGGTGCTGGATTTCATTGCCCATACGGTGGAATCGTCCGGTCTGCCCCGGCAGAAGGAGCCCTTCAGCTATATTGCCGCCCGCCTGCTGGACGGCAATGCTGCCATGGTCGCGCGCTATGCGGAGATGGGAGAGGAAGGCCGCCGCCTGCTGGAGATGATTGAGGATTGCCGAACGGAATTGTCCCGGCAAATGGGGCTTCCCGCTCCCGAGATACTTTCTTCCAAGCGCTACGGTTTGATTCGCGGCCTGCTCGAAGAAGTGCAGGGAGGAGACGGCGTTTCACGCATCCGCCGTTCGACCGCTGTGCTGGACGGTATTCTGACCCACAAATACTGGGGCATCCCTCTTTTCCTGCTGCTGATGTATGTCGTCTTTTTCGCCGCCTTTACGCTGGGGAACCCGCTCGTTGATCTCGTGCGAAGCGGGTTCGATGCGCTGGGCGGCTGGCTCGCCCAGGCGCTGGACGGCCACCCGATGTGGCAATCGCTCATCGTCAAGGGTATCATCGGCGGCGTGGGGGGAGTCGTCTCCTTCGTGCCTACCATCGCCATCCTCTTCGCCTGCCTCTCGCTGCTGGAGGGGACGGGGTATATGGCCCGCGCCGCGTTCCTGATGGACCGGTTCATGCACAAGATGGGCCTGCATGGCAAAAGCTTCATTCCCATGCTGATCGGTTTCGGCTGCAATGTGCCCGCCGTGATGGCGACCCGCTCCATCGAATCGAAGAAAGACCGGCTGACGACCATTTTCGTGCTGCCCTTCATGAGCTGTTCCGCCCGCCTGCTGGTCTTCGCGCTGTTCATCGAGGCTCTCGTGGCTCCCGCCTACCAGAGTATCACGATGTGGGGGCTGTACCTCTTCGGCATTCTGGTGGCTGTCGTCGGTGCGCGCCTGCTGAAATCCACGCTCTTCCGGGGCGGGGATGAAACGTTCATCATGGAATTGCCTCCCTACAGGCTGCCGTCTCCGGGCGCCTACCTCCACAGCGTATGGGAGCGGGTATCGGGTTACCTGTGCAAGGCCGGCACCTTCATCCTGCTGGGGGTCGTCGTCCTCTGGTTCCTGAATACGTACCCGCAGCCGGAGCAGGGCGGCGGCATACCGGATTCCGCACGTATGGAGCAGAGCTACGCCGCTCGCGCCGGGAAGTTTTTCGAGCCTCTGTCGCAATATGCCGGGATGGACTGGCAGGCCAATTCGGCCATGATCGGGGCATTCTCCGCCAAGGAGCTTCTCGTGGCCCAGCTGGGCATCCTGTTCGCCTCTCCGGGAGAGCCGGATGCGGCTGTGCATGCCTCCGACGAAGAGAAGCGGCTCGACGCTCGCCGCAAGATCAGCGCCCATTACACGCTGCCGCAGGCGCTGGGCATTATGACGTTCGCTCTGCTGGCCCTGCCGTGCATCGCCACGGTGGCCGTCGTCCGCAAGGAGACGGGATCATGGCTGTTCACCATCGGCCAGTTTGCTGCACTGAATATCGTCGGCTTCGGTTTGGCCGTCGCCGTGTACCAGACGGCGGCCGTATTCCTGCGAGCCTGACGGGATACTACAGCGAATAGCAGGCCACAACGATAATTACCGTGATGGCGATGCCGCTGGCAAAGGAGGGGCAGAAAGAAGCCGGTCTATCAGATGGAAGGCGGATTGTCCTGCAGCGTGCCGGGTTTGGCTCCGTGCTGTTTCAAGAGCTGCCGAACGTCTTCCGATCCTGCGCAATCAAGCAGGGTGCGCCCGGGGAACGGTTCTGCATTCGCATTGATGCCACGGTCGAGAAAGAGCCGGACATCATGTGCTCTCCCGGTCCGAACCAGATGCTCCAGCAGGATGTTACTTTGGATGGTGTTCTGTGCCGCGTATTTCAGGAGCAGTTCCAGCATGCCGGGGTCGCGCAGTTTGACCGCCAGCCCGAGGTCGTAAATCGTAGGCGTGTCACCCAGTTCGAGCATGGCGCGTACGAAGTCGATGTTTCCGTATCCGATGGCATTGTATAAGGAGTGTGACAAGCGCAGATCGGGTTTCTTGTGGAGGATGAGCCGGACGAGTTCCGCATCCTGCCGTTCGATCGCGCTTCTCAAATGTTGTTCCTCAATCGTCGCTCCGCGCTCGATCAGCAACGCTTCCAGGCTGCGGTTGCCGTGCAGAGTGGCGTATTCCACCAGATTGCCCTGAGCAGGGTCGGCGCCGTGGTCGAGCAACGCCTGCGCGGCGGCGATGTTCCCCCGATCGACGGCCAGAGAGAGAACGGGAGTTTCGTGGAAGAGTTCCCGGGCATCGGCTCCCTGTTTCAACAGCGTTTCGACACGGACGGCATCCCCCCGGATGATGGCATCGGCAAGGGGCGATTCGGATCCCTTGCTCACGGTATCTTCGGAAGACGGAAAATCGTACACGCCCATGAAGAATGGCGTATCGTTCCTGTCCGGGCGTCCGATCATCCAGATAAAGGGCCGATTCAGATAGGCGGCGATGTAGCGGTATTCCATGACAGGAGGGAGTTCGAGATAGGGAGATGGCGGGCATGCTCCACACCCCAATCCTGTTCCGGTCACTGCCGCCGCTTCTGTTCCCTCTTCATCGTTCTTGATGCGGCAAAATTGTTTGATTCCGTTGATATATAATGGGCCGTCCAAGGGTGGCTCTATGGTCATACCTGTAAAATTTGATCCTGTCGGCAGAAACGAATGCGGTATCCCCATGGCACGCAGTGCCGGCACAAGACTGTAGTTCGCATCGTGATCGAAGCGCGGCATGCGCAGATCCTGCCGGATGGCGGCATGCTGCGCTCTTGGATGCCGAGGCTTGCCCGCGTCGTTCAGCGACTGCATCAGTTCCGAAAATTCGGCGGCAGTCAATTTGTTCAGGAACTCGTGCACTTCCGTGCCTTCGGGCGGTAGAATGGCGACGAATGCCGAACGAGAGTGCTCGTAGTATTTGGCGATGACGATGCAGTCGCCTGCCTGAGTCGCCAAGAAACCGTATTGATTCTGGATCATGAGCGGAGTGGCTGCCCATGACCCGTCCGGCTTGATGAAAGGCAGAACGCGCGTGTCTTTTTTGTCGAATATTTGCAACCAGCGATGTTTCAAATAGATGGCATTGACAAGCATCATGCGTGTGTCGTCCGGAATGTCACTTTCGGAAATGACTTGTGGGATCAATCCGTGAGTCGCCTTCTTGGCGAAGGCATTGATTCGGTCGGCGGCATCACTTTTGTTCTTTTTGAAGTCGACCTGTTCGGATTGTGTTTTGTCGTCGGAGACGAGGCGGAGATAATCGGGGGAGAATTCGATGCTCCTGTCAAGATAGAGGCGGTTACCCATTTCCAGATTAAGCTCGGCTTGCCGGAATGCCTCATCCAGTGCAGCCTTGCCGGGAATGGTTTTTTGCAGCTCTTCGAGTGTCTGGCCGCGCGCACCGGGCGTCGCCAGAGAAATGGCGGCTGCAGCGGAGTAGGGGGACAGGGCGATGTTGCCCTTGTGTTCGGCAGAGACGCGGCGCAGCAGTTCCAGGCCGAATTCCTGTCCGGAGGGTTCGGCCTGAACCGCAGACATCAGAGCGAACAGCGATGAGATTGCAAGAGAAAGGGAACGGGTTGTTTTCATACCGTATTACCATAACACCGGGTTCAGAAGACAGCAAGAGAATGAAGTGTTACAAGTATGTAACAGCTCGGTATGGACAACTCTTCGTGAATGTCTTAGCATGAGGAAATGAAGTCGGGAATATTCGCTCGGATCGTGTGTTTGGCGGTTTGTACCTCGGGTTTGGGCTGTTGCCGGAGTGCAACCGAAGCTGTATCCGTATCGGCGGTGCGTTATGACTGGCTGTCACGCAAGCCCGCGCCGGAGGTTTTACGGCTCGCGGAGCGAGACGCATCTACAGTCCGAAATATTGTGGACCATGCCGAAAGGCGGGGATGTACGCAGGTGGATGTCCTGCCGCTCGCGTCCAAGCATCCCCAATCGCTCGTGCTGCTCTTCGAGGCGTCGGACGGCTCCGTTCTGGATTGCTGGTCCGTTGATACCGGTGCGGGATTTTCCCTGAGTCAAAGAAAATGGCCGTCCATGAAGCACCGGGGAGGAATGGCGGATGTCAAGGAAGCCGACCGGAAGCGATGGTACGGGATGCTCGGCAGCGTGCAGCAACGCCTGCCGCGATGAGGGGCGGGCGGCCCTTTGGGGGAGGAGAACAGGGCTACTTGAGCTTTTCCCGTTTCATGATTTCCGAAATGACCTGATACAGGTCGCCCTTGGAGACGATGCCGCTGATTTTCCCCGTGTCGGGGTGGACTACGGCGAGGGAGTCCATGCCAGAGGCGGTGAAGGTGCCCAATGCGGCAGGAAGACCCATTTCCGGGGAGAGGACGGGGATGTCTTCCCGCATTACGTCAATGGCGATGACGGTGTTCGCCAGCGTCGCACTTTTGGCGAAGGTCATCACGTCTTCCGGGATGATGGTGCCGAGGAAGAGCTTGTTCTTTCCTTCGACGAAGACGTTTTCGCCGGGGTTTTTCAGCAGGATGGTAGCGATGGAGCCGAATTTGTCGCCCGGTTCCACGACGGCGGGAGTGGTGCGCGCGATGTCGCTGACGCTGACGTCTCCGAGGTGCTTGTCGAATGCCGTGCGGGGGCCATTGGTCAGGGAGTCATAGTACATCGACTTGGCCTTCAGGAGCATGGACATGGCATGCGAGCAGACCACCGCGAGTATCAGCGGGAAGATCAGCGTGCCTGCCATGGAGAATTCGACGACGAGGACGAGGGAGGTGAGAGGAGCATTCGCCGCCGTGGTGAAGAAGGCGGCCATGCCGACCATCGTGTAGGCGACTGCATGGTCTCCGCCGATGCCCATGGCGGTCAGCGCCGTGCTGAAGAGGAAGCCGAGAAGTCCGCCGATCATCAGGCTCGGCGTCAAGGCCCCGCCCACGGTGCCGCAACCGAAGACGACGGCGACAGCGACGATTTTCAATACGAGGAAGATGGATGCCTGTTCCGGTGTGAAAACGGTCTGGACGAGCCCGGCGATGATTTCAGCCCCGTTGCCGACGACATGCGGATCATAGCAGGCGAGCAGGCCGACGAATAGCCCGGCCAGCATCAGGCGGAGGGGGAGGAACTGGCGTTTGCCGTTCAAATAGCTGCGCGATACCTTGAGCAGGACGAGCCACCCCTTTGCGACGCATGCCGCAATGATGGCCAGTACGATGCAGAGGAGTACCTGGTTGATGTCTCCGAACGTCGTGGAGGCCGCTTCATAAATGGGTTTCTGCTTGCCCAGCATGTGCATCAGGACGAAGCTCGTGCTGCTCGCAATGAGCATGGGCGCGAGAATGTTGATGGACAGGGTGCCGAGAACGATCTCGCTGACGAAGAGGCACGCACCCAGCGGCGCATGGAAGGCGGCCGTGATGCCTGCCGCCGCGCCGCAGGCCACCATCAGGCGGAGACGGGGCGCCGAGAGTTTGAATTTTTGTCCGAGCGTGGAAGCGGCGACGGCCGCCGTTTGGACGAGAGGGCCTTCTTTTCCGATGGCCGCTCCGGACGAGATGCTGAAGATGGCGGAAAGGCAGCGCAGCAGGGAGGGGCGCACGGGTATCTTGCCGCTGCCGAGCGAGACGGCTTCCATGTATTCCGTCGCCTTGGCAGGGACGAATTTGTGGGTGAAAAGCAGCGTGAGGCCGGCCAGCAATCCGCCGACCACAGGTACGGCGATGCGCCGCCAATCTCCTATCTGTTCGAAGGCATCCACGCGAGTTTCCGCATGGGCGCCCGTCAGAATCCATTGAAGGAATTCCGTTGAATACTCAAAAGCCAGAGCGACGCATGCGCCGAGAATGCCGACGAATATCGCCCAAAGGTAGACGAAGTGACGATCCTGAATGTGCAGCTTCTGCAGCAGCTCGACGGCAAATCGGAGCCATGCAAGCGAAAGGGGGGAAAATGTTTTCTTCTTCTTGGCCTGTGAAGTCGCCATCAGCTCAGGATGCTTTGCAGTTCGGCTTTCAGATTGGCCGGATCTCCCCAGCGGGCGGAACGTTCGGCGCAGGGCACGGATTTGTGCCAGCGGATGATCTTGCGGATGATGAACAGGTAGTCGCTGACCTGCGACATGGGGACGGCGATGAAGATGACGAGATCCGCCATGCTTGCCTCATCGGGCCACGGTACGCCGTCCGGCAGGTAGGCGGCCATCAGGGAAATGCCGGGCAATCCTGCCACGCGGGCATGCGGCACGGCCAGACCGTTTTCCAAATAGGTGGGAACGGATTCCTCTCTGACTTCGGCGTGGGCCAATACTTTGGCCGACAGGACGGGAGAAAGCCCCTCCGTGGCACCTTCCGACAGGACGTTCAAAGCCTCGGCCCGGGTCTGTACCGGGCCACCTTCCCAAATATGAATGTCAACAGGTGAAATATCCATGTTTCCGGAGAAATGCGCGTACTCCATTCATAGCATACTTTGCCCTGCGCTCAAGCTTCAATACGGACATGAAGGAGGAAAACGGCGGGGTCAATCCTGAGGGACTGGAGATGGCCGGTTCTCCTTCGGGGCATCCGCTTCCGTGGTATCTTCGGAGAACGGCAACATCTTCCGGAGAGCATGCAGCGTGCGGATGGCATCGGGCTGATCTTGTGCTGCAGCCTTCTGCATCCATTGAATCGACTTGACGGGATCGCTTGCCACACCTTCGCCCGTTTTGTAGCAGAGAGCGAGTTTCCACTGGGCGTCCGCCATTCCCTGTTCCGCCGCTTTCGTGTACAGTTCGAACGCCTTTGCCGGATCCTTGCCGACGCCTTCGCCTCGTGCATACAGGGTGCCGAGGATGTAGGCGGCTTCTTTTGCCGGTTCGAACAGGCGCATGCCCGCCATGCATTGTTCCAGCAGAGCCGCTCCTTTCGCCGGATCATGGATGCCGAGGCTTCCGTTCAGATAGCTGACGGCCAGCGCCTGTACGGCGGGACCGTAACCCGCATCTGCCGATTTCCGGAGCCATACCAAAGCCTGTTCGTCGCTTGCCTGCGTGCCTCGTCCTTCCTTGAAGGCGTTCGCCAGTTCATATTGCGATTGAGGATAACCGGATTCGGCGGCCAGAGTGAACCATTTGACGGCTTCCTTCCGGTTCGGCGGATAATCGAGTCCCTTGAGATAGCGGTAGCCTACCGCCTCGCAGGCGGCGGGATAACCGCGCTTCGCCGCCGCCAGCATGGCTTCGGCTGCCTGGGGGCTATTATCCGTCTCGCCGTTTGTCCAGCCGCATTGCCACGCGGTTTTGTAGGATGCCAAGCCTCCCTTGTCTCCGCTAATCAGGTAGGAAGCCGTTGCGATTCCAAGCAGGGCAATCACGGTAAAGGACAGATGCCACTGATCCCGCATGCTGATCCTGAATTCAGTTTGTCCGGATTCGCGGCGAAGAAACATGTTGTATTTGATGAAGCCGGGAAGCGCCAGAAAACCGCCGACGATAGCCCCGAACAGTGTGATGAACAGGAATACATTCTGGGAAAAAGAGAGGGCAAAGAAGGCGGCGGCGCCGACAAGCATCAGGGCTGACCATGTGCCGGCATTGATTCCGAAACGCCGACGGTGGGAACACAGAATGATCGCGGCGGACGCGATGCCGCAGGAAGAGGCCAGCATGCCGGGAATGGGAAACTCGAGGAACAAGGAAGCGAGCATCCATGAGAAGATGCCGTCGGACGAAGCCGGATATGATGCCAACGGCAGACATAAGATGGTGCTGATGAGGCCGCACAGGATGTAGAACAGAAGAAATCCGGAGAACCCCATCACGGGAGCCACCATGACGCCAAGCAGAAGCAGGGAGAGCGAGGAAAAGATCAGAATACCCAAATCGGGAGCCACGAACAGGCCAGTCAGGCACCGCCACCATTCATGGTCTTCCATGCAGGCCCAATAGGACGCCATACCGTTCAGCGTTTGCTCCTGATCTTGAGGCGAACGGTCGGATACGAAGAAATAAACGAGCCAATTGACGGCGAGCAGCAGAAGGATGGCTCCATACCTGTTTTTCGGGTACGGGCGCAGGCTCTTTTCATCGGCAACAGGTTTCCAGTCTCCATCCTGCTGCACGGTGACGAGCATCTCCGGAGTGACGATGCCCTTGCTGCGGAGGCGTTCCATTTTGGACTCCGAAAACGGCCCCTTCGGGGAAGCCTCGGCATGTTCCTTGTAATAATACTGTTTCATTGTTTGTCTGAAGTTTCCGATTGTTGCAAGGCATTGGCGGCTTTACGATGACGGTTTGCCGCCGCTCGCTCGATCCAGTGTCTCGACTGCGATTCGTTGCGGGAAACGCCTGTACCGTTCCGGTAAGCCATGCCCAGCCTGTACTGGGCTTCCACATCTCCGGATGCTGCCGCCAGCTTCCACCAGTACACGGCCCGTTCCGGATTGCGGCGGGTACGGAGCTCGTAAATGCCCAGGATCGTTTGTGCCGGAGCATACCCTTGTACGGCGGCCTTGTGCCAGCATGCCGCTGCGTGTCGGGAATCTTTCGTCACGCCATTGCCCTGCATGTAGGCCCAGCCTTCGGAATAGTCGTCGAGTGACGTGTCGATCCCGGTTCCGGCAAAGGATGCGGCAGCGGCTGCCGGAATCAGGAAGGCCCACGGAAGAAGCGATCTTTTGGATACCGGAAAGTATTTGAAGAGGAGCATCAATCCGAGTCCGACGATCAGACCCGTCATGCAGGAAATGAGTTCCATTTCCTTCAGAATGAGGGGAAGAAGCAGGAAGAGGAGCATACTCCAGAAAGCATTCGGCATTTTCCAGGCGCGCCAGACGGGCAAAACCATCGAAGCTCCGATGAGGCTGAATGTGGCCGCCCCCATCGGCGAGGCAAATACAGGTACAGGTAAATCGCGAATTTGTGGAATATATGCCAGAATGATGCCCCCTGCCGTGAAGGAGCCGATAATGCCGCAAAGAAAATAGAACAGCAGGAACCCGCCTCTACCGAGTACAGGCGGGAGCAGGGGGGCGACCGTCAGCAGCAGCAAGGCATTCCCGGCCAGCAATACGGGATCGCCTGTCATGAATAATCCGGTGAAGAATCTCCACCATTCCTGTTGGTCGATGCAGCTCCATCCGTTCGGAAGCAGCGTGTCTTTCGCATCGAAATCCATATTCAGGCGTTCCGAAGGCGACAGGAAAAACAGGATGATATTGGCGGCAAGCAGGAGGAGAGGGAGCAGGTAATCGGCTTTGGGTTGTGGCTTGCAATCCCAGCATTTTGCGGCGGGCTGCCAGGGCGAGGCCATGAACGATTTACGGCGGCGCGTCGAGACGCGCCGAATCAGCATGTCGTCCGATATGGAGCCGGAGCTGCGCAATGCCTGCATCTCCCACACGTTCAACGGACCTTGTGGCTCAGAATCAGGATGTTCCTTATACAGGTATTTTTTCATGGCTTCACCGGGTAAAGGTTTTCGGGCAATATGGCTGCGCTTTTCTTCAACCAGTACGGCAGAGATTGGGAATCCTTTTCCAGATAATCCTGAATCTTCCAGAGGATCATTTGCCCGGCGGCTCTTCGGTTGCCCTGTCGTACAGCCTTGTTCAGCCAGTATAAGGCCCGCTCGGCATCCTTGTCCACCCCGAAACCGTTCATGTAGTTTTTTCCCGTTTCATACTGTGCTTCCGGGAAACCGTGCATGGCGGCTTTTTCCATCCAGAAGGCGGCCTGTTCCGGATTTTCCGAACGGTTGCTGGGTTTCGTCCAGCGTTGCGGATTGTAGCACAGGTTGAAGCTATAGTTGCGGAGAATAAGCGGAGGCCTGTCCATGTAGCAGTAGGCCGCCGCTTCGCAGGCATAAGGGAATCCGTTGGAAGCGGCCCGGATGAGAAGTTCGCCGGCCTTCTCGTCATCCGCCGTATAAGCGCGTTCTTCGTCCAGTATGGCGCTTTCGCTTCCCGTTGCCATATAATTGGCCAGAGCGGCGCATGCCAGCATGAAGATGGCCGCAAGGCACATCCGCCGTGCTTTGCGCGAAGGAGCCATAGGCACACCGGGCGGAGCTACAGGGGTGTCGTGGCGGCTCAGGTGAAGCAGGTAGTATGGCAGCGCCAGCAAGATGCCCAGAAGAAGGCCCGCCGTTGCCATTAGGAAAGTGGCACGGGCCAGTTGGCTCAACAACAGGGGAAAAACCACGCAGACGAGAAACGTCGCCAGCATGATCATCGCTCCCCATGACCAGACCGTACCAGAGCAGAAACTCCGCCAGCCTCCAAGGACGATCGCCGCTCCCATCAGACCGTAACAGCCCGGAACCACACCCGAGAGTGGCAGATGGCACAAACCGTAGGATGTTTCGATTTCCGGGATGTAGAGAGCAATCGCTGCAAGGCTGCCGCCCATGCCGCAAAGCATGTAGAGCAGGAGAAAGCCGATGCGCCCCACAAAGGGGACGACGCGCGCTCCCATGGAGAGGATCAGGACGGCCGCCGTACCCAGAGAGAGGATGCCCGTGCAGGAGAATGTGCCGGTGAAGATGCGCCACCATTGCCCATCGACGGCGCACGTCCAGATATTGGGCTGGCCGTTGGCCGTGTGCAGCTCCCATGAAGGAAACGGAGAAGGCAGCAGGCAATAGACGGCGAGCAGCAGCAGGACGAGAACACATGCAGCCGGATAGTCTGCCTTCGGGTAGGAAATCGGGATGCCGCATTCCGAGGCGCGTTGCCACTCTCCGCCGTTCATCCGCACGAAGGTGGAAGGGGAGACATACCCACGGCACCGCAGGGCAGCCATTTCATCGAGGGTGAAGGGGCCGTTCGGTTCGGACTTGGAACTGTTTCCGTATTCGTACAGGCATCCGCTCCGGTGGCCGTGAGAGGATATGTTGGGAGGGTTCATGGCGTACGTTGGGGATTGGGATATCAGTCCTGTTTTATCATGGCCAAGCAGGAGCGGAAAAAGTTTCTTATATGGCGGTAATCCTGCCAGAAGCTCTCTTTCAGCCCCCGTTCGTAGACATTCAGGCGAGCGAGGGCTTCATCGGCTTTTCTCGTCTTTGCATGGGTGAGCCACAGGCGGGCCTCACTCAAATTTTGCCGGCAGCCGTCTCCGTTCATCAGGGCAATGCCCAGTTCCGCAGCCGCATCGGGGAAACCGTATTGAGCGGCTTTCCGAAACCATGCAACGGCTCGTTTGCGGTGCTCCGGTGATCGGTTGAGCTGCCAGGCGAGGGTGGCGTATTGCCGTGGTTCGTATTGTTGAGAATGGAGTTTGTTGCGGTGTCTGGGCGGCAGATGATCCATATGGCTGTAGGCAATCGCCTCATAAGCGTACGGATAGCCTGCCCGGGCCGCTTGCATCAATCTGGCGAGGGCTGCCAGATTGTTCTGAGGCTTGCCTTTGCCATGCAGGTAGCAGCGGGATTCTTCTTCTGCTGCGATGGCGCTGTTCTTGCCCGTCTGTTTGTAATTCATCCACGCTCCCGCCAAAATGAGCCACAAGGCAAGGCTGCAAGCCGACGAAACGGAGAGAAAACGATGGCCCGATTGGGGAAGTTTGCCGCACTGCCTGCGCCGGAAAGCATGCACCAGAGCACAGGGGGAGGCAAACGCCATTCCCAGTAGCAGGCCGAGAAAAGAGAGCCGCATGTACGGGACGATGCTATCCGTGATCCCGATGAAGAAGTAGAGTGCGACCGTGCATATCATGACGGACGCCGCCCAAGCCAGCACATTATCCCTGATGCACGGACGGCGCGGGCAAAGCACCAGCGCCGCACCAAGAAGCCCGTAGGCGGCGGACACGATGCCTGGCACGGGCGTGCTTTGGTATTCGTACAGGGAAACGATATCCTCCGTAGAACCGAAGTGGGGAATGTACCACTCCAGCACGGCGAAACTGCCGCCGATGCCGCACAGAACATAAAGCAGGAGGAATCCGGCGGTGCCAAGAAAGGGGGTGATGAACGGCCCCATGAGGAGGATCAGCCCCGTGGCGAGGCACAGGGGTACCGCGCCGGGGCTGAGAAAGGTTCCTGTCAGGAGCCGCCACCACTGGTGGTCGACGGTGAAGGTCCAGATATTGGGCTGGCCGTTGCCCGTCTGTGCGTCCACAGGCATGTGCCAGTTGTTTGTCAGCAGCCAAAGGAACCAGAGCAGTGCAACGAGCATCCAAGCCGCCTTGCGGGAGGCGGCAGGATAGAAAAGAGGAATGCCTATGCCGCGTGCGCTCACCCATTCGCCGCCGTTCTCGCGAATGAAGGAACCGGGGCCGAGATAGCCCTTTTGGCGGAGTTCCGGCAGGAGGTCGAGAGGAAACGGCCCCTGCGGCTCTGCCGAGGGGGAGTTTTTGTATTCATAGGTATCCATGGGGAGGAGATCAAGCGGTAGTGTGGTTTGGGGGGATGAGGTTTTTCCATTCGGCCGGGAGCCTGCACGGGCGGGCTTCGGGCATCTGGACGAGGGCCAGCCGCTGCCGCGCTCGCACGCAGAGTTTGCCGTCGGAGGGGCGGCGCACTTCAAAGCGGAACCACAGCGAGGCGCGGTCGACGCTTTCCAGCCAGCCCATCGTTTCGATCTGATCGGCCAGTACGGCGGGGAAGATGTAGTCGATTTCATGGCGCACGACGACGGTGTATTTGTTGTCCTTCGTCAGCGTCAGGTAGTCCATGCCTATTTTTGTGGCAAGCTTGGTGCGGCATTCTTCGATCCAGCGCAGGTAGGCGAGGTTGTGGACGACTCCGCCGCAGTCCGTATCGTAAAACATGACCTGTACGGCGGTTTTGAGGGAGATGTTGTCGGGAATCACTGCGTGGCAGGATGGCATGTTTCCGTTTGCGAGTCAAGAAGGAAGTGTCCAATGATGAATCTCCGAATTTTCCGAAAAGATGCATTGCATTCCTCGTCGTATATGCTATTCTGATTTGGATGAAATATGCCATTTCAATATGCTTTTTCTGCAAAATTCATGGTATTTTTCGTGATAATAACCAACTTGTATCTTGACGATGAAACCTCTCTCGACATGCGTCGTTTTCTTCTCGTGCTATACGGGAATCCTGCCGTCCCTGCTGGGTGCGGATACACCCTATCTGGGTAATATCGCCTTTGTAGGCGATTCCATTACGGAACGTGCGGATTACCGCAAGAGTATCTGGAAATCGTTCCTTGACAACGGTTACCAGGATAAGACGAACGGCACCAATACAGCCGCCGTGTCCGGTTCCAAAGATTTCCAGATGGTCGGTTCCCGCAATTCCGGAAGAGTCAACTCCCTCTATCAGGGACAGAATTTCATCGGCATGCACGAGGGCCATGCCAGCTGGTATTCCGGCGCTCTGATCGGAGATTTCAAGGCGGGAGACCAGATTCCCGATTACGGAGGTACGCGAGGCGGAGGCTACATCAGGAATTGGGTTTCCACGACACCCGGCGGCGCCGCGCTCGATACGACTCTGCCGGACGGATGGAAGGGGACGGCGTGGGACGACGGTTCCGGGCATTTCAAGAATAAGGATCTTCCCGCTTTGTCAACTTATAAGCCCGATACGATCGTGATCATGGTCGGGATCAACGACCATTTCGGAAACCCCGTGAACAATACGACTCCGGAGCAGACGGTCGCGAATATCAAGGCGATGGTCGAGATGTACCGTGAGGCGAATCCGAATGCCAATTTCTACATCAGTACCGTGCTTCCGGTCGATACGGCGAAGCAGACGGGGCGTTACCCCGCCGAGAAGAAGGTCATCAACGATATGCTGATGGCCGTCGGCGATTCATGGAACAACGGGAATTCGCAAGTCAAGGTGTTCGACGGCAGCATCGGCTTTGATCCTGTGACCATGACGACCGATGGTGTGCATCCGGAAGCTCAAGGATCGATGATTTTTGCCAACAATCTGGCCGAAGCGATGGGTACGGGGCAGAGGACGGCAGGCAAGGCGCGAGTCGCCGTTGTCGATGCTTCCAAATTCATCCGGCAGAATATGTCCTCCCTGCCGGACTCGTCTTCCGGCGGTTCGTCTTTGGCTGTGCAGGGTTCCCATGTGGCCGCCCGGCAGTTGACGGCGACGGGCTCTTCGTCACCCAGCGATCTGTTCGTATTTACGGCTCCGCTGGGTTCTTCGGATCCGACGCGCCTGTCATGGCAATGGAGCGGCAACACCATCGCCGAACGCACGCTTGAAGTCAGCCTTCAATTGACCTCCGGCGTGTTCGGCAACCAGATGACGATCGGGTTCGGCAATACTTCCGCGTCTTCCGGTCTGCAGCTCGACATTCGCGAGAACGGCGTTTTCTGGGGGAATACCATGTTGTACGGCGGTTCGCAATCTGCTGAAATGGCAGATTTCCGCATCGCCTACATTGCGAGCGGCGGCGTGGCGGCCGGGTATTATGTCTGGCGCAACGGCATGCTGATCGGCGAAGCGCTGTCCGGCTCCACAGGTGCGGCCATCAACGGCTTTTATATCGGACAGGCCAATTCATCCTCGGCGGCCTATGGGGCGCTTGGAGGCATCTACTGGTCGGAAACCGGGGCATGGGCTCCCGATACCTTGAGCGGGGCGCGCCCGTCTTACGCACTGCCCGGTGCATCGTCGATGAATACATGGACAGGTTCTTCTTCGGGTGATTGGGGCATCGGTACGGGTGGCAGCTGGAGTTCTTCGGACGGGCAATTCCATCAGGGAGACAATGTCGGTTTTTCATCTGCGGCCACGATCAGGCTCGTGTCGCCGGACATTCATGCAGGTACGGTGTCGGCTCTGGGTAATCTGACGGTCAATACGAACGGCAACAATGCCGTGTTCGATGCGCTGCAGGCCGCTTCCGGAACCAATTTCACGAAGGAGGGCGCCGGAACGCTGACGGTGCAGGGCGGTTCGATTTCATCCAGCCAGAATTCCATCGCTACCAGCAATGTGAAGGCCGGTACGCTGGAAGTGACGGGAGATACGGAGATCAATATTGCGTCCGGGCGTTTCGACGTTTCGTCGGCCACGCTGAAGGTATCGCAGGGCGCGCATTTGACGGTGCAGGGTGTGGGCGAGTTCTCCGCAGGCACATGGACGACGGGGGCGAACGCCACCAATAGCGCCATTCTGGTTACGGGCGAAGGAAGCTGGCTGGAAAGCAAAGTGTCGGTCAATCTGGGCAACCAGAAGGTAGCCGGGCGCAAGGATATGCTGACGGTGGAAGACGGTGGCCGGTTCTCGGTCGCGAACACATTCAATATCGGCGTACGGCAGGATACGGATGTGACCGTACGCAACGGCGGCGTGCTGGTGGCAGAGACGATCGGCTTGGGGCATTCCAATGCGGTTTCGTCGGGCTTTACGTCCAACCTGTACATTGCCGACGGAGGCACGGTGGAAGCAGTCTCGATTCTTCGCAAGAGTACGAATATGACGGGCAACGTGCATTTCGACGGAGGCACGCTGAAAGCCCGGCAGGACCATGCGAACATGATTTCCGCCAGCAGCATCGCCATCAGCGCGAAAGGCGGAACGGTGGATACCAACGGTTTCAACGTTACGATCGCCCAGGCGATCGCCAATGAATCGGGTCAGTCCGGCGCATTGAGTAAGGCGGGCAAGGGTTCCCTTACCCTGTCTGCTGCCAGTACATACAGCGGCGGCACGACTGTGAACGACGGTACTCTGATCGTCGCTGCCAACGGAGCCACGGGTTCCGGCTCGATCACGGTGAAGAACGGTTCCATCCTGCTCAATAATGCGCAGGTCGGCGGCTCCGTCCAGGTCGAAAGCGGCACGATCGGCGGCACGGGTTCGTTCTCTTCCATCGTGAATATGGTGCAGGGCAATCTGCAAGCGGCCGCCAACGGCGAGATCGGCACGATTCAATTCAACTCCGGCCTTGTGCTGGGGAATGTTTCCTGCATGCTGGATCTTGCCACGGCGGCAGCGCGTTCGGTCGACCAGTCGGACATGATCCGCATTTCCGGCACGTTCGACCGGATGAACGATTCTTCCCTGAAGCTGGTTCTGAATGTGCTGGACGGAGAATCCATGGCCGAAGGAGACAGCCGCAGCTACAAGCTGTTTGACATGGCCCGGGCTGAGGATTACCAAAAGCTGGAGAATGCCCAGCTGGTGTTCGACCGCAGCCTGTACACGGTGGATGCGGCGAATCTCGCGGTGGACGGTACGATCATGTTGACGCGCGAAGCCTCCATTCCCGAACCGTCGGCGCCTGCGCTCGGCATGATGAGCCTCCTCGGGCTGATGTGGAAACGCCGCAGAAAGGCCTGATGCGGTATTGCCGCATTTGCGATGCCCGGTTTCCGAAAGGAGGCCGGGCGTTTTTCAGGCTCGCATCAGCGTCAGAACGGCGACGGTGCGGACATCCGGGAGGCGGCGGAGCTGCCGGGCGCATGCCCGCGCCGTTGCTCCTGTGGTGAATACATCGTCGATCAGCAGCAGGTGGGCAGGGATTGTTTTTCTGCCGGCAACATAGGCTGGCGATACCCGGTACACCGTGTCGGCATGCCGGGCGCGTTCCTGCTTGAGAAGAGCCGTCTGGCTCATGGCGTCGCGGAGATGGACGAGAGGTTCGGCCATGCCGAAACCGAGGCGTTTTCCAAGCGATTTTGCCAGCAGGAGGGACTGGTTGTAGCCGCGCCTGTGCATTCTGCCGGAAGTCATCGGGATGGGGACGAGCGTCCACGCCGTTGTCCGCAGAAGAGGATCGGTTTGAAGCGTCCCGGACATCAGATCGGCGAGCGCCGGAACGAGGTGGTTTCTGCCGTGGTATTTCAGGTCGATGATGAGCCTGCGTGCCTCTTCGCTGCGCGACAGGGTCGAGCGGGCAAAATCGAATGTACGTTCATGCTCCGAACACTCGGCACACATTTCGGCCTGGGCGGATGCTCCGGGTAACGGCGTGCCGCAATGAAGGCATACCGGAGCTTCGACGCGCGGCAACGCATCCATGCACGCAGGACAAAGGGAATATGCCGTACCGGAGGGTTCCCCGCACAGGGCGCAGATGCGGGGAAAGATCCAGTCGAGCATGGCAAGCCGCTATTCTCCGGTTTCGCCGCGAAAGCGGACGACCGCATCATGCAGGAAGCCTTCTGCGACGAGCCGCTGCGCCTGTTCTTCCGGGATGCCCCGGGATTGGAGGTAGAAGAGCTGTTCTTCATCCATCGGGGAGGTGGCGCTGCCGTGCGAGCATTTGACTCCGTCCGCCAGAATTTCGAGGCCGGGCAGGGAGTTGATGGAAGCCTGTTCGCTGAGCATCATGTTGCGGTTGGCCTGGTAGGCGTCCGTCTCATGGGCTCCGGGCTCCACGAGGATCATGCCGGCGAAGGTAGCCGTGGCTGTGTCGCCCACGACGTTTTTGTACAGAAGGTTGCTGTATGCTCCCGGCGAGGAGTGTATCTGCCGCGTGCGCTGGTCGAGTACACGGCTGCCGTCTACCGCATTGGCGGAGAAGAGTTCGGCACGGGCTTCGCGTCCGGTAAGCACGCAGGTCGTTTCCTGCCGCGCCCATTCCGTGTGGAGGTGGCGCGTGAGCTGGTTGAGGGTTGCGCCTTCGGCCAGCCTGTATTCGGCTATTTCCATGGCGCGGCCCGTGCTGCCGAGTTCCTGCACCAGTTCGTAGGAAAGGGAGGCATGCGGCGCAAGTACGGCTTTCTGCACGCCGACGATCATTTGGCTGTTGCCGCCGTCTCCCCGGTGGATTTCCCGGATCGTGGCTTTGGAGCCTTCACCCATCAGGATGAGGATGGAAGGGGAGAGCAGTCCCATCTCTCCGCGTACGGTGCAGGTGATTTCGATGGGGTGTTCGACGATGCAGCCGGGGGCGATCGAGATGCAGAGGCCGCAGACGGGCAGGCTCTGCTGCATGGCGAGGATTCTGCCGGAGCCGATGGAGTGGACGGAAGCGAGGTGTTCCAGCTCTTCGGGCTTGCCGAGCGGCTGGATGCTGACTCCCGGCAGTACGGGGCCTGCCAGCGTGGCGGTTACGGCTTCGTCCGCCACAGGGGGCGGCGTTTGCAGGCGGTCAAGCACGGCGGCCGCATACGCGGCGGGGCGTCCGTAGCGCCAGTCTTCATTCAGGCGGTCCGGGGCGGCAAGAGTTTCGGCGCGGGAGGCGGCCTGCTGGCGGAAGTGGTTCAGAGCGTCATTCATCGTGATAGGTGCCGGAAAGGGTTAACCGATGCTGTCCTCCATTTCGAGGTCGATCAGGCGGCGCAGCTCCACGGAGTATTCCATCGGGAATTCCTTGACGAGTTCGTTGATGAATCCGTTGACGGCGAGGGACATGGCCGAGGCTCGCGACAGGCCGCGCTGCTGCATGTAGAAGAGCATTTCTTCGGAGACCTGCGAGACGGAGGCTTCGTGCTGCACCGCGCTGCGGTTGCCCGTCACGCTGATGGCGGGGTAGGTGTCCGTCCGGCTGTCGGTGTTGATGAGCAGGGCATCGCATTCCGTGTTGTTTTTGCAGCCTTTCAATCCCTTGGGGATGACGACCTGGCCGCGGTAGCTCGCCCGGCCCGTGCCGATGCTGATGGATTTGGAGACGACGTTGGAGGTGGTTTCGTCGGCTGCGTGGATCATTTTCGCGCCCGTGTCCTGATGCTGCCCGGTGTTGGCCAGGGCGATGGAGATGACTTCGCCGCGCGCCCGGCGGCCTTTCAGCACGACGCCGGGGTATTTCATCGTCAGGCCGGAACCGATGTTGCAGTCGATCCAGCGGATTTCCGCGCCTTCGTGCGCGAGTCCGCGCTTGGTGACGAGGTTGAAGACGTTGGATGACCAGTTCTGGACGGTCACATATTGAATCTTCGCGTTTTTCATCGCGACGAGTTCGACGACGGCGGAATGCAGGGTCGAGGTATCGAACTGCGGAGCCGTGCAGCCTTCCATGTACATGATTTCGGAGTCTTCGTCCGCGATGATGAGCGTGCGTTCGAACTGGCCGAAGTTCTCGGAATTGATGCGGAAATAGGCTTGCAGCGGGTGCTTGAGCTTCACGCCCTTGGGCACGTAGATGAACGAGCCGCCGGAGAAGACGGCGCTGTTCAGCGCGGAGAATTTGTTGTCGCCCACGGGGATGACCTTGCCGAACCACGGGCGGAAGATTTCTTCATGCTCCATCAGTCCTTCGGTGGAGTTCACGAAGATGACGCCCTGCTTCTGCAGTTCTTCCTTCATGTTGTTGTACGCCGTTTCCGAGTCGTACTGCGCGTCCACGCCTGCGAGGAAGGCGCGTTCCTGTTCGGGTACGCCGAGGCGTTCGAAGGTGCGCTTCACTTCGTCCGGCACTTCGTCCCAGCTTTTCTTGGGGCGTTCGCCGTGGGCGAGGTAGTAGCGGATGGCGGAGAAGTCGATCTTTTCGAGGTCTTTCGTGGCCCAGTGGGTGGGCAGGGGCATTTCCTCGAATTTGCGGAGGGCGTTCTGGCGGAATTCGCGTATCCAGTCCTTTTCTCCCTTGACGTTGACGATGTAATCGACGGTGTCGGGCGTCAGGCCGTACCCGGCGTCGTACTTGTGTTTTTCCGGGAAGGAGAAGTTCCCCTTCGCCGAGTCGAAACTGAATGGTGATTCGTCCATGAAGACTTTATTGTTCCGTGTTTTTCAGAAACTCGTAGCCGTGCTCTTCCAGCTCGTCCACCAGCTCGTAGCCGCCCGTGCGGACGATTTTGCCGTCCGACAGCACATGCACCACATCCGGCTTGATGTATTCGAGCAGCCGCTTGTAGTGCGTGATGACGAGGAAGCTGCGCATCGGCGAGCGCATGGAGTTCACGCCTTCGGAGACGATGCGGAGGGCGTCGATATCCAGCCCGGAGTCGGTTTCGTCCAGAATGGCGTATGTCGGTTCGAGCATCATCATCTGGAGGATGTCGTTGCGCTTCTTTTCACCGCCGGAGAAGCCTTCGTTCACGGCGCGGGAGGTGAACTTGCGGGCCATGCCGAGTTTGTCCATCTTCGCATACAGTGTCTTGTAGAAGGCGACGGCATCCAGCTCTTCTCCTTCGGGCATGCGGGCCTGCATGGCGGCGCGGAGGAAGTTGGCATTGGTGACGCCCGGCACTTCGACGGGGTACTGGAAGGCGAGGAACAGCCCGGCGCGGCTGCGTTCGTCCACGCTCATGGAGAGCAGGTCGTGGCCGTCCATCGTGGCGCTGCCGCCCGTGACCTCGTAATCTTCATGTCCGCACAGCACCTTGGAGAGGGTGCTTTTGCCGGAGCCGTTCGGCCCCATGATGGCATGGATTTCTCCCTTGGGGATTTCGAGGTTGATTCCCTTCAGGATTTCCGTCCCGTGGACGTTGGCGTGCAGATCTTGAATGATGAGACTCATGCTTGTGTGGAATGATGTGAAAATGTCTATGGTTTGACGATGGAACCGCGGAGGGTGATTTCCGCCTCGTTCACGCAGGCGCCCGGAGGCAGATCGATCACATCTTCCAGCAATACGCCCGGTTTCAGCGTGATGTCGTGGATGATGCCGGTGTCGATATCCTGAAAGTGTCCGTGTTCTACAAGGTTGGGACAATAACGGGACGGTTCCCGATCAAAATTTACCTGTCTTACAAGGCGATGTTTGACCAAAGCTTCCAAACAGTTATAAACGGTGGCCAGAGAAATGGACGGCAGGCGCAGTTTCGCACGGCGGAAAACTTCGGCGGCAGTAGGGTGGTCGCGCTTGTCCATCAACACTTGATACACTTCCTGCCGCTGGCGGGTAAGGCGCAATCCTGAAACCGTCGGCAGGATGGAATCTTTGCGTTTGGCTGCGGAGATGGGGAAAGATGAAGAGTTCATGGCCTGAATTTCTGCACGAATGTAGTCTTTTTTAGAATGAAAATCAAGTTTTCGCTGACGATAAGACGTTTTTTCTTGTGCCACAACGGCCAGACGCATACGATACCGGCATGATACGCTTTCTATTATTATGCGGTTGCAGTTTGCAGGCAAATGCCGCAGTACAGGAAACGCAGCTCGACAGCCTTCCCGGCACGGCGATGACTTGCGGGTGGGAAGGCCGCCCGGTTCGGCCGGGGAAATCCGTCTCCGGAGAAGCCATGAGAATCGGCGGCAGGACTTTTGAACGGGGGCTTGGCACGCATGCACCCTCCGCAGGTACGCTGAAGCTCGACGGCAAGGCCGGCCGCTTTCTGGCGGAGGTAGGCGTGGATGCCTCCCAGGCGAAGGGGACGGTTCGGTTCCGGGTGAAGGGCAACGGCAAAACGCTTTTCGAGAGCGGCATACTCAAGGGAGGCGATGAGCCGGTATCGGTTGACGTACCGTTGCAAGGCGTGCGCCGCCTCGAACTGGAAGTGGACGACGGGGGAGACGGCAGGGATTTCGACCACGCGAACTGGGGCAATGCACGCCTTGTTTACGATGGGGCGGTTCCGGTATGGATGAATCCCGGAGAATCTTCCAACGATGAGACGGTTTACCCCGCTGCCTCCCGGCGCACGCTTTCCAAAGGGAATACGGTTCGCTACATCGATCCGCAACGCGGCGACGACCGGGCGAGCGGACTTTCCTCCGGCAAGGCATGGAAGAGCATGGCTCCGGCGAATGCCCTGACGCTGGCGCCGGGCGATACGCTGGTGATTGCTCCCGGCACGCACGATTATTCCCTGATTGCCTCCGGCTGCGGCACGGAGAAGGACAATATCACTTTGAGATTTCTTCCGGGGAGGCATGTGTTCGCCTACGGCAATCTGGCGACGGACAAACTGCATATTTCCAACACGAACGACAGGCCCTACCAGCCGAAAAGCATCGCCCTGCGGCTCGACGGGATGAAAAACGTACGGCTGGAAGGCAAGGGAGCCGAGATTCTGCTCGCAGGCAAGTCGATCTACATGATGGCGGACGGCTGCGACGGCGTCACTCTGGAAGGCCTGACCTTCGACTACCTGCATCCCACCGTCTGCGAATTCAAGGTCGAATCCATCGACGGGCAAACGATGGATATCTCCATCGCTCCCGACTACGGGTACGAACTGAACGACGGCAAGCTGACATGGAAAGGGCCGGGCTGGCAGTTCCCGCTCGGAGGCTACATGAAGGTGTTCGACCCGGAGCAGGGCGTATTCTCCGGCTCCTTCTCGCCCAACGGCACCCGCATCGAAGAACTCTCTCCCGGCAGGCTCCGCGTGCATTACCTCTCCGGTTCGCCGACGCTCAAACCGGGGCAGGTCGTCCAGAACCGGGATATTACGCGCGACTGCGTCGGTTTCCTGCAAAGAAACAGCCGCAATCTGAAGTGGAAGGATTGCTCGATCCATGCCATCCACGGCATGGGGGTCGTCTCCCAGTTCTGCGAGAACCTGAGCTTCGATCGCCTGAATGTCGCGCCGCGCAAGGGTTCTCCCCGCACGAACGTGACATGGGCGGACATTCTGCATTTCTCGGGCTGCAAGGGGCGCATCTCCGTGCGCGACTGTTTTCTTTCCGCTGCGCACGACGATGCCATCAACGTACACGGCACCCATCTCCGCATCGTGCAGCAGCCCGCTCCGAACAAGGTCGTAGTGCAGTTCATGCATCCCCAGACATTCGGTATCGACGGTTTCCACCCCGGCGACGAGGTTGAATTCATCCGGGGAGACAGCCTTGTGTCCTTCGGCTCGAACAAGGTGCAGAAGGTTGACAGGCTCGACGACAGGAAAATGGCCCTCACCTTGCAAAAGCCCGCTCCCTCCGGCATACGTCCGACCGATGCTCTGGAGAACGTGACGTGGACGCCCTCCGTCCACGTCTCCGGAACGACGGTGCGCCATATTCCGACGCGGGGATTCCTGCTGACGACGCGCCGCCCGGTGGTGGTCGAGAACTGCCGGTTCATCCGCACGGGCATGCCCGGCATTCTGGTGGAGGATGATGCTTCCGGCTGGTACGAATCGGGCATGGTGAAGGATATGACGATCCGGGGCAATACCTTTGTGGAATGCGCCGAACCTGTCATTCACATCAATCCGCACGCAACAAAATCCGAAGGCCCCGTGCACAGCAATATCAGGATCGAAAACAACCGTTTCGAACTGAAGGGCGGCACAGCCGTGCGCTCCCACCATGCCGACAAGGTGACGGTGAAGGGCAATACGTATATCCGGCAGGGAAAGCCCTCGGCTGAAAAGGATTGCGTGCGGATCGATTCCTGACGGAACGGCCTCACCGCTTGCGAAGGCTGGCCGGAAGGATTTTCATCTGGTCGCGGTACTTGGCGATGGTTCGCCGCGCCACGGTAACGCCTTGCGCTGCGAGGGCGGCTTCTATCTTGGCATCGCTCAGGGGCTTGGCGGGATTCTCCTCGTCGACGAGCTTCCTGATGCGCGCCTGAATGGCCTGCGGGCTGAGCGCGTCGCCGTCTCCGTCGTGCTGCGGCAGCGCAGTCTGGAAGAACGAGCGCAGTTCGTAGATGCCGTGGCTGCACAACAGGTATTTGTGGCTGACGGCGCGGGAGACGGTGGAGGGATGAATCTCCAGTGCATGCGCCACGTCTTCCATTCGCATCGGGGCGAGATGGTCCTTCCCTTCGAGGAAGAAGGGTTCCTGCCGCCGGACGATTTCCCGGGCGATCGTCAGAATGGTTTCCTGCCTGTCGGTGATGGATTTGATGAACTCGCGCCCTTCCCGGAAACAGCGGCTTAGGTAGGCACGCAGTTCCGCATCCTCGGCATGTTCGGACAACATCTCGCGGTAGGCGCTGCTGATGGAGAGTTTCGGAATGTGTTCGCCCGTCAGGGAGACGTGCAAGCCGCCGTTCTTGCCTTTTTCGACGATCAGGTCGGGCGTGACGGACGGGTTCGCCTCGCGGGCGAAGCCTGCTCCCGGATCGGGGTTCAGGCGAGTGATGCGCTGTACGGCAGCCTGTATCTCGTCCTCGTCCGCGCCGAGGGTGCGTGAGGCATCCGCATAGCGGTGGCGTACCAGATCATCCCAGCAGTCACGCAGAAGGCGGCCGGGCAGGGAATCCTCCTCCCCAGCCTGCCGGAGCTGGATCAACAGGGAATCCCGCAGATCGCGCGCCCCGACGCCCGGAGGGTCGAGATCCTGCACGATGCCAAGGGCTTCCTCCAGAATTTTCGGGGCAATGCCGTTGCGGACGGCTATCTCTTCAGGGCTGTCTTCGAAAAAGCCCCGATGGTCCAGCTCGCCGATCAAATCCAGAGCCGCCCGTGCGATCGGGGGAGCGATGCCTGAACGGGCGACCTGTTCTTCAAGATGCTCGGTCAGGGAAAGTTCTTCGCTGAGCGAATTCATGAGCAACTCGTGGCGTTCGGCAGCGGCTGTACCGTCCGAAGGGGACGATGCTTCCCAGCCGTCGTCATCGTGCCGGGGATCCTCGCGGGGCGTATCTTCCTCCAACACGGGATTGGCCGCCATGGCCTGTTGCACGATCTGCGACAACTCCATGGATGAAGCCTGCAGGGTGCGCATGAAGAGCTGCATGGAGGCTCCCGCCACCATGGACTGCTTCATTCCCTGCTGCATGCCCGCATGACTCATCCCCGGCACTATACCGGATGAGGCATGAAGCGAAAAGGGGATTCTGCGTCAAAAGCGAAACAATGGCAGGATGGAACGCCATGCCCGTTTCTACCTGAAAGAAGATCAGGCAAGCAGGGTGCGGAATTTTTCCCTCTCCTCTTCGGTGTAGGGTACGACGGCGAACCCGCCGTTTTCCTCCTGCTTTCCGGTGCGAACTGTCACGATGCGCACCTGGGCGCAGTGGTCGCCGCCGCGGCGGATGTCGAACCGCCAGTGCAGGGAGCTGTTGCCGATGCGGTCGAAAATGGCTTCGACGGCAATCTCATCGTTGAAATGCAGCGGAAGATGGTAATCCGCCTCCACATGGACGCGGGGCAGCATGTAGGGCGAAGGGTAGGCAGCCAGTCCGAGCGAGAGGAGAGCCTGCAGCTCCGCTTCTTCGGCAAAGCGCAGATAATTGGAGAAATGGACGATGCCTCCGGCATCCGTCTCGTAAAAGGAGATCCTTCGATGATGGGTGAATGGCGGCATACGGGGAAACAGGTCAGAATTCTTCTTCCTTCTTGCGCGGCGGGTTCCAACCCGTATCGGTGGAAATGGCGTTCCAGACCTTCGGTTCGTGGCGTTCGCGTGCCAGCCATACGGGAATCGTGCTCCAGGCTGCATCGATATTCACGATGCGGTCCTTGCGCGCGCCCATGGTATCCCAGTTCAGTTCAAGGCCCGTCTGTTTTTGTCCATCGTCGAGAGAAAGGAATTTCTCACGGGAAGCACCTTCTTCAAGTCCCGGGGAAAGCACCTGTGCGCGGTACTCGGGGTTCATTTTGTCCAGTTCGAGAAAATCGTTGATTTCCTTGCGTGTCTTGCCGGTGAAAAGCTGGTTGGCGTCGGCCTCGTGGAAAATGCGGAGAGCTGCATGGACGGCGCGGTTCGTGGCGAGCTTTCGGCCGCCGGATGCATGCGTATATTCGCGCAGGGCGGCGACATCGCGGCGCATGGCGCCTTCGGAACCGCCGGAACCCAGCCAGAAGGCGAAGGGCCAGATGACGAGAATGGCGAGCAGCACAAGCGTCTGCCGCGTCCGTGTGCGGGAAATGCTCAACATGGCCTGCGCCAGCACCCCCCAGCGCTGCACCAGCTCGCGGTCGGACATGCCGAAGAGGAACCTCGCCTGAGCTTTGGGCTGTTCCTGAAGGATTGTCTGGATTGTCTTACCGCGTGAAGGTGCGATGGAGTCGATGGGCTGGGCGTCCTCGGTGGACACCTTGTCACGCGGAGGAGCCATCATGGGCAGTACCATAATGCGGATGAAGGCGCTGAAGGCGATGAACAAAGTCAGCAGGCCGAGGCCGCGCGCCATCATGATATCTTCCGCATCATGCGTCGGGAACACATATTCGGGAGCCATCAGGTACAGAATGGGCAGAGACAGATAAACCAGCAGCCAGGCGATGACCAGACCGGCGAACCACGTCATGTTGCGGGCTTTGCCGAACCATGCCAGAGCCTCCATGGCAAGCACAATCACCGCCAGACCGATAAACATCTGGAACGGAAGGGAATCGGCAGGCCGACCGGAGGAGAACAAGGCTGTCGGATAGGAAACCATGCAGACGCCTCCGAGCGCCAGTACGGCGATGAGGCCGCTTTTCCACCATTGGGGTCCCTGATTCATGGGCGGTATTGTATCGTTGCTCCGAATGGATGTCAAGGAGAGGCAAAGAGTTCCCCGTCACAAGTATGTAACAGGAAAGCGCGCTGCTCCCGGTCGAGAAGCCGCTGCTTCATCGCGAGGCCTCCGGCGTACCCTGTCAGCTCTCCCCGGCAGCCGATCACGCGGTGGCAGGGAATGAAAATGGGGATGGGGTTCCGGTGGTTGGCCATGCCGACGGCACGGCATGCCTTCGGCGAACCGATCTCCTCGGCGATGTCGCGGTAAGAGGCCGTTTGCCCATAGGGAATGCGGAGCAGGGCATCCCACACCTTCTTCATGAACGGTGTGCCTTGCGGCGACAGCGGCAGGTCGAACGACTCCAGTTCTCCGGCGGCATACAGTTCCAGCTGGCGGAATGCCTCTTCGATGATGGAATCTCCCTCTGCCTGAGGCTGATCATGGCAGGACAGGGGAGGATTCAGCACGACGCGTACGACGGCCCTTCCATCCGACTCGATGCCGATGAATCCCAAAGCTGTATCGCGGTAAACGGTCATATATTCATTGGATGTTGGATCGTCATGTTTCCGTTCAAACATCGTCCCGGTAAAGTTTCCGGAGCATGGCGATCTCGCGGGCGTGTCCGGCGAGATCGTTGGGCGTTTCCAAATAGAAGGGAAGATGGCGCAATACGGGGTGATTGATGATGCGGGCCAGCGCATCGAGTCCGATATGGCCTTCGCCGATGGTTGCATGCCTGTCCTTGCGGCTGCCGCGCGGATTCTGGCTGTCGTTCAGGTGAATGGCTTGCAAATGTTCCAACCCGATCGCACGGTCGAAATGCTCCAGCACTCCGTCGAGATCGCCCGCGATATCGTATCCCGCATCCCAGACGTGGCAGGTATCGAGGCACACTCCGAGAAGATGCCGATGCCCGACGCGGTCCATGATCTCGCGCAGCTCCTCGAACTCCCTGCCTATCTCGCTGCCCTTGCCGGACATGGTTTCGAGCAACACCGTTGTGGCCTGTTCCGGCTTCAGTATCTCGTTCAGCGCGGCGGCCACCCATTCGATCCCGGCCTCTACCCCCTGATTCACATGATTGCCGGGATGGAAATTGTACAGGCTGCCGGGGATGGATTCAAGACGGGCCAGATCGTCCGCCATCGTCTCGCGGACGAGGGTACGCAGATGCTCGGTCGCTGCGCTGGCATTCATCGTATAGGCGGCATGCGCCAGTGCCGGTGCGAAATGATGCTCCAATGCCCAGACTCGGTATTGCTCCACATCGCGATCATCCAGCTTCTTGGCGGAAGCACCGCGCGGATTGCGCGTGAAGAACTGGAAGGTATTTGCATCGATGGATGTGGCCGCCTTGCCCATGGCAAGAAAGCCCTTCGCGCAGGATAGATGGCAACCGATTTTTAGCATACTTTGATGTACCATTATATAATATATTTACAATTGTCACAAGCATGTTATTCAGTATATCTGCCCAGTCGAAGTATAATTCAACTGGGCAGATTGTACCATTTATCACGGACGACAAATAAGTTTCAATCCACGCACTCCGTGAGGAATGCGACATATATCGTCTTCGATTTCCATTTTCATACCCTTTGACAGATATGATTTTACATGTACTCAAAGTATTATGTGAGTAGAAGTACAACTCACGCACTCCGAAAAGGTATAATGTACTTCCGGACGGGTACAATAAATACACATGAACGAGAATATGCCATACTCCATGAAAAAGTCAATTTTTGAGATTATATTTCTTATTAGTCGTAAGTGAAAAATTTAAATTAATTCTCAAACAAATTAAAATGACAAATAATTTCTTGACATCAATTCACCGAAATGATAGTTTTTTTCTGTCGGAATAAAAAAGGATGGAGCTTGGAACTCCATCCTTCTATTTCTGAAAACAAGTCTTATGCAGAAAATGTCATCAGTTTAGCTGAATCGCTGAACGCTTTTTACAAGTTCATCCAGATGATGTCAATCCGGCAGTAAGACATAATATAATAACATTATGGCCAAAGCCACGAAAATTAAGTTAAAAGACGGATGTACATCTCCGAAGTCCACGCTGGAAATCTCTGAAATTTATCTCGAAGGAGTAAATAAGGAAGGTTTTTATACTAAAGCAGCAGTACATGATTTCGTCAAAGACGAAAATGTAGTTACTGTGAATATTGGACCTAGTTATCCCAAATTAATTGCAGTTGTCAGTCCCAAAGGGGAAAAATACGTCCGATCAGAACCAAACGATACGAAGGACGACAATCTTTTGAAATTGCCGCGAGTATAAGGTTGTCTTATGTAAGACAATTACAGGCAGCCTATTCCAATAAGAATAGGCTGCTTTTTCAGTATTCAAACCCCTCCTGCGCCGGGGTGCCTTGTTGAAGGGCGTGGCGGATGCAACCGATGCTGCTTACGGTGTCGGCAAGTGCCATGAGGGATTCCGGGGCGTTGCGCCCGGTCATGATGAGCGTTTTTCCTTCGGGCAGGGCGGCGATTGCTTTGCAGGCTTCGTTTTCATCAATCAATCCATACCGGACGGGGTAGAAGAATTCGTCGAGGATGATGACGGATGTTTCATCGTCGGCCATGCGTTGCCGGGCGAGTTCCCAGCCGGAAAGGGCGGCGGCGCGGTGTTTCTCCCACTGGGGGGAGTCCGGCTGCTTCGGCGTGAATCCGAGGCCAGAGCAGACGACTTCCGCTTCGGGGAAACGGCGCAGGGCGGCTACTTCTCCATACCCTCCGTCGTGCTTGATGAACTGGATGACGGATACTTTTCTCCCATGTCCGATAGCGCGCAAAGCCATGCCGAAGGCGGAGGTCGTTTTGCCCTTGCCGTCTCCGGTGATGATGAGGATGCGCTTGGATGCCATGAGGGAATGCTAGGAAGTCCGTGACCGAATGTCAAGGTTCGAGTGCTTACGCCCGGTTGCGCTGATGGCCGAGCCATGTTCCCTTGCTCCAGATGGTTTCAAAGGGGCCTTGCTTGTGCCTTGCCAGCCACCGGCGGCTCCAGAAGAGCTGGAGACCCACAATGCCGAGGCCGATGAGGAAGGTGACCGTAGCCCCCGTCGTTTTGTACAGGCCGAGGCCGTAGCCGTAGTACAGGAAGACGCCGATGATGGACTGCGTGATGTAGTTGGTCAGGCTCATCCGGCCATAGGGGATGATGAAGCGCTGGATACGAAGGCCGTTCGTCCGGAACCAAGCGAGCGTGAATGCGGCGACGAGCAGCCCCATGAAGGCGATATTGAACCACGACATGACGATGGTATCCATGGGTACGGACAGCCTGTCCAGTCCGGCGGTGTGAAGCATATCGCCCATGCTTTCCTTGATGTACCACAGCGGGCCGAAGGCGGCGGCGCAAACCGTACATACGGTTCTCCAGCGGCGGACGGATTGTGCGCTCGGGATGAAGTACTGCCGTCTTCCCAGAAGCAGGCCGTACATGAAGAGTCCGACGGTCTGGAACAGGCGGCCGTGTTCGACCTGCCAGAAGTTGCTGTAAAGCTGCCCGTGCCAGATGTTGGATCGGAGGAGTTCGAGGAAATTGCCGTCTTTCATGACCGGAAGGGCCAGCTGCTTGTAGGTGATATAGCCGTCGGAGAGCGGCGTGTAGCCGGAGTGGAACAGGGAATACAGGACTCGCCCCCATTCGAAGGGCTGGAAGAGGCATGCCAGCGCGATGATGAAGACGGTTTTGTCCTTGAGCCGGCAAACGGGAATGAGGAGCAGCCCGGCGACGGCGTACAGCAAAAGGATATCCCCGTTGTAGAACAGCGAATGGAACTGGGCGAAGAGGAAGAGCAGGAACATGCGCCATGCGAAACGCCTCCGGAAGTCGCCGCCGCGCGCCTGTTCGTTGCGGAACTGGATGTAAAAGCTGAAGCCGAAGAGCAGGGAGAAGGTGGCATAGGCCTTGCCCGCCATCAGGAAGAAGGTCGTTTCCCAGACGCCCAGATCGAGCATGTTGAGCCAGTCGGGCATGCCTTCCGGGATGCAGTACAGGTTGTAATGTTCCAGGCTGTGGAGGATGACGATGGCCATCAGGGCGAATCCCCTGAGGGCATCGACGACATCCAGCCGTTTGTTTAACGGAGGCAGCAAGTCGGTCATGCGTTGAAATACGCCGTGCGGAGTGCCTTTCTTTCACTCGCGCATCTCTTCAAAGCCCTCAAGGAACCTTTCGGTTTGCTTTTTTCCGCCTGTCCTGCTATTCTGGCAGCGTACATAAGGCAGGCTGTCCTCACCATGTTGTCCATATGAAGCGTACGGTTCTCATCACGGGCGGAGCGGGATTCATCGGTTCCAATTTCGTTCCGTTCTTTGCGGCTCTCCATCCGGAATACGAGGTGGTGAATCTGGATCTGCTGACGTATGCCGGCAATGCGGCCCATTTGAGGGAATGCGATGTCTTGCCGAATTATTCTTTCGTGCAAGGGGATATTGCGGATGTGCCGTTTGTCGATGCCCTGTTTCGGGACCGGGATATTCGGGGAGTGATCCATTTTGCGGCGGAGAGCCATGTGGACAATTCCATTTCCGGCCCGGCGGCATTCGTCCGCACGAATCTGACCGGTACGTTTGCGCTGCTGGATGCAGCCCGGAGGCACTGGATGGAAGCTCCCAACCGCTGGAAGCCCGGTTACGAGGGATGCCGTTTCCACCATATTTCGACGGACGAGGTGTACGGCTCCCTGGGCGAGACGGGGCTGTTTACGGAAGAGACCCCGTATGCGCCGAATTCCCCCTATTCCGCGAGCAAGGCGGGATCCGACCTGCTGGTGCGTTCGTATTTCCATACCTACGGCATGGATGTGACGACTTCCAATTGCTCGAACAATTACGGCCCGAAGCAGCACCGCGAGAAGCTGATTCCGACGGTGATCCGGCACGCTCTGGCGGAGAGGCCGATTCCCATTTACGGGGACGGGCTGAATGTGCGCGATTGGCTGTACGTGCTCGACCACTGCAAGGCGGTAGATGCGGTGTATCACCGCGGCCGTGCGGGAGAGACGTATAACGTGGGAGGAAATGCCGAGATGACGAATCTCGCCATTGCGGGGACGATTTGCTCTCTGCTGGACGCGCTGCGCCCCCGCGCCTGCGGCCGCCCGCATGCCGAGCTGCTGGCCTTCGTGGAAGACAGGCCCGGCCACGACCGCCGCTATGCGATCGATGCGTCGAAGCTGCAGGCGGAGCTGGGATGGCAGCCGGAGGAATCGTTCGCTTCCGGCATGGCGAAGACGGTGGAATGGTATCTCGGCCCCGGCCGCGAAGGACTTGGCGTTTGATCGCCTACGCAAAACTGGCGCCGGAACATCCGATGCCAGTGCACAGGGAACCACAGATGCCGCAGATCGGCACAGATCAGGATCTTATTCAAGAAACGAGTTACCACTCGCATCTTTTTTATCAAAATCTGCGAAAATCAGTGGCATCTGTGGCTCATCAATGAATGGTTCATGGTGAACGGCTGCTCAGAAGAAGAGCCTGCGGTTGCCGAACAGGATGCGCTTCACGGTGTTGAGCTCGCCGTGCAAGACGTGCTTGGCGATGGTTTTGGCAAAGCCGAATGCCTGGTTCATCGTGATTTCCGGCGGCATGGCGAGCGCATGCTCGTCCACGACGACATCCAGCAGCGCGGGGCCTTCGCAGGCCAGCCAACGCTTGACGGCCAGAATGGCATCTCCCGGTTTCGTGAGCCGTTCCGCCTGCACGCCCATGGCCTGCGCCACTTCGGCGAAGTTGGGGTTTTTCAGGTCGGTGTTGACGGGGCGTATGCCCGCCGCCGTCATTTCGAGGTTGATGAAGTCGAGAGCTGAATTGTTGTACACCAGCACCTTGACGGGCAATCCCTCCTGTACGAGCGTGAGCAGGTCGCCGGGGAGCATGGCGAGTCCGCCGTCTCCGCAGAGGGCGATGACCTGCCGTTCCCGGTCGGGAGCCTGTGCGCCCATTGCCATGGCGAGGGCGCAAGCCATCGAACCGTGCTTGAAGGAACCGATGATGCGGCGCGTACCGCCGCCGTGCAGGTAGCGGGCCGACCAGATGTTCGGGGTGCCTGTATCGACGGTGAAGACGGCGCTGTCACTCGCGCAGTCGCTGATGATCTTGGTGATATATTCGGGCCGGATGGGGGCGTCTTCGTCCACATGGTGGATGTAGGCGTTCAGCTTCTTCATTTCCTTGGCGTGGCGCGTCAGGGACTGCCGCAGGTACTCATCGTCGGACTTTTCCTGAATGAGAGGCATCAGCTCGCGCAGGGTGGCGAGCGTATCGCCCTGTACGCCGAGGAAGGCGGGGACGCGGCGGCCGAGGTGGGTGGCGTTGATGTCCACCTGTGCGACTTTGACGTGATGGGGAAGGAAGGCGCTGTACGGGAAGTCCGTACCCCACATGACGAGCAGGTCGCAGTCGTTCATGGCCTGCGTGGCATCGCCCCAGCCCAGAAGTCCGGTCATGCCGACGGCGTAGGGATTGTCCTGCTCCATGATGTCCTTGGCGCGGAAGGTGTAGGCGATGGGTGCCTTGACTTTGCCAGCCAGCTCGACGATTTCCTTCTGTGAGCCCGTGCAGCCGTAGCCGCAGAAGAAGGTGATGCGCCTGCTGCCGTTGATAAGGGAGGCCAGAGCCTGAATATCGTCCGGCGAGGGGGTGACGGTGGCGCGGCCTACGCAAAGGGGTGCCTTGGCATATCCCTCGCGCTCCGCTTTCCGGGCGGCGACGTCGCCGGGCAGCACGATCATGCCGACGCCCGGCTTGTCCTTGGCGTGGCGGATGGCATTGGCGACGATGGTAGGCGCGTGTTCCGCTTCCGAGACGAGTTCGCAAAAGGCCGTGCATTCACGGTAGAATTCCTGCGGGTGCGTTTCCTGAAAGTAATCGTTGCCTACCTGACTGAGGGGGATGTGCGACGAGATGGCGAAGACGGGTGCATCGCTTCGCGCCGCATCGTAGAGACCGTTGATCAGGTGCATATTGCCGGGGCCGCTGCTTCCGCAGCAGGCGGCGAGTTCACCCGTGATCTGTGCTTCCGCGCTCGCGGCGAAGGCGGCGGCTTCTTCGTGCCGGACGTGTATCCAGCGGATGCTGCCGTCGCTTGTCAGGGCTTCCGTGACGGGGTTCAGGCTGTCGCCTACAATGCCGTAGATCCGCTTGATGCCCGCATCCCGCAGCATGCCGACGAGTTGATCGGAGACTGTTTTACTCATATCTCCAACATTCAAACCTACCGGACGGGAGAAGGCAAGCCGCAACTCTATCAATTAGGGGTGCGGACAAGCGCCATTCAAGGCCGTGCAGGCGATGCTGAGGCGCCGTTCGTTCCCTCCGGCCGGGTGGGTTGCACGGGTGGCTGCTGCGGCTGTGGTTCGGAGGGTTTGTCCGCTGTTCCCGGAATGGAAGCCGGAACTGGGGAAGGCGTATCCGTTTTTGCCGGATCGGTCTGTTCGGGCTTTCCGTTGCCGGGCTTGTCCACCGGAGGCACCGGAAGAGGTTCGGGTTTGGGCTTGAGGAGGTCTTCCCACTGGTGGTAGCGGGCCGTTTCGTGAATCCCGCCGATTTCATCGAGGAGTTCGCGGCAGCGGGCATTCAGCCTGTCGTAGTCGATCGGCCCTTTGTCCGGTTCCGCCGTGCCGGGGAACACGAGGTAACTGGCCGACAAATCGCTCACGGGGCGGCTGTAGATGGTGGCCTTCGGGTTGACTTCCTTCGCCAGCCGCAGGGAGGCTTCACCCGTTTTATAATGGGGGCCTGCATCGCCGACGATGGCGGGGAACAGGCGGTTCTCATGCACGACGACGGCATAATCCCCAGCCTTGGGCGAGAAATCGGAGTTGCTCTGGTTGATGACCCGGAGCGGGATGACGATGAAGGGATCGTATTCGGCAATGAGGTAGCTCTTGGTCTTCAGGTCGGTGATTTCGAGCTTGAGGGTGCGGATGCGTTCCTGAAGAGCCGTGCGGCTGGTTCCTGTCGCCTTCTTCAGAGAAGCCTCGGCGGTTTTCAGCTTGCTTTCCCATGAGGCGAGCAGCGGGTTCGGTTGCTTGGTGCGCTTTTTCCAGGCGTAGGTCGTAAAGGGCTGGTAGGTCGAACTGTTCACGATGGCGTCCGGCATCTTGGGCAGGCGGTCGCCGTCCGTACCGTCGGATACGACATCCATGTCCGACTGGAGCCAGAGCACCTTGCGGCGGGTCTGCGGATGGGTGATCTCGAGGATGGTATCGGTGTCGTAGAAGTTGTGGCGGTCGATGATCTTGAGCAGGGACGACGCGCTGTTGCGGATGCGGTTTTCCTTGTTCTGGTAGAGCTGGTTGTAATACGGGGATGTCTGTGCTCCGGCAAGGAGGGCGTCGTATTCCTTCAGCACATTCGGCAGTTCCGGGTTGGCGAGCTTGAGGTCTTCGCCCTTGGCGGCCTTGGGTACGACGATGTCGAGCGAGAAGGTGGCGCGGTAGTTTTCGGGTTTCTTGCGGTCGCGCGTGGCCGTCGTGCCGGGGATGAAGTTGACCTTGGTTTTCAGGTTGATGCCGCGAATGAGTTCGGTCACGTTGACGAACTCCCCGGTCGATATCTTCTGGGGCAGCGCAGGAGGGAAGGGCGGCAGGACGATGGCCGGCATGGTGAAGTTGGCCTGCGGCTTCCACGGGGTCACGCTGCCTGCGGGTATGCGGTGGACGAGGGGCTTGTCCGGCTGTTCGGAGGGGTGGCCTTCGGAAGGCCGGTCGCCCGGTTCGTCCGAAAGCGGTGTGGAGACGGCGCCGTCATCCTCCGGCAAGCCTTGCAAGGCGCGGACGAGCTGGGCGGGATAGGGCGTATACAGGGAACCGGCAGCCAGCAGGGCGGCTCCGCCGATGAGCCAGACGAGAGGGGATGGTTTTCTTGGCGGCATGGGGTCAGGTATCGGAAGAGATTTTGCGGGGGCGCAGGCCCATGACCATGCGTATGACGGGCAGGGGCATCATGCGAAGCAGGAAGGAAAGGCAGGTGATCTTGAAGGAGGGGTAGACGCAGGCCTTGCGGCGGGAAATACCGCGCAGGGCGGCGGTGATGACTGTCTCGACATCCGTATCGAAGAGGTCTTTGCCCGGCGTCATGTTCCCGGTGAATCCTTCGCGGCGCGCCACGGCACCGAATTCCGTATGCACGGGGCCGGGGCATACGGCGAGTACGCCGACGCCGGAAGATTTCAATTCCAACCGCAGAGCTTCGGAGAAGGAGGAGACGTAGGCCTTGGAAGCGGCGTAAATGGCGAAATCCGGAATGGGAAGCAGGGCGCCGAGGGAACTGATGTTGATGATGTCGCCCCCGTGGGCGGCCAGCGCCGGAGCCAAGGCACGGCACATCTCCGTGAGGGCGCAGATGTTGACTTCGAGCATCTGGCGGTTCCGTGCGGTATCGGATGAGGCGAGTTCGCCGTAGTCGCCCAGTCCCGCATTGTTGATGAGCAGGGTGCGGGCCGGAGAAAGCCGCATCAGGCAGTCGATCATATTTTGCCGTTCTTCCGGCCGGGAGAGGTCGCAGGCGCGGATGTCCACCGCAAGATTGCCGTATTTCCCCGCCAGCTCATGAGCCAAAGTTTCCATCCGGTCGCGGCGTCGGGCGATCAGCACGAGTTCGCGCACATCGGGGGCCAGTCGGCGGGCAAACGCCGCGCCGAATCCGGACGAGGCTCCGGTAATGATGACCCGCTGATAATTCATAGCCGGGATTCTGGCAGAAACAGGATTCATGTTCAAGCACTCAGTGCGTCTCGACCGCTCTCTTTCCATGATGAAAAAGGCAGCCGCCCCAGTGGGATGCGGCTGCCGGAAAGGAAGGCGGCGGCGGATCTTTACAGATTGGCGATCAGCGCATCGGCGAAGGCGGAGCATTTCAGCTCGCGGGAGCCGGGGATCATTTCCGCCAGGTCGAAGGTGACGGTCTTGTCCGCAATCGTCCTGTTCAGAGCGGAGATGATGAGATCGGCAGCTTCGGTCCAGCCCATGTAGCGGAGCATCATTTCCGCCGAGAGCAGCACGGAGGAGGGGTTGGCCTTGTCCTTGCCCGCCAGCATCGGAGCCGTGCCGTGCGTCGCTTCGAAGACGGCATGCCCGGTGTGGTAGTTGATGTTGCCGCCGGGGGCGATGCCGATGCCGCCGACCTGCGCCGCGAGGGCGTCGGAGATGTAGTCTCCGTTCAGATTCAGCGTGGCGACCACATCGAACTTCTGCGGGTGGAGCAGTATTTCCTGAAGGAAGGCATCGGCGATGCAATCCTTGATGACGAGGCCGTTGGGCAGGCGGAGCCACGGTCCCTTGTCGATGGGCTGGGCGCCGAATTCGCGTTTGGCGAGGTCGTAGCCCCAGTCGCGGAATCCGCCTTCGGTGAATTTCATGATGTTGCCCTTGTGGACGAGCGTGACGCTCTTGCGGCCGTCGGCAATGGCGTATTCGATGGCGGAGCGGACGAGGCGTTCCGTCCCTTCGCGGGAAACGGGCTTGATGCCGTAGCTCGACGTTTCCGGGAAGCGCACTTTGGAGGCGCGGGCCGGGAAGGCCTGCTTGAGCCATTCGTAGAAGGCTTTGGCATCTTCCGTACCGTTCTGGAACTCGATCCCGGCGTAAATGTCTTCCGTGTTTTCGCGGAAAATGACCATGTCCACCTTTTCGGGATGCTTCACGGGAGTTTCGATGCCTTCGAAGTAGCGCACGGGGCGCAGGCAGCAGAAGAGATCAAGCCCCTGACGCAGGGCGACGTTCAGGCTGCGGATGCCGCCGCCTACGGGTGTGGTCAGCGGACCCTTGATGCCGACGAGGTAGGTGCGGAAGGCATCCATCGTTTCATCCGGCAGCCATGTGCCGAGCTGGTCGAAGGATTTCTGTCCGGCCAGCACTTCCTTCCAGACGATGGAGCGGCTTCCCCGGTAGGCTTTGTCCACGCAGGCGTCGATGACGCGCGATGCGGCATGCCAGATGTCCGGGCCGGAGCCGTCTCCGATGATGAAGGGGATGATGGGATCGTTCGGGACGCTGAGTCCCGCGGCGGTCATGCTGATGGGTGTTCCTGCACTCATGTTCTGGTGATGGTCGGTAAGGGGTGAATTATTGCGGAGGGCCGTAGGCTTCCACTTCGCGAAGGACGATGATGCCTTTCTTGGTCAGCGAAGTGATGCGGATGCTGCGGACGGCGACGGGCTTCGGCAGCGACCACATTTCCCAGCCTTCGAGGGCGTACCCCTCGGCAAGGAAGTTTTTGCTGATCTTGCGGCCGTCGGCCAGCGTCAGTTCGACGGAGAATTTGGTGAGCTTGCCTGCCTTGGAACGGTCGCCGCCGCCGTAGATGACAACGCGGGAGACGAGTTTTACGGCCTCGGCCTTGAAGGTGGCGGACCACCATGCGGGTTTGCCGTCGGCTGGCAGGGCGACGGAGACGGCGCCATCGTCGGCGGAATTGTTGTTGACGGCGATTTCAGGGCCGTAGGAGGCAGCCGGGGCGAGCGTCGAGCTTTGTTTCAGCAGCAGCCCTTCGGAGCCGGAGGCCAGCCAGTTGACCATGCCGGAGGGGATGGCGGGCGGCGGCAGGTTCGCATTGCCGTCTTCATCCGTGGCGGAGGGTTCGGCCTGAGTGTCGGGCCGCTTCGGCTCGGCGGGAGTCGTCGTATCGTCGTCATCCGGCGTATGGGTATCGAAAGGACTGCCGGAGACGTCGTCAGTATCGGTCGCCGTAGGAGCAGGCGTATCGTCTTCGTGGGAAGGCTCGACAGGTGCGGGATGCGGATGGGTGGCGGTATCGGCCCCTCTTTCCGTTTTTGGTGCGGCAGCAACCGCCGCTTCTTTTTTGGAAGCGGGGGATTTGTCGCTGAACTTGGCGATGACGGCAGCGGCGCCGAACAGCAATAAAAGCACGAGCACGGGAGCAAGGTAGAAGGTCGTATTGTCCTTGACCTTCCGACGCTCCAGTTCGCGTTCCATGGGTGAACGGTAGGACGGCACGGAGGAGCCTGCATCGGAACCGGCACGCAGGACGGGAGCTTCCGGAGCATTGCCTGCCGCCGCAGCGGACAGAAGGCGGTTGCCCGGAGCAGGAGCGTGCTTCGCCATGCGGGATTGCTTGCGCGGTTCGTACACCTCGTCCGGAAGGTTCAGAGCCATCAGCTTGGAGGCCAGTTCGCTGAGGGAGGAGATGCGGACTTCCGGAGCATCGGCGGTGGCATGTTCCAGCAGCTGCGCCAGTTCGGGATACGTTTCCACGAAATCGGCAGGCAGATCTTCCGGATCGGTCGGGTCCGGGTAGGGCTTGCCGAGAATCAGCGTCGCCAGCAGGGAGCCGAGCGTGTAAATGACGGAAGCCGCCGTCGGCTCGTCTTCCGGATGGTTGCGGAGTTCGGGCGCAAGCGTGTAATGGAAGTCCGGGAGTTCCGGCATGTCCACCAGGCTGAACGAAAGAGTATCCGCCGGGGTGACGAAGATGTTTTCCGGATGCAGGTGGCGGGGCAGGATGTAGCGGCGGCGGGCCAGCTCCAGCGGAGCGACGGCGCCTACGATATAACGCAGGGCGGAACGCATGGGGCAGGGGCCTTTTCCCATCAGGGAAGCGAGCGTTTCGCCGTCCGGATACTTGATGATGGCGTAGATGTATTCCCCGGCCTTGCCGCAGTCGTACACCGGGAGCAGGGCTTCGTGGCGCACGTCGTGTACGGCTCCGGCTTTGCCCAGCCATTTCTCCCCGTCGGAGTCGCGGGCGACGATGGCGATCAGTACATCCGTATTGTCTTCGCGGGAAACGGCCTTGTACAGACACCCCAGAGGAGACCCCTGGAGAATCGTCAGGAAATTGTATTCATACAATGTAGCATTGAGCTCCTTGATGCTGGGAGGTGTCATAATAAGCCGGAGGAAAAAATAGTAACGGAGGGAACTATATCAGAGAGAAAACGGGACGACAAGATGAAAACTCTCACCGCAGCATGTTCAGAGCGCGTTCGACGGCTCCGAGCGTCTTCTCCACCTCCTGTACGGAATTATACATGGCGAACGAAAAACGCGTCGTTCCCGTGATGCCGAGAGCCTGCATCAGCGGCTGCCCGCAGTGGTGCCCCGTCCGCACGGCAATGCCCATCTGGTCCAGCAGCGTGCCGAGATCGTAGTGATGAACACCCGGCACGACGACGGAAACCAGCGAGCCGCGGTCTTCGTCCCCTCCAAGTACGCGCATGCCGTCCATGGAACGCAGGCCTTCCAGCAGGCGGCGCGTCAGCCCGGCTTCATGGCTCTCGATGCCATCCATGCCGACGGAGCGCACGAAGCGCAGCGCCGCCGCGAGGGCGATCGCCCCTTCGATATTGGGCGTGCCGGCCTCGTATTTGAACGGAAGATCGTTGTAGGTCGTCTTCTCGAACGTCACCTCGCGTATCATCTCGCCGCCTCCCAGCCACGGGGGAAGCTCCCTCAACAGGTCTTCGCGCCCCCAGAGGACGCCGATGCCCGTCGGAGCATAAACCTTGTGGCCGGAAAAGGCATAGAAATCGCATCCGAGTTCGACCACATCCACTTCCATGTGCCCGGTGGATTGAGCGCCGTCGATCAGCACCAGCGTGTCCGCATGCTGTTCATGCGCCATGCGGGCGATCTCCCGCACGGGAAGCACAAGGCCGAGAGCATTGGAAATATAGGGAACGGAAACGATGCGGGTCCGGGGGGAAAGCATGCGGGCATAGGCCTCCATATCGAACCGAAGACCTTCCGTCAAAGGAACCACGCGCAGCACGGCGCCCGTGCGCTGGCACAGCATCTGCCACGGCACGATGTTGGCATGGTGGGAATCGGTGCTGATCACGATCTCGTCCCCCTGGCGTATTCTGCCGGACAGCCCGAGAATCTCCGCCGCCATATTGATGCTCATCGTACAGCCGGAGGTGAAGAGGACGCTATCCGCATCCGGCGCATGCAGGAACTCCGCCACAGTCTTCCGCGCCTCTTCATGGGCTTCCGTGGCAAGCTGGCTCAGGTAGTGCGCGCCGCGGTGGATATTGGAATTGACGGTTTCGTAATACTGCCGCGAAGCTTCCAGAACCTCGACGGGTTTCTGGGTCGTCGCCGCATTATCCAGATAAATGAGCGGCTTCCCATGCACGGTGGATCGGAGAATGGGGAATCTGCTGCGGATGGCGTCGATATTCAGCATGGCTTGTCTGGATGTTCCGGCGGAGTATGGCACAGCCGGAGGGGGCAGGCAAGAGCAGGGCGTGTCAGAATCGGCCATCCCGGCCGCACCGAATTCGCGTACGTGAAGGGAATGACTCACAAAGTCGCGCGGTGTACGACGTTTCTTTCTTGCGCTGCCTGTCGGGAAAGTGTAGATTCATGCACCCGCTTGATTGATTCCGGCGGGGCGTTTTTCACAGACCAAATACTATGCTTGAATTTATCCGTAAAAACTCGTGGATCGCTCTCGCTGCGATTGCAGCCATCCTGATCGGGTTCCTGTTGATGGACTATGCCGGCAAAAATGTCATGGGTTCCGACCGTTTCGCCTCGGTCAATGAGACCAATTACAGCTATGCGGACCAGGTCGAATTGGGCGAGAACGGCCTGCGCATGCTCGGAATGCTGTCTTCGGAATGCCAACGGCACCATGCCGGCATGCTTGCACAGTTCGATACGAACAAGGACGGACAGCTCGACGACAAGGAACGCGCCGCCATGGGGCCGGCCAACGAAACAGCCCTCCAGCGGAATCTTGAAGCAGTCGTATTTTTGAATCAGCTTTACCAAATGTGGGCGGGTATCGGCCCCAACAATAGCAAGGAAGATACGAAAGCGATGACCAATCGCATCATCGTCCGGGAAGAAGCGAAAAAATACGGTGTCTATCCCGACAAGAAGCAGACCGATACATTTATTGAAAACCTCGCTGCATTCCAGAACGGCAGCGGCGACTTCGATGCGGAAGCCTACATGCAGTTCATCGGCAAAAAGGATGGAAACATCAATAAGGAGCGCGAAGCCGCCTTCCACTCTCTCGTGGCCGACATCATCGCATGGAACGCCCTGCAGGCCATCCTCGTGGACGACCTCAAGATCAATGAAGCCATCGAAGGCAAAATGCTGGATATCAACCAGCAGACCTTCGACCTGAGCACCGCCAGACTTCATCGCGCGAAATATGCTCCCTCCACCGATCCGTCCGAAGAAGATGTCAAGGCATTCTGGGAACAGAACAAGGGCAAATACCTCAGCAAGGAACGCCGCGGAGTTACCCTCTTCACTCTCACTCCGGCTGAAAACGTCAAGAACGACGACAACTTCCGCGCAGATATCGAAGAACTTTACGAAACCGTCATGGAAGCCAACGGCCGCGCCGTCGTCAAACAGTTGGAAACCGCATCCACCAGAGCCGGCAGCGAATTCATCGTCAAGGAAGAAACCTATCCTCTCGCCGCCCGTGACCAGATGGCTGCCGGACTCGCCACTCCCATCGTAGGAGCCGATCAAGGTATCGAAACCATCGCCGATGCTGCCTTTACTGTAGAAGACGCACCTGCGCCCGCAGTTTACGAACAGCGCAAGGAAGCAGGCAAAGCGGACTCCGAAATCAAAGCCGGACAGATGCGCGGCGTATACAGCACGAAAGACGGAAAATACGCCATCATACGCGTCAACACCATCGAAAAGCCTACCGAACTTCCGTATGAAGAAGCCCGTGCATCCGCTTTGGCCGACCTGAAGACGAAGCTCACCAGCGATAAACTGCACCAGACGGCCCAGGAACTTTTCGCCCGCATGGAAAAGGAAGATTCCCTGGACAAGGCTTTCACCATTGCCAAGGAAGTGGGCGCTGAAGTCGCCACGATCGACAAGTTTACCGGCGAAATGGAAAATGCGCCTGCAGCCCTGCTCAATGCCGGAGAGGCGCTTCTCACGACGGATACCGGAAAACTGGCACCTATCATGGAAGACAAGGACGGCATCCTGCTCGTCGGCATCCGCAAGCGCAGTGTCGAAGACGGCCCACAGCAGGCGGCCATCCGTACTGGTTACTACTTTCCGCAGCTGGAAAACATACACCGCAGCGAAATCATGACAGACTGGCTGCTGCAATGCTATGTCAAGTACAAGGTACAGGTAGCCCAGCACTGACGACTGCATCAACCCATTACCCCCGGCGGTCAACCCGGGGGTTCTTTTTTGTTCCAACGTACTATTTTTATGTCCGCTCTACCTCCACAGACTCGCTACATCATCGGTAACGAAGCATGCGAACGCTTCAGCTACTACGGCATGCGCAGCATCCTGATGATCTACATGACGCAGCAACTGCTGCTCAGCGAAGACAATGCCAAAGCCATCTTTCACGGCTTCGTCGCCCTGAACTACACCATGCCCCTCATCGGAGCATGGCTGGCGGACCGTTTTCTGGGGCGGTACCACACCATCCTCTTCGTCTCCCTCTTCTACTGCCTCGGCCACGGCATTCTGGCCACGGCGGACATGTTCGAATCCATCGAGATGCACAGGATCATCCTCTACATGGGCCTTGCCATCATCGGCATGGGTTCCGGCGGCATCAAGCCCTGTGTCTCCGCCTTCGTCGGCGACCAGATACGGAATCAGGACAGTACGCTGATGACCCGGGCATACGCCGCCTTCTACTGGTCCATCAACCTCGGATCCTTCTTCTCCTTCCTCGTCATCCCGGCCATGCGGGACTCCTTCGGCTACGGCTGGGCCTTCGGCGTGCCGGGCATCGCCATGGGGCTCGCCACCTTCATCTTCTGGATCGGCCGCAAACGGTACCACATCGTACCGCCTTCCCGCAAAAAAGGAGGCACCGGCTTCTTTGCCGTACTCAAAACGGCATGCAGCTCCGGCTGGAACAAGGCCCTGGCCCTTCACGGAGAAGAAAAAGTGGACAATGCCCACCGCATGCTCAAGGTATTGACCGTCTTCGCCTTCATCATCCCCTTCTGGTCTCTCTACGAACAGACCGCCACATCGTGGGTCATTCAGGGCAAATCCATGGAACCCCTGTACATCAACCTGCAATGGCTGGTGGACGGCCTTGTCTGGAAAATCGGTCCCGAAGAATTCCAGTCCGCCAATCCCATCTTCGTGATGATCTTCGTCCCTCTGCTCACGCTGGCCATCTATCCGCACGTCGGCAAATGGGGCAAACCCATCTGTCGCATGGGGGCAGGGATCATCCTCGCTTCAGTATCCTTCGCCATTGTAGCCTGGCTGCAATACAGCCTTGAGCAGGGAGCCACACTCTCCATCATCTGGCAGCTCATCCCCTACTGCGTCCTCACCGTCGCAGAAGTTCTCGTCAGCACCACGGGCCTTGAATTCGCCTATACGCAGGCACCGGCTTCCATGAAAAGCATCACAACCAGCTTCTGGAACCTCACCATCTGCCTTGGCAACCTGCTCGTCGTCGCGCTCACCTGCCTGTTTCCCGGCAATGCCGCATCCACGGGCATGTTCCTGACGTACAGCGGCATCGCCCTGATTGTCGGCATCCTCTTCCTTGCCGTTGTCGGCAGAATGCAGCACAAATACCATTAACGGGCGAAAACACTCTTGCGGTCATGGGCGCATATTGAGAGTATCATGCGTTCCATGACCCGCTCCCTTCGCCTCGCATGCTGCATCCTTGGTGCATCTTGCCTCCTGACAACCGCTTCCTCCTGCCACTACCTCCGGTCTTCCGAGAAAATCGCAGAGATCGGGCGCGAACGCCTCGTGTACGGCCCGATTGAAGACAAATGCCTGTACCGGCTGGATGGAAAATACTACATGAAGCGCCGTGTCCACACATACAAGCGCATCCCGGAATGGACGGGCAGCATATTCATGGCAGAATTAAATCCGACTCTTTATCAGCGCATGGCGGAGCAGGAGGCACCCCGGTACGTCTACATGGAATGTTCTCCGAAAGAAGTCGACAGGTTCCTGACAAAAAATGGCGACGGATTTACCCGCAGCAATGATCATGATGAAACTACATCATACTATGCCGACGACCTCGGACAAACTCTCGGCTACCCCTTGCCGATACCGGATGCTCAATTCGATCAGCGAAAAGCCAGCAAAATTCCGATCAAATGGTACCATCCCGAGGAGAACCGGAAAGTAGACGGGCGTATCTTCTTCGGCCATCTCGACACCCTGCGTACTCTCAAATCGACCGTCGACATGCCGGAATCATTTAGATCTCTGGAAAGCCCAGAGCATGCCAGCCATGATTATCGATTTTCCCCACAAAGAATCGTCTCTCAACCTGACCGCGCGACATGGTTTCAACAAGGGATATGCGTACTGGACAAAATTGCCGTCGATTATCCGGCATCGGTCATTCTGACCCTGATACAGTATAGATTGTGGGCAGATTAAGGCGCGTGGCCGCTCAAATCTTTTTTCGGTATGCGGCTCAATTCGTCTAAACTCAAGGAGGATATAAATGAACAATATAGGAGCAGTCGTGATAGATAGTTCCGTGTTTTCTCGTACTAAAAGAATCCAAACCTATACCGCGTATGACGACACAAGTATTACTGGCGACGGCGATAGCCAGCCTTTCTCTCGGTTCCGCATCCGCGGATCAAAAAATAGACCTGAAGACAAAATCATCTCAGATGTCATTTGATATCAAAAATTCAGGACAGCTGTACAGATGTTATTTCGGTCGTAAACTGGCGAATCAGGATGACGCACGCCTTAACAGTTCTTCCTCCACGCTTGCTTACCCTACGCTTTGGAATGCCAACGAAGGCTGGGCCAACGCATCGGGAGAATATAATATTTCCATTACCCAGGGGGATGGTCGTGTGTCTCTGGATTTGGTTCTGGATTCTTATAAGGTGAGTACACCGACGCCCGGGCAGGAACTAGCCGTTTTTGAATTCAGAGACACTCATTACCCCGTCAGAGTGCGCCTTTCCGTGCTAGCGCACGAAGATTCGGATGTTTTTGAGCAATGGATCGAAATCACGAATAATGGGAAGGATGCGATTACGATTGACGAAGCGGCATCCGGACATTTGAAGGTAAAAGGAACTCGTTATTATGTTTCCACATTCAGTGGCACGTGGGGAGGAGAATCCTTCATCAGTGAAGAGGAAGTGAAACAAGGAAATATCCTGGAACGTTCCTCTCATACCGGAACACGTACAGCTCAGGAAGGAACACCGGGATTCATTTTGTCCCTGAATGGTCCTGCGCAAGAAGATGAGGGCGAGGTATTCTTGGGGGCTCTGGCATGGTCGGGCAACTATGATTTACGATTCAAACACTCGCCAAATCATCATATGTTTGCCTCTTTTGGAGCGAACTTGTGTCAATCTCCCTATCGTTTGGAAGCAGATAGGACCTTGACCCTGCCTCGCTGGATCGTAACATATAGTGACAAGGGCAAGGGCGAAGCAACACGCCAATTGCACCGCTGGGCAAGAGCCGGAGGCATCCAGAAAGGAACTTCCGAACGTGATACGTTGCTTAACTCATGGGAAGGAGCGCATTTCAATTTCGATGAGCCTTTGTTGCACAAGATGATGGAGCGCTCTGCTGACATGGGATTGGAGCTGTTCGTATTAGACGACGGCTGGTTTGCCAACAAATACCCTCGCAACTATGATAATGCCGGCCTTGGAGACTGGACTGTCAATAAGAAGAAGCTTCCAAACGGCGTAGAAGGGCTAGTGAAAGTTGCTAAGGATAACAAAATCAAGTTCGGCATTTGGGTTGAACCGGAAATGGTGAATCCCAAGTCTGAACTGTACGAGACACATCCTGACTGGGTCATCAAGCTCCCCCACCGCCCCCTCAGAGAAGAGCGCAGCCAGCTAGTGCTGGATTTGTCGAATCCGGCAGTTCAGGATTACATCATCAAGTGCATGGACGATTTATTGTCCGGCAATCCCGAGATTGCCTATATCAAATGGGACTGCAATCGTACTGTCTGGGATCCGGGCTCAACCTATCTTTCCGATGCCAATCAGAAGAATTTACACGTTGATTATGTCAACGGCTACTACCGCATCATGGATGAACTGGTGAAAAAGCATCCCAGTGTTATATTCCAAGCATGCGCCTCCGGTGGCGGACGAGCTGATTTTGGAGCAATGAAGTACCATCATGAGTTCTGGGTCTCCGACAATACTGACCCCTATGATCGTATATTTATGCAGTGGGGGGTAGGACATTTGTTCCCGGCGATTTCAATGGCATCTCACGTCACGGTTTCCCCCTGTCACCAGACATCGAGATCAACGCCGCTCAAGTTCCGCTTTGATGTGGCAAGCGCAGCTCGCCTTGGATTCGAGCTTCAACCACAGAATTTAACTCAGGATGAAGTGACCTTCTCAAAGAAAGCTCTCACAGAGTATAAGAGAATTCGCCCCGTCGTCCAATTGGGAGATCTTTATCGTTTGCGCTCGCCTTATGATACAAAAGAAGCGTCCTTAATGTACGTCAAGGAAGAAAGTGGAAAACAAAGAGCCGTTGTATTTGCTTATTTGTTAAGCAGACTTCAGGCGGATTCTACTTCTCCTATCAGACTGAAGGGTCTGAAACCGGACAAGCGCTACAAGGTGACCGAACTCAATGTCGACCACAGCGGCAAGCGTACTTTCCTTGATGGGAAGGAAGTGGGCGGAGATTACCTGATGGGCAATGGCATTTCCTTCGGCTGGGGCAAAGAATTGCAGTCCTGCGTCATCGAACTGCAGGAGATTTAACGGCACGTGCTATTTTCTGACGATTGTGAGTATGATTGCAAACATCCACTGTCGTCAGAAAATCAAATCATTCTATTTTGCATTACATATATTATGCGAAGTAATAAAAATATATTGGATACCTGTGCAGGCCGGAGTCATGCAATGTTCATGAACGGCCTTGCCAACCATCCTTGAATTGATATTGATTTTCTCCGTACTGTGCCTTACAATGCGCCTGACATGAACGACGCACCGAAACAAGAACTCCTCGATATTCTTCTGGCCAAATCCATTCGCACGGGCCACTTCGTCCTCGCATCCGGCAAGGAATCCGACTTGTATTGCGATTGCCGCGTCACCGCGCTTGATGCCCGTGGAGCCAACCTCATCGGCCAGGTCGGCTGGGAGCTTGTCAAAAAAGACATCCTCGCGCAATTCCCGAACGTCTCGTCCATCGGCGGCATGACCATGGGCGCCGACCCCATCTCTCTGGCAATCGGCATGTACAGCTCGCTGGACCAGACATGCGGCACTACGCTGAACGTCTTCACCGTCCGTAAGGAAGCCAAGGATCACGGCCGCGGCAAGCGCATCGAAGGCAACTTTGAATCCGGACAGGAAATCATCGTGGTGGACGATGTCATCACCACCGGCGGCTCCACTCTGAAAGCCATTGACGCCATTGAAGCCGAAGGCGGCAAAGTCGTCGCTGCGCTCGTCCTCGTCGACCGCGAAGAAGGAGGCCGCGAAGCCATCGAAGCCCGCGACATCCCCGTCTTCCCGCTCTTCACGCGCCAATCCATCTTCGGAAGCCGTTAAAGCACACCGTGCTGGCTCTATTCGTACACCCCGATTCCATACCTCTTCGCCATGCTGCAATTCCTCCATACCCGCATCCGCGTTTCCGACCTCGAACGCACCATCGCTTTTTATGAAAAGCTCGGTTTCGAACTCACGAAACGCATGATCTCTCCCCAGGGCAACCAACTGGCCTACGTTGGCATTCCCGGTTCGAAACACCTGCTGGAACTCTGCTGGAGCGCCGATTACGACGTACAGGTTCCCGAAGACCTCATGCACACCGCCATCGGCGTGGACGACATCATGGCGGCCTGTGCGGATTTGGAAGCCCAAGGCATTGAGATATGGCCGGAAAACTGGAAGAGCGCCCTGCCCGCCGTACCGGAAGGAAAATCGAAAATCGCCTTCGTCACCGATCCGGACGGCTATGAAGTTGAGCTCATCGAAAATCACTGATATTCCACCACATGCTCCCTGTTATCCTGGGATTGGAAACGACCGCCCTCACCTTAAGGGAACGGGAGATCATTGACCGTCTCCAGCCTGCCGGGTACATCCTCTTCTCGCGCAACATCGAAAGCGTCGAACAAACGCGTGCCCTCACCGATGAACTGCGGGCGCGCAGCCTCAACTTTCAACCTGTTGTCGGTATCGATCAGGAAGGAGGCCGCGTCATCCGCACAGCAGCATTGGGCCTGCAACTACCCGGTGCTGCCGACCTGGCTTCTTTCGGCAGCGTGGCATCCATCATAGAAACGGCCATCGTCTCCACGTTCACACTCCGCCAGCTGGGATTCAACACCAACTTCGCTCCCGTACTCGACCTCGCTTCCCCTTCTCCCCAGGCCAATGCTTTGCCTTCCCGCTGCTGGGGCACGGAACCCCAGCAGGTACTCGCCTATGCCGGAATCTTCAACCGCAACCAGAGACACTACGGCCTGATGACCTGCGGCAAACACTTCCCGGGCATGGGTAAGGCGGAAACCGATCCGCACAGCGATCTGCCCGTCATCCATGCCACGCTGGAGGAATTCATCACCGAAGACATCGTCCCGTTCATGGCTCTGGACGACGAACTTTCCGGTGTCATGCTCGCCCACATCCTTCTCCCGGACATTGATCCGGACAACCCAGCTTCGCTCTCCCGCACGCTCATCGAACAAATCTTGCGCGAAAGGCTGGACTATCGCGGCCTCGTCTATACGGACGACCTCTGCATGGGTTCCATTGCTCGCACACTGCCCCCCCATCTCTCCGTACCGCGGGCTTTGGAAGCAGGATGCGACCTGCCTCTCGTCTGCCACAACGTCATGGACATCATCGATGGCATTGCGGAAGGCATCGCCCGCATCTGCCCGCAAACCATGCACGACACCATTCGCCGGGTGGAATACAACATGCACAAATCATGCGTACCACCCAAATTCTCCCAAAAACAGTGGGACAAACTCATGAGCCGTGCCGACACACTGTGCCGCACCGTCCCCTCCGCCGGAAGTGCGCCCGGCTCGCCCGTACAGCAATACTGAGTATAGCGGCATCTGGCTATGGGAAAAAGGATCGTCCGGAAATTTGGGCTTGAATCGCCCCGATGCACCCTGTACCATAGAAACGTTTATGAAATCGATCAACCTTCTTACCCTCATGGCGGGTTCTGCCCTGTCCGCAGGAATCGCTTTCTCAGAAGCCCCTCCTGCCATCCCCTCCGGATCCATCACCTACACTGCCGTCAACGGGCAAACGGACTATGCGGATGACTTTGCCTCGCACTCGGACTACGCCACCCCCACCCCGGCTGCCGCTCCGCGCCAAATCAGCGCATACAGCAACCGGAAATGGGCCACCCTCGACATCAACGCCTACTCCAGCAACTATCAGGTGCGCGGCATGGGAGTCACCAACCGATACTCCGATGCAGGATGGAGTTTCGTCAATCTGCAACTGAAACCCGGCAACACCAACCTCTTCGGGTGGGGCATCGGCCAGCAGCTCGACCTTCAGGCCGGCGCCATCTACGGCAGCGGAGTGCTCGGCAATGAACCCGTATTGGGCGCAGGCTACGGCCTCACCAAGGAAATCTTCCCGAACCTCGTGGCCAAGGCAGGCTACGGACTTCAATACGGCGGCTTGGAAGGCTTCCTCTCCGAATACAGAGGCAAAGCCCCCCACCAGCTCGCCCAGAACATCCACATCAACCTCACCTACGACGACCGCCAGACCGGATACTTCGGCCGCTTCGACCTTGGGGCCGGCTTCTACGGACTCACCGGATGGTACGGCCTCATCGAAGGCGGCTACCGCTGGCAGGATGTCCTCCCCACCCGGGGTAACATCGGCTGGGATGCGACCGTGCGCGCCGGCATGAGCTACTCCTTCGGTTACTGGGCAGGCAATGCGGATGGCGTCGATGCCTACTATATCCGTTGTGAAGCCCTTCCCTACAACATCGGCGGCACGATGGGCCGCGATGCCCAATGGCAGCTTGTCCCATGGGTGCAAACATCATGGGCCGGTAACAACCGCACGAAAATCAACCAGGCCGTCGGCACAGGCATCATCGACCACTTCCAGTTCACCGCTGGTGTGGACGTTCGCTACAACTTCTGATGGAACGGTTCGTGGCGGCAGGCATGGCAAGTTTTTTGAAAAAATCACTTGCCCTGCTTCATGAACTCGTGTATCATCCCGCCGCAGACAATGCTTCAAGCCGGTTTAGCTCAGTGGTAGAGCACCCGATTTGTAATCGGACGGTCGTCGGTTCAAATCCGACAACCGGCTCCATGTAAAAGAAGCCTTGGTTTCCTAAGCTGCAAACCTTTTCCAAGCCGCCTACGGGCGGCTTTTTCATGCCTCGATTTTTGAATGTTTGGGTGGATATGGCTTCAGTTTTTTGGTGTATGCCATGCGAATTCCCATTGAAAAAAATGGACTTGAGTATTGTATTGGTACACGTACACAAAGTCTTTCGGTCGTATTACCTGAACAACAGAAAAGCAGGTCGTTCAATCATCCATTTGAATCATGACATATGCTTTTTTTTCTATCTTTTTCTTGTTATTTAATTCATGATCATTTATATATAAATCCGTATGCGGCATGTTGCTTTCATTCTGCTTTTGATGTTTTGCTGTTTGACGGTTCAGGGTTCGCCTTTCGACTGGGAGGGGGAACAGTCGACGTATCATCCTATCGTCTTGAGCAGCAAGCAGGTTGCCGGGAAGGATTTCCCGGAGTATGAGTTCAATGCGAGGGAAACCGATGCCCAAGGGAGAATCCGAGGAACGATCGCCATCCGGCAGAACGGCAAGTCGAAACAGTACGCTTTTACGGTGGCAGGTGCAGCCGATAGCGACGGGTTCATGCCGCTTTCCGTGAGACGGAAGGGGCAGGAGGAAGAAGAGGCTTGGAGCGTGCGGGTGCGTGGCGATATTCTGAATCTGCAGATGCCGGGGCTTGATCGCCCGGTTGCGATGAAGAGAGTCCCTGCCCTGACGGTTCTGACTCCACCGAAACCGAAGGTGGTATTGCCCAATAACCGATCACATCAGGGGATCGATTTGAAACCGGATGTAGAATCAGGCATGGAACGAGATGAGACCGTAATCTCTGAGGAATCTGGGGCGAGGTCGGAAAACGTTTGGACAGACAAAGCCTTACCATGGATCGCCGCGTTCCTGTTTTTGTTACCGTTGTTTTTGTCTCGTCTGTGCGGTTCCCGTTTTTCGGTTGCAGTGGCAGTTTTCGCGCTGGCAGGAGTGTTGCTGGCATGTACCTTGTATGATCCGACCTTGTGGGTGTTTTATGCGGCAGCATGGGGTATTCTCATGGTGTTGGCCTGTGTTCCGACGCCAAAACAGGCGTTCGACATGGATATTCTATCGCATGTTCAAGGTGTTCCGATACAACGTACCAAGAGCGGCCAGTCCGAGACTTCTTGTTCCGATAATATGGCGATGCCCCGAACGATTACGGTGACGGAGGATACTGTTCGCGGTGTGATGATGGAAGATATAAACCATCGCAGCAAAAACAAGTTGGAAGAGATTCTGCGAGATGGTATTGGAATGTATCTGGAAGACAGTCTCAGGCATATTGGAGAGATCGCCCATGATGCACACCCCGGTGATATGGTAGAGCTGGAGGGAGATGTCCGGCAGGTCGTTCGAGATTTGCTGTCCATGATGGATAAGCGTTGCCTCGTTCTGTTGCAGCATTATCAGGATAATGGCTTTAATCCGGCTCCTATTGCCAGGCTACGAAAGAAGATTGCGGTATTGTATCGTTCACGTTGGTGAGCGGGTTCTATGAACGATGTGTTCGGATCTTTGGTGTTGTTTTCCGAGTCTCAAGGAGTCCGTATTGCCTGTTTTTTCGTCTGTTTTCCCCTTTCTGCTTGAACTGACTGGCTGTTTCGGGCATCCTTCATGTATGAGCAAATCATTGTCAGAAGACCAAATCGCCACTTTGCGCAAGTGGGCGGAAGATGGATTGGATCTCAATGGCATCCAAAAGGCCCTGACGGAGCAGCTGGGTATTCACATGACATATATGGATACGCGTTTTCTTTTGCTGGATCTCGGTATTGAGCTTCGTTCCCCGGCAGAGGCTGCACCTGCTGCCGATGCTGCCGCACAGGAGGTTCCGCAATCGATTTCATCCGGCCAGTTGAAGGTGACGATCGACGAGGTGAAGCAACCCGGCGTGTTTCTTTCCGGACAGGTGGCTTTCCCGACCGGAGCACGCGCCACATGGTTGATCGACGCCCGCGGGAGTGTGTCTTGGGAGCCGATTCTTGGCGAACCTTCGGAAGAGGATTTGAATGCTTTCCAAAAGGAATTGGGGCATATCATCCGTACGCAGCTCGGACGCATTTGATTTCATGAATTCAGACGATGCCCTTTCTTCCGTTGACGAACGGATTCCCGATGATGTTCTTGCCGATCTGTTGACGGCTCTCCGCCAGCAGATGGCAAGCGATGAGACGGCGTTCGTGCGTTGTACTTTCGATCGCTTGACAGCCGACGGCTGTGCGGAAGACGAGGCTTTGCACGCCATGGCTTCCGTTTTACTTTGGGAGATCAATACCATGATGGCTACCCAATCTCCCTTCGATCTGGACCACTACCACAGCGAGCTGGACGCACTATCCTTCTCAACCAACTCCTAATTAATTGATTACCATGCATTTCACCTGGTTAAAATCCATGTCAGCCGTTCTCGCGGCCGCTTTCCTCTTTACCAATGCAGACGCCCGTTCCTGGACGGATAAGAAGGGCCGTACCATTGATGCCGATTTCGTGTCGACTGACGGCACGAATGTTACGCTCAAGCTTACCAAGACAGGCAAGACCGCTACGGTTCCCATCGACTCTCTCAGTCCGAAGGATGTTGCTTTCGTGAATGAGCAAGAGACACAGGAACCCGTCGATAGCGCGGATGTGGTCGATATGCCCGACCGTTGGCCGGAGAAGGTTCCGGGGCCCAAGAATTTCCGATTGAAGGAAGAGAATGCCAAGGACAAGAACCGGTCGACCTATATTTACAAGACGGCCAATTTCCGGTTTACTTCCCAGAAGCCTCTGGATGAAAAGGCTCAGGAAGCAATCGGACGTTTGTATGAAGGTACGTTCGCCGCCGTCAAACGGATGCCCCTGCCGATTCCCCGCGTGAAGAGCAAGCGGCGTCCAGGACAGGAACTGAAGGCTTTGCTGACGCCGGATATGGCTTCCTATTATGCAGCCGGCGGTCCTCAAGGCTCCGTCGGTGTATTCCGCTCGGCCATGGCTCAAACCAACAAGCGATTGACCGAGAAAGACGTGCAGGATGATATGACGATTGTGCCTTTTACGGCGCTCGGTATTTCACCCGACGGCAAGCTGCTCGACGACAAGATCGACAGCCATACTCTGGCGCATGAAATTACGCACCAGTTGACCTGCCTGTGCAATTTCCGCAATTCGATCTGGATCAACGAAGGGATGTCCGAGTATGTGGGTTATGTGCCGTACGACGGTAACGAGTTCGATTTCACGGGAGCTTTCAAGAATATCCGCGAAGCAGCCATGGTTTACGAACAACACGGGAAATGGACGCTTCCGTTCACGATCGAGGAGTTCATCGACATGAGCCAGGATACGTTCTACGGCAAAGGCAGTACGGATCCCAATTACGGACACCGCAATTATACGCTGGCCGCGATGCTGGTAGCGTACCATTTCCATCTCGACGACCGTTACGGGCTTCGTAATTTCACGAATTACATGAATGCCCTGCAGCGCGGTACTGCTCCGGACAAATGCAAGAAGACCCTGCTCGGCAAGCGCAAGAATTTCAAGCAGCTTCAGGATGATTTTTCCGCCGCCTGGAAGGAAAAGGGCGTAAATATCCAGTTCAAGGAATAAGCCGTTTCCGGTTCATTTCATGCAAAAAGAGCAGAGACATCAAGTCCCTGCTCTTTTTTGTTCAAAGGCGTATGCCACGCAATCAGTCGCCACTCTTGAGCACGCGAATGAAGGCTTCCTGAGGGATGTTGACGCGGCCGATGGCTTTCATGCGCTTTTTGCCTTCCTTCTGCTTTTCGAGGAGTTTACGCTTTCGGGTCACGTCGCCGCCGTAGCATTTGGCCGTCACGTTTTTGCGCATGGCGGAGATGCTTTCACGGGCGATGATTTTGCCGCCGATGCAGGCCTGAATGGCCACGGTGAAGAGCTGCTTGGGGATGACGTCCTTGAGTTTGGTCGCCAGTTCGCGGCCCCGGCTTTCCGCCTTGTCGCGGTGGACGATCATCGAGAAGGCATCCACCGGTTCCCCGGCGATCATCATGTCCATTTTGATGAGGTTGGCGGCGCGGTAGCCTGCATGTTCATAGTCCATGGAGCCGTAGCCGCGTGTCATGGATTTGAGCTTGTCGTTGAAGTCGACGAGGATTTCCGCCAGAGGCAGCGTGCCGGTGATCATCACGCGGGTATCGTCGATGGTTTCGGTGTGTTCGACAGCGCCGCGTTTTTCGAGGATGAGCTGCATCACGTCGCCGATGTAGTCGCCGGGGATCATGATGAAGACGCGGACGAGCGGTTCGCGGATTTCCTGAATTTCCTGCGGTTCCGGCAGGATGCTCGGGTTGTCCACGAGCATTTCTTCGCCGTCCGTGCGCGTCACTTCATAGATGACGGAGGGGTACGTGGAGATCACGTCCATGTTGAACTCGCGGCGGAGGCGTTCCTGAATGATTTCCATGTGCAGGAGGCCGAGGAAGCCGCAGCGGAAACCGAAGCCGAGAGCGATGGAGGATTCTGCGGAGTAGGTGAAGGCCGCGTCGTTGATCTGGAGCTTGGCCATGGCGGCCTTGAGTGCTTCAAAGTCCGAGGAGTCGACGGGGTAGATGCCCGAGAAGACCATCGGGTGGATTTCCTTGAAGCCGGCCAGCGGTTCTTTGCAAGGATTGGCGGTGTCCGTGTAGGTGTCGCCGATCTTGACGTCGGCCGCCGATTTCATGTTGGCGATGATGTAGCCCACATCTCCCGTTTCAAGGGTGTCCGTCCGCTGCATTTTCGGTGTGAAGACGCCGACTTCCTTGACTTCATAGGTTTCGTCCGTGGCGAACAGGCGCACGCGCATACCTCGCTTGACTTGTCCCGAGACGACGCGCACATAGGAGACGACGCCTCGATAGGCGTCGTACACGGAGTCGAATACCAGCGCACGCAGGAGATTGTCTTCGCTTTCGCGAGGCGGTGGCATGCGCGTGACGATGGCTTCAAGAATGTCTTCGATGCCGACTCCCGTTTTGGCGGATGCCTTGATGGCTTCTTCGCGCGGGATGCAGACGACGTCTTCGAGCTGGCGGTAGACGCCGGGAAGGTTGGCGCTGGGAAGGTCGATCTTGTTGATGACGGGGACAATGGTCAGCCCCTGGTCCATGGCAAGGTGCATGTTCGCCAGCGTTTGGGCTTCCACGCCCTGCGCAGCGTCGACGATGAGAATCGCGCCTTCGCAAGCGGCGAGCGAGCGGGAGACTTCGTAGGAGAAGTCCACGTGGCCGGGGGTGTCCAGCAGGTTAAGTTTGTATGTTTTACCATCCTTCGCCCGGTAGTGCATCGTCACGGGATGGGATTTGATGGTGATGCCCTTTTCCCGTTCGAGATCCATGGCATCGAGAAGCTGGTCCTGCTTTTGACGGTCGGAGATCGTATTGGTATATTCCAGCAGGCGGTCGGACAGAGTCGTTTTGCCGTGGTCGATATGGGCGATGATCGAAAAATTGCGCGTAAGATTCGTGGACATGCAGGGTCAGGGAGCCTAGACGATATATGTGTCAAGGTCAAGCAATATCACGTTCATGCAGGCTTTATTTGGCCTGATGCACGGCAGGTGCCTTTGCCTGGGGAGCAGACTGGGAAGGCTGTGCCGGTTTCGGGTCGGTGCCCGAAGCGGTCAATTGTGCGTTTGCGGCGATGGATGCCTGTTTGGCCGCCTTTTCGATCATATCCAGTTTACGGCTCTGCCACAGCCGCGTCGTTGCCGAGGTGATGAGTGCCGTGGGTACCGCGACGACGGCGACGCCAAGTACCAGCATGCAACCGCTGAATACCTTGCCTAGGACCGTAACGGGCACCACATCGCCGTATCCCGTCGTCGTCAAGGAGACTGCTGCGAACCAGAAACCGTCCAGAAGCGAGGAGAATACTTCCGGCTGCGCCTTCCTTTCGGCCATATAGATGCCCATGGCGAAGAAGTAATGCAGGAAGAAGAACAGTCCGAAGAAAATATACAGTTCCTTGCTGATAGATTTGAATATCTGGGCGAAAGGAGCGAATATCCTGTTGAACCGGACGATTTTGAAGATGCAGAACAATTCGACAATGCGCAGGGAGTACAGGACGTTGGCCTCGTCCACTCCCAGCAGAGGCAGAAGGGCCGGAAGGCAAACCACGAGGTCGATGAGTCCCATGAAGCTGAAGATGTACCGCAACCGCGACTGCGACACGGCAATGCGAAGGATATATTCGATCAGGAAGAAGACGGGAAGGTATTTGTCGAACCCTACGATCAGAGCAGCCAGTCCGGGGGCATCTTCCGAAAAATCGGGAAAAGCCAGTATCGTAAAGGAGAGGCACCAGAGAATGGCAATGCCCCAGACTACTTTTTCCCATGCGCCGAAGCAGGCGATGCCCTTGCTATCCGTCCACTTGTGTTTCAACGTACTCATGTACCGGATGCTATTCTATTCTAACAGCCAACAATCTGCAAGAGAATAAGCAGTCAGCCCGCACTGGCCGTCGTCTGTCAGAAAAATTCGACAACGTATTTATCCGAGAAATTACCGGCCTTGATCTCTACCCAGTAAATGCCTTCAGGAGTCTGAATGCCGGGTTCGAACACGATTTGCCCATCATGCGTGAAGACACTGCCCATCGAAATTTTTTGCGCCTGTTGCAATTCGCTCGGCGTAGGAACCTTGGTGGGCGGCTGGGCCAGTTTCCACATGGTGACGTTCGCTTTTTTCATCGAAATTCCGGCCGGAGCGTAATAGCTCCATCCGTTGCCTTTCATCCAGGCGGCAGGGTAGAATCCGTTGCCGGGATAGCTCCATCCACGTTTCATTTTAGGCATTTTTGCACCTCTTCCCAACATGACCCTCATGGCGCCGAACCCCTTCTGTTTACCGAATCCGGTAGACGTCAGACCATATTTCAAACAATGTTGCCTGTGCCCGCGCACTTCACGGTTGTTCGCGCCGGCATCATCCATGTAAATGTGTACTGTGTTCACCATCGGCAGATTGCCGCTGGCTGCAGCCAGATTGCACTGGTCGGTGTAGGCTCCGAGCGAGTGGGAGAGCGTTCCTTTGGCAGCACAGGCATCAGCGGCAGACTGCGCTTGAGAACACATGGATGCGTTCACCTTGACGGAAAAAGGCACTCCACACAGGTAGCGGTACACGTTCAAGGCATTGACGGCCTCCTGCGCTTCGGCAAGATTCCCACTTCCTTTCTTGGCCTGAATGGCGGCAATGGTTTTGTTGATGGATTCCTGCGTCCGGGGATACAGAGCTTTGCTGCGTGCCGTATTTTTTTCGGAGGCCTCTCGGCGGGCCGGTTTGGTTTCGGGTGAGTTATCCCCGGCCGGAGCCTGGGCATGGGCCATGGTAGCCATCAATAGAGTTCCAAACAAAATACGCGATATCATATTAGTCATAGTGTATCACAGAAAACATGCCGACCGGAAGCCAAAAAACGAAAGAACGTCACGAATCAACCGTTCCCGGCGATCCTTTCCTGCGTGTGTTTCCAAAAGGAAGGCATACAAGGAAGAATTGCCTTTTTACCGTTCCATCAATAGACTATCAATTGTATTCGTTATCGCCGGGTTACACGTGCGTGTAAGATTGTTTTTATTTCATGAATTCCCGCTTGACGCCTTTATACGTGTTCGCTATCATGCCCGCAGCAACGGGGAATCCTGTGAAAATCAGGAACAGTCGCGCTGCGGTAACTGGTTACGACCTCTCATCGCGATGCAAATCGTGAAAGCCAATCCGGACACATGCCGGGTGAAGGCGGGAGGAAGGTTTGAAACCAGAAGTCCGAATATCCGTCGCCTGGGGCACCACGCCCCATCCATATTCAACGCATGATTGAGCATTCTGCGGTATCACAACCGCACCTGTATTCGAAATATCCGAATCGGGGAAAGTACAGCCATGCGGACAGCCAAACCACATCACCGACATGACATTAACCCGCAATCTGGCCCTGGGCATGAGCGCTGCACTCATGATATTCCCTGCCTCTTTCGCCGCCACACCACCTCCACCCATGAACGATGGAATTCTTCTCGTCGCTTTCGGTACCAGCTACGGCAAAGCCCGCGTCTCCTACGACAAGACGGAAGAAACCTTCCAGCCCTCCTTTTCCAAAGACCGCATTCACTGGTCCTACACTTCGGACATCATCCGCAAGAAGCTGGCCAAGCAAGGCAAGCCCGTGCCTTCCATCCGCGAAAGCCTCGACAACCTTTCCCGGCAGGGAGTCCGCAACATACGCATCCAGTCGCTCCACATGGCAGCTGGTGAAGAATTCTCCGAAATGGAGCGAACCGTCCAGAACTATATCGATGCCCATCCGCAAGCCTTCGACCGCGTCCTGCTCGGCCGTCCGCTGCTTGAAAGCCATGCGGATCTCGATGGCGTCGTGCAGACGCTCGCCGAAGAACTGCCGAAAGAACGCCGTCCCGACGAAGCCGTCCTGTACATGGCCCACGGGCAGCAGCACGGCCGGGCCGACCTCGTCCTTGCCGCCGTGCGCGACGAATTGCAGCGCCGCGACTCCCTCACCTTCATGGCCACCGTCGAAGGTACCTACTCTTTGGAACGCGCCTTGCAGGAATTGAAGAACAAAGGTGTCAAAACCGTCTGGCTCGCCCCCTTCATGATCGTCGCCGGAGACCATGCCAACAACGATCTCGTCGGCAGCGACGAAGATTCCTGGGCCAGCATCCTGAAAAAAGAAGGTTTCAACGTCAAGGCCCACCTCAAAGGACTGGGTGAGATGGAAGGCATTCGTCGCATTTTCCTGCGCCATGCTCTCGAGACGGTTGACGACATGGTGCCCGTTTCCGCTCCGGCAGCCGCCGATGCCGGCCACTCCTGAAGATTATCGATTCTCTCATGGCATTACTGCCATTTACCTGCCCATAAAAAGAGGCTGTCTCAAACCAATGAGACAGCCTCTTTTATGGTGCAAAACAAGCTCGAACCATTGGAATGCCTCCCTTTCGTCTTTCGTTCCATGCAGTGAAACGTTATATTTTCCGAGTCAACCGGAAAAACGATGAGGGTTGTATGCCTGATAGAAAACACGTCTGAAACGGAATGCCTGAAAAGCGAATTCGGCCTTAGCTTTTATCTGGAAACAGCATCGCACAAGGTCATTTTCGATATGGGAACAGGTTCCGATTTCTGGGAAAACGCCTGTGCGCTCGGGATCGACTTGTCCGGAGTCGATCTGGCTATTCTTTCCCACGGGCATTATGATCATGGAGGAGGCCTCCGTACCTTCCTCGATAAAAATGAAAAGGCTCCCGTGTATGTGCAAGCTGGAGCTTTCGGAGATTTCTATTCCAGAAAGCCGCAGGGCTATGCCTTCATCGGCCTCGACAGAGAATTGGAGCGCCATTCCTGCCTCGTGAAACTCCAAGGCGATCTTACCATTGATCGAGAACTCCGGCTTCTGTCCTGCGTGGAGGGAAAAAAAGAGTGGGTTCCAGAATCGAACTCGACTCTGTCCGTCAAGCACGGAGAAGAATATGTCCGGGACACTTTTCTTCACGAACAGAATCTGATGGTATCCGACGGAGGGGTAAATGTACTTTTTACCGGATGTTCACACTGTGGGATTCTCAATATTCTTGAACAATGCGAACAGAGAACGGGAATCGTTCCCGACCGGGTCATCGGCGGCTTCCATCTGCTCACCCCCCGTACGGGGAAAAGCGTCGAGCCGTCCGTTTGGGAAGGATTGTCTTCCCACCTGTGCAAGCTTCCGACCGTGTACCATACCTGCCACTGCACGGGGCTGGACGCCTTTCGAGCAATTGCATGCCATGATGGACAACAAGGTGCGGTACATGGGCACAGGGGAGGAAATCGTTCTGTAATCCCTGCGAAGCAAAAAAAGCTGCCTCTTTGCGTGAGGCAGCCTTTTCTCATTCAAGGATGATTAGCTCGTGTTCAGGAACGGCGGCGGCGAAGCATGAGCATCAGGCTGCCCAGCAATCCGAGGGAAGCCGTGGCCGGTTCGGGAATGACGCCGAGCTGGTCAGCGGCATGGTCTTTCAGGAAAGCAGCATCCTGAGCCGACAAAGCCGTATTCCAGAAAGCGAGATCGGAGGCGTCCGTGCGCGTTTCCTGATAATTGTCCGCCAGTTTGCCACCGATGGCAAATTTGGTCACACCGCCGTTCATGCGCGACGTAAAGGCAGCCGAAGAGGTTGCAAACAGGTTGCCGTCCACATACACCGACATGATACCGGCATTGGCTCCGCTGCCATTCACCGACAGGACGACGGATTGCCAGGAAGCTCCGTTATCCACGATGCCTGCCGCGCCCGTGTAGGTCCAGCTGCCCGTGTAGCCGCCCAGAGCGATCGCATTGTTCGTAATACGGAATGTGGCGTCGTCGTTGCTGCCGAACACCATCGAAAAGGACACGCCGGAAGTGTTGAAACTGGCGTTCTTGTCGTTCCTGACCTGCATGGAAATGGAAAAACCGGTCGTCATATTGATGTACGACTCCATGCCATAATATACGTGAAAGTTGTTATATCCGGCATTGGCTGCATTGGCGGCGATATAACCTCCGCCGAATGCACCGCCCGTCTGATGGTAGACAGTCGAGTTGGTTCCGTCAACAAAACGGTTGATCCCGATTTGGTTCACGCTTTTGGCAGGGTCAATCCGTACAGGATTGGTCGTTGTGGCAGTAGGAGGAGTCGTAAAATCCCAGTAATATTGCAGATTATCCTGATCGGCGGCATAGCCTGCCGATCCGGTAGCAACAAGGAATAACAACCCCGTTTTCATCATTGATCTCATGACGCCGAGCTATATAACAAATAATGAATCCTGTTGTCAAAGCAAAAAATAAAAACATTTATAATATTAATATTACCAATAATTTAATATGCTTTATTTGTTAATTTTTTGTATTTTTGGAATATTCTCAATGCAATTTTACTTTATTATAATTAGGTATTATACGATGAATTTTTTGTAAATCATCAAATCTCAACTTAAACGATACATGATGCATGTATTGTCATTCAACAATCAATCGACAATAACAAAATTGAAAACAAGCCGTAAACATGAGCAATTGCTTTCAAAATTTTCCGAATAAGCCCGTCTTTCGTGTATTGCCCCAGATATCTCACCTTGACTTGGAGACTTGTTTCGACTACATTGCCTGCGGCAACGGGGAATTCCGTGAAAATCGGAAACAGTCGCGCTGCGGTAACGGGATACAACCTCCCATTGTGCAACACAGGCACGAAAGCCAATCCGGAACATCTTCCGGGTGAAGGCGGGAGGAAGGCATGAAGCCCGGAGTCCGAATATCCAATGCCTGAGGTGAACCACCGAAAACTTCAACGCATGATTGAACCGTCGACCATCCGGGGCCTTGCCCCTCCTTTTGTTGCACCGACCTCTTTGCCCGGTACGAGCCTCTGCACTTTTCGCAGTCTGCCGTCTTCCCCACCTTCCGCTTCTCTTCTTGTGAAAGCTTTCCGTTTCCCTTCCCTCATACACGCATGAAAACAGGCACCTTCTACGGAGTCGGTATCGGCCCCGGCCACCCTGAATACCTCACCCTTCGCGCTGCCAATGTGCTGCGCTCGGTGGACATCATCTACACCGTCACCGGCCCCAACACGGAAACCAGCATCTCCGAAGCCATCGTCCAATCCCTCGGCGGCGTACGCGGAGAAGTCCGCCCTCTCGTCTTCAGCATGTCGCGCGACCCCGAAACACGGCAGCGGCAGATCGACGAAAACGCCGCCGCCATCTCCGCCGAACTCGCGCAAGGCCGCAACTGCGCCTTCGCGACCCTCGGCGATGCGATGACGTACAGCACCTTCGGCTACGTCCTGCAAAAACTGAAGGCCGACCATCCCGGCCTGCCCACGGAAGTCGTACCCGGCATCACCTCCTTTTGCACCCTCTCCGCCGTCTCCCAAACCATCATGGTGGAAAACGGGGAGCAGCTCCGCATCGTCCCTGCCTTCCGCAGCGAAACGGCGGACGACCTCGAATTCCCCTCCGGCACCACCACCGTGCTGATGAAAACCTACCGCAGCCGCAACGCTCTTCTCGAACGCCTCCGGCACGAGCCCGGCATCGAAATCGTCTATGGCGAACGGCTCGGCATGCCCGAACAGTACATCTCCACGAACAGCGAGGAAATCCTCGACCGGCCTGAAGCCTACCTCTCCCTCATGCTGGTGAAGAAAAAATGAAAGGCAAACGCTCCAGACGCCTCCCGCCGTGGAAAAGCAAATGGCACTGGCTCTGGCTGGCGCTCTCTCTCGCCGCATCCGCCTGGCTGATCCTCATCATGCCCGCATCCGAAGGCATGGGCGGCATGAAACGCGCTTCGGCAACGATGGTTGCAGCCCCTTCTTCTGAAGCCAAACCTGCCGAAGCAGGCAAACACCATGGCAAGGCCGGCGCCACGGCTCCCGGTGCGGCCGAACCCTCCGCCCAGCCGCCGAAAAAACGCCACCACAAGAAAGCCGCCCCCGCCGACAGCGAAACGGCCTTCTGGGACAACATCCTCGACCGCCTCGATACCATCGGCAGCCTCCTCCTCATGGTCGGCATCGCCGCCATGATCGGCAGCATCATCGAAGCCCGCCGCTGGCACCTCGTCTTCGGCTACATCCTCGGCGGCTTCGCCCGCGCCATGCGCCTGCCCCCCATCGTCAGCGTCGCCATGCCCACGGCCCTGTACTCCAACGCCGCCGCCAACAGCATGCTCGTCGCCAGCCATGCGGAAGGGAAAATCAACCGCTCCGCCCTCATCGCCGGAGGCATGGCCAACAGCTACCTCGCCTACGTCTCCCATTCGCTGCGCGTCGTCTACCCCGTCATCGGAGCCATCGGCATCCCCGGCATCTTCTACTTCGGCGGCCAGTTCACCGTCGGCCTCATGTTCATCCTCTGCGTGCTGCTGTGGAACAGGCGCCGCACCCTCCGCCGCCGCAGCGACGAAGAAACGCCCACTGCCGAAACCGCCCCGCCGGACGAACAACCGCAGGCCCTCCCGTGGAAAGCCGCCTTCGGCATGGGCTGCCGCCGCGTCGGCACCATCCTCTTCCGCATGCTCTGCCTCACCATCCCGCTGATGCTCTTCATCGAATGGCTCACGAAACAGGGACTCTTCGAATTCTGGGAACGCCACGCACCGGACTGGGTACACCGCATCTTCCCCTCCGAACTGATGGGCATCGTCTTCGCCCAGATCGGCGGCCTCGTCCAGTCTGCCACCGTCGCCGCAGGCCTGCGCGACATGGGGGCCGTCACCAACCCTCAAATCCTGCTCGCCATGCTCGTCGGCAGCATGGTCGGCAACCCCATCCGCACCCTACGCCGCAACCTGCCCTCCGCCCTCGGCATCTTCCCGGCACGGGAAGCCTTCACCATCGTCCTCGGCATGCAGCTCTCCCGCCTCATCGGCACCGCCATCCTCATCACCCTCACCGCCCTCTTCATCCACTACACCCATCCCTGAACCGATGCAAGACTACCCCGACATACGCTGGGACATGAATGCCGCCGAAATCGAGGCGGAAAGCTTCCGCACCATCGAACGCGAATGCCCGCAGCACGCGGAAATGCCCCTCCCCGCATGGCGCGTCGCCCGGAGGCTCATCCACACCACGGCAGACACCCGGATCGCGGAAAGCCTCGTCTTCCGCCACAACCCCATCGAAAGCGGCCTCGCCGCACTGAGTGCAAAAGCCCCCGTCTTCTGCGATTCCAACATGATCCGCGCCGGACTCTCCCTCGACCGCCTCCGCCGCCTGAACCCGGCCTACACCCGCGACGACATCCATTGCCACATCAGCGATGAAGACATCGCCGCGCAGGCTGCCGCCACCCACCGCACCCGCGCCATCTGCGCCGCCGAAAAAGCGCGCCCCATCCTCGACGGCTGCATCGTCCTCATCGGCAACGCCCCCCTCTCGCTCGCCCGCATTGCACGCTACATCCTCGAAGAAGGCGTGCGCCCCGCCCTCGTCGTCGGCATGCCCGTCGGATTCGTCAACGTCGTCGAATCCAAACAGCTCCTCGCCCTCTGCGGCGTCCCCCAGATCGTCCTCGAAGGCCGCCGGGGAGGCAGCGCACTCGCCGTCACCACCCTGCACGCCATCATCGAAAGCGCCTGACACCATGCCTGCCGCCTCCGGACAACCCCTCCGCTACGGATATTCGACGGGAGCCTGCGCTGCCGCCGCCATCTCCGCAGCATGGCAGGCTCTGGAAGACGGCCTCACCCGCACAGCATCCGCCCTTTCCTACCCCCTCCTCTTTCCGGACGGACTCCGGCGCACACTCCCCCTTGCCTCATGGCAGCCGGGCATCGCCTCCATCGTGAAGGACGGAGGGGACGACCCCGACTGCACCCACGGAGCCCTCATCCGCGCCACAGTGCGCCCCGCCGCCCCGCACGAAGCGGAACCGCACGACTACCTCCTCTCCATCGGCAGCGGCTCACTCATCCTGCGCGCCAGCGGAGGCATCGGCCTCTGCACCCTGCCCGGCCTCGACTGCGAACAAAACCGCTGGGCCATCAACGCCGGCCCCCGCCGCATGATCGCGGACAACCTCCGCGCCGCCGGATACTCCTGCGGCTGCATCCTCGCCGAACTCTCCATCGAACGAGGCGAAGAACTCGCCGCGAAAACCCTCAACAGCCGCCTCGGCATCGTCGGCGGCCTCTCCGTCCTCGGCACCACGGGCGTCGTGCGCCCCTTCAGCCACGAAGCCTACATCGCCACCATCCGCATCTGCACCCGCTCCGCCGCCCTGCGTGGCGCGGACACCGTCGTCTACTGCACCGGAGGCCGCACCCAGACCGCCGCACAGGCACGCCTCCCCCACCTTCCTCCGGAAAACTTCACCTGCATCGGCGACTTCATCGCAGACAGCCTCGCCGCCGCCGAACAATCCGGCATCCGCACCGCCGTCGTCGCCTGCATGCCCGGCAAACTCTGCAAATACGCCGCCGGATACGCCAACACCCACGCCCACCGCAAGGAACAGGACATGCAGCTCTTCCTCGCCACCCTGCGGAGGCACCACCGAACCACCGCCGAACAGGAACGAGCCATCCTCTCCTGTGCCTCCGTCCGGCAAGCCCTCGCCTGCGTCTCCCTGCAGGACAGGCTCCCCCTCCTCGCCGACTTCTGCGAACAGGCCTCCGCCTGCTTCGCCCTCCACGCACCCGCGCTCCGCACGCGCCTCCTCGTCTTCGACTTCGACGGCACCTTCCTCCTCGAACACCCCGCCCCTGCCGAACCATGCCACCCGTAACCGTCCACTCCTGCGGCATCGACGACCCCGCCGCCGATCCCCGCCTCCGGCACGCTGCCGCTCAGGCCGATCTCGTCTATGGTTCCGCACGCCTGCTTGCCGCCCTGAACCTGCCGGAAGGCAAAAGCATCCTCCTCGGAGCCGATGCCCGCAGCAAAGCCGCCGAAGCCCTCGCCGCAGCAGCATTCGGCCAAAACATCCTCATCCTCGCTTCCGGAGACGCCCTCTACCACGGTATCGGCGGCACCATCCTCTCCCTGAACAAACAGGGAATCCCCGTCACCTTCGTACCCGGCGTCACTGCCTTCCAGACCCTCTTCCACCGCCTCGGCCTCCCCTGGGACGAAGCCCGGCACTTCAGCGCGCACCATCAGGAAACCATCCCCCTCCGGGAAATCCTCTCCTGCACCCTCGCCGCCGTTTACGGTGGCACCCGCCACACCGCCGCAGGCATCGCCCGCGCCTGCCTCGGCCACCATCCCGCCTGCGCAGAACGCCCCGCCATCCTCGCGGAAAACCTCGGCACGCCCGGCGAACGCATCACACGCGGCACCATCTCCACCCTCGCGGAAGAAACCGCCTCACCCACCTCCATCCTCCTCCTCCTGCCTGCGGACACCGCCGCAGCAGCCCCCATCCTCCCCCTCGGGCTGAACAACGCCTCATACAGCAAGGAAAACAACCTCATCACGCAGGAAGACGTACGCGCCGTCATCCTCTCCCGCCTCCGCCTCCCGGCATGGGGAGTCCTCTGGGACATCGGCGCGGGCAGCGGCTCCATCGGACTGGAAGCCGCCGCACTCCGCCCCGGATTGGACGTTTACGGCCTCGAAAAAAACGAAAACAGGTTGAACGACATCCGCCGTAACCGCGAAAACCTCTCCGCCATCCGCTACGCCGCCGTCTGCGGCACGGCGCCTGCCGACCTCGATCTCCTGCCCGCCCCCGACCGCATCTTCATCGGCGGCGGCGGACGTGAACTCGCCGGCATCCTTGATGCCTGCATCGCGCGACTCCGCCCCGGCGGCATCCTTGCAGCCTCCGCCGTCACCCTCGAAGCCGAACACATCCTCCACAACTGGCGGCCCGAACTCCGCCTCGGCTCCGCCAGCATCGACATCGCCACCTCCTCCCCCATCGCCGGGCAATACACCCACTACAAGCCCCTGCACCGCATCTACATCCACACCTTCTCCCAAGCATGACCACGCCACCTCCCATCGTCCACTTCATCGGGGCAGGCCCCGGAGCCTCCGACCTCATCACCGAACGCGGCGGCGACCTCCTGCGCCGCGCCGACCTCGTCGTCTATGCCGGATCCCTCGTCAACCCGGACCACCTGACGCGCTGCCCCTCCGGCTGCACCCTCCTCGACAGTGCGAAAATGGACCTCGGCGAACAGGTTGACGCCATGAGCGAAGCCGCCCTGAATGGCAAACTCGTTGTCCGACTCCACACCGGAGACCCCTCCATGTACGGAGCCATCGCCGAACAAATCGAAGGCCTCGCCGAACGCGGCATCACCCCCGTCATCGTCCCCGGCGTCAGCAGCGTCTTTGCCGCCGCCGCCGCCCTCAAGGCGGAACTCACCTACCCCGGCGTCAGCCAGAGCCTCATCCTCACCCGCACGCCGGGCCGCACCCCGATGCCATCCGGCGAAAGCGTCGAAGCCTTCGCACGCACCGGAGCCACCCTCGCCTTCTACCTCAGCATGGGCAACGCCTCCGACCTCATGGAACAACTCCGGCAGACCGGACTCCCGGACGACACCCCCGCCGCCATCGTCTACCGCGCCTCGTGGCCGGAAGAACGCATCCTGCGCGGCACCATCGCCACCATGGGGCGGCAGGCGGAAGAAAGCGGCATCGGCAGGCAGGCCCTCATCCTCGTCGGCAAAGCCCTCGATGCCCACGGCAACCGCTCCAAACTCTACGACCGCAGCTTCAGCCACGGCTACCGCAACAACCTGCCCGGCGAACAATACGCAGGCAACTGCGCCATCTACGCATTCACCGAAAAAGGTCTCGCCCGCGCCGCCGAACTCGCCGCCGCACTCGACCATGCGGACATCTTCACCACCCGCCCGGCAGGCGCACACTTCGGCGCATCCGTCGTCGCCTCCGAAGAACTCGACTCCCGGCTGGAACACAACTGGCGGCGCTACACCGCCCACATCTTCATCGGAGCGACGGGCATCGCCGTCCGCAAAATCGCTCCTCTCCTGCGTGACAAAACCACCGACCCTGCCGTCGTCTCCTGCACCGAAAGCGGCTCCCACCTCATCAGCCTCGTCTCCGGCCACCTCGGCGGAGCCAATCGCCTCTGCCGCCGCCTCGCCCGCATCACCGGGGGACAGGCCGTCGTCAGCACCGCCACCGACTCGCGCGGTATCCCCTCCTTCGACGAAACCGCCGCACAACACCGCGCCCGCATCCTCAACCCGGATGCCGTCAAGGAACTCAATGCCGCCCTGCTCGACGGCTCCCCCATCCTCCTCTCCGCCCCGGCAGCCATCGCAGCCCTGTGGGAAAATGCTCCGAACGTCCGCACAGGCGCCCCCGCCACCCGGCAGCCCGGAGAACACCTCGTCGTCTGGGGCTCCCGGCTCGACCCGGCCTCCATCCCTCCCCGCACCCTCCTCATCGATGAAGCCGCCTTCGTCCTCGGCATCGGCTGCAAAAAAGACACCCCGGCAAGCACCCTGTGCGCCGCCCTGCGCGACCTCCTCCAACGCCACGGCCTCGCACCGCAGCAAATAGCCTCCATCGCCACCTGCGACCTCAAGGCCGACGAACCCGCCATCCTCGCCCTTGCCGAAGAACACGGCCTCCCGCTCTCCGTCTTTGAACGCGACCGCCTCGCGGCCATCGACACACCCACCCCATCCTCGACCGTACAGGAAAAAATCGGCATCCCCTCCGTCGCCGAAGCCGCAGCCATCCTCGCCTCCGGCGGTCACGTCGCCGTTCCGAAAACCAAATACGAAGGCATCACCCTCTCCCTCGCCTCCATCCCGCACGGCTCCCGCGCCCCTGCACCCGCCTGCGGCCGCATCACCGTCGTCGGCCTCGGCTCCGGCTCCCCTGCCCACATCACTCCCGAAGTCTCCGATGCGATCCGCCGCTGCGACATCGTCGCCGGATACACCAAATACCTCGACTTCATCCGCGATGAAATCGCCGGGAAACCGCTCATCCAGAACGGCATGCTCGGCGAAGTCGCCCGCTGCCGCGATGCACTCGCCGCCGCAGCCGAAGGCAAGGAAGTATGCATGGTCTGCTCCGGAGACCCCGGCGTCCTCGCCATGGCCGGACTCCTCTACGAACTCCGGGACAACGAACCCCCATTCGCCGAAGTCGTCATCCGCGTCCTCCCCGGCATCACCGCTGCCAGCCTCGCGGCGGCCCGCCTCGGCGCCCCCCTGCAAAACGGCTACCACCTCATCAGCCTTTCCGACCTCCTCGTCCCCACCGAAGAAGTCCGGCGCAACCTCACCCACACCGTCCACACCGCCCTCCCCGCCGTCCTCTACAACCCCGCCGGACGCAAACGCCGCCACCTCATGGAAGAAGCCGTCGCCCGCTTCACTGAAGCCCGGGGTGCGGAAACCCTCTGCGCCATCGTGCGCCATGCCGGACGCCCGCAGGAATCCGCGTGGATCGGCACCCTCGCCGAATTCCCCTGCGACCGGGTGGACATGTCCAGCCTCATCCTCATCGGCGGCCCCCGCACCAGACGCAGCGGCGACACCCTCTACGAAGCCCGGGGCTATCAGGAAAAATATCTCGAAAAGGAATAAGAAAAAAGCCACAGATGGCACAGATCTTCACAGATGATTTCATGAAAAAACAGGAAATCGGATCATATTAAAATCTGAATAAATTATATTTAATTTATTATCAACAATCTGTGAAAATCCGTGAAATCTGTGGCTCCGAAAATGTAATCTCCCCCATGCCTCCGCAACCGGACAGCAAACCCTTCCACGGATTCTGCCTCGCCGCCCCCCACTCCGGCGGCGGCAAAACCACCGTCGCGCTCGCCCTCATGCGTGCGCTGGTGCGGCGCGGACTCTCCGTCCAGGGATTCAAATGCGGGCCGGACTACATCGACCCCTCCTTCCACCGGCAGGCTACAGGCCGTCCCTCCCTCAACATCGACACATGGATGATGGGCCGCGAAGGTGTCCGCTCCGTCTGGCAACGGCATGCCGCCTCGGCGGATGTCGTTCTTTGCGAAGGAGTCATGGGACTGTTCGACAGCCGCGCCCCCGGCGACCTCTCCGGCAGCACGGCGGATTGCGCCCTCGCCCTCGGCCTGCCCGTCATCCTCGTCGTCCCGGCCAAAGGCATGGCCGCCTCCATCTCCGCCCTCGTCGCAGGATACGCCCACTACCACCCCGGACTCCGCATCGCGGGAATCATCGCGAACCGCGTCGGCAGCCCCTCTCATACGCGGATTCTGGCCGAGGCCCTCCGTCGCGACCACCTTCCGCCACTCCTCGGAGCCATCCCGCACAACGCTTCATGGGCTCTCGACTCCCGACAGCTCGGCCTCGTCCCCGCCGAAGAAACCCCGTGCGGCAGCGACTGGTACGACACTCTGGCCGATGCCGCCGAACAGTCCGTCGACCTCGACGCCCTGCTGGAACTGACCCGCCTTCCGCGCCCGAAACCCGCTCACCCCGTTCAGGCATCATCCGGCACGCGCCGCCGCCTCGCCGTCGCCCGCGACCGCGCCTTCTGCTTTTACTACGACGACAACCTCTCCCGCCTTGAACAGCTCGGCTGGGAAATCCTTCCCTTCTCCCCCCTTCACGACACCGCCCTGCCCGCAGGAACGGACGCCGTCTACCTCGGCGGCGGCTACCCCGAAACCTTCGCCCGCGAACTCTCCGCCAACGAAGCCATGCGCCGCGCCCTCCGGCAGCATGCCGATGGAGGCAAGGAAATCTTCGCCGAATGCGGCGGCTACATGTACCTCTGCCGCACCCTCGTCACCCCGGACGGCACGGAATGGCCCATGAGCGGCATCCTCGACGCCACCGCCCGCATGGGTTCCGCACTCCGCTCCCTCGGCTACCGTGAAGTCTCCATCCCCGGAACTTCCCCCCTCGGCCTCGAACGCACCACCCTGCGCGGGCATGAATTCCACTGGTCCTCCATCGAACACCACCGCGACTACCCTTCGCTCTACACATGGACGGGGCGGGACGGTTCCGCCTGCCGCGACGGAATCTCCCACGGCAACATCCGCGCCGGATACATCCACCTGTACTGGGCGCAGCCCCTCCCCACCCCGGAAACAGCCGCCCGCCTCCAAGGAAAAATCATCCTGCTGAACGGCCCATCCAGCGCAGGCAAAACCACGCTCGCGCAAGCCCTCCGCCGCCTCTCGCCCCGGCCCGTCATGATCTTCTCCGTGGACGACTTTCTCCCGGCCTGCGGCACCGCCTCCAGCACCCTCACCGGCACGCTGGACGCCTCCGGCCTCCCCCTCGTCGAAGCCTACCACGCCGCATTGGCCGCCGCCGCCCGCGCCGGAGCCTGCGTCATCGCCGACCACGTCATCGGAGAAAACCCGGACTGGATACACGACCTCCGCCGCCGCCTCGGCTCCGTCCCTCTCCACACCGTCCGCGTCCATTGCGACCGGGAAACCCTCGTCCGCCGCGAAACGACCCGCACCGACCGCCCCCCGGATCTCCCCCACGCCCTCCGGCAAATGGACACCATCCACCGGGGCATACCCTGCTGCACCTCCATCGACACCACGGCCGCCACCCCGGACGACTGCGCCCGGCAACTCCTCCACCTCCTCTCCGAACCGACCGAACCATGAACACTCCTCCCGACGCCGACGCCCACGGCGGCAACCTCCTCGCCCTCGCCGCCCGCGCCGGAACCTCCCCGGAAAACCTCCTCGACTTCAGCGTCAACGTCCGTCCCGAAGGCATGCCCGACTTCCTGAGAGGAGCCGTCCTCCAAAGCCTCGACCGCGCCGTCGCCTACCCCTCCCCCTATGCCGAAGATGCCTGCGCCGCCGCCTCGGCGCACCTCGGCATCCCTCAGGATTGCATCCTCTTCGGCAACGGCAGCAACGAACACATCCACGCCCTCCCGCGCATCCTCGCCCCTGCCGAAGCCCTCATCATCCAGCCCGCCTTCAGCGAATACGAACTCGCCTGCCGCCGCGCGGACATCCCCGTCCGGCACGAATACACCTCACCGGACACAGGATTCCTCCCCGACCTCGACTCTATCGCCGCCCATGCACCGCTCGGCGGCTGCATCTTCCTCGCCAACCCCGGCAACCCCGCCGGAGCCATCCTCCCGCCCGGCAGCATCCTTCGCGCCATCGATGCCACTCCCGGCACCGTCTGGATCATCGACGAAGCCTTCATCGACTTCGCCGGAGAACAGCACAGCCTCCTCACCGCCGCCCCCACCCGGAACAACCTCATCGTCCTCCGCTCCCTCACCAAATTCTACGGCATGGCCGGCATCCGCACCGGATACGCGGCCGCATCCCCCCGCATCATCGCCGCCCTGCGCGATGCACTTCCGCCGTGGAGCATCGGCGCCGCCTCCATCGCCGCAGCCGTCGCCATCTTCAGCTCCCCGGAAACGGCCGCGTTCGCAGCCGAACAGCGAGAACTCACCCGCGCCCGCCGCGAACACCTCGACGCGCAGCTCCGCACCCTCCCGGGCATCGAAACATACCCCTCCGCCGCCAACTACATCCTCTTCCGCTGGACGAATGCCCCCGCCGACCTCATCGGCACCCTCCTGCGCGAACACTGCACCGCCCTGCGCGACTGCTCCAACTACCGCAGCCTCGACCAAGAACCGTGGTACCGCGCCGCCGTCCGCTCCCATGCAGACATCGACACCCTCGCCGCAGCCCTGTACGCCTGCATCGCCCCCCCGCAACCGCGCATCGAAGCCCCCTCTCTGCGCCGCCCGCGCCGCACTCCGGCCCTCATGCTGCAGGGCACCTGCTCCGATGCCGGAAAAAGCATCCTCACCGCCGCCTTCTGCCGCATCCTCCTGCAGGACGGCTACGACGTCGCCCCCTTCAAGGCCCAAAACATGGCCCTCAACTCCGGAGTCACGGCCCTCGGGGAAGAAATGGGCCGCGCCCAAATTGTCCAGGCCGCCGCCTGCCGCCTCGACCCGGACGCCCGCATGAACCCCGTCCTCCTCAAACCCCATTCCGACATGGGATCGCAGGTCGTCGTCCTCGGGCACCCCACCGGGCACCGCACCGCCCGCGAATACTTCACCTCCAAACGCGAACTCTGGCCCATCGTCCGGCAGGCCTACGACAGCCTTGCCGCCGAACACGAAGCCGTCATCCTCGAAGGAGCCGGAAGCCCCGGAGAAATCAACCTCAAACGCGCCGACATCGTCAACATGAACATGGCCATGCACGCGCAAGCCGCCGTCCTCCTCGCGGGAGACATCGACCGAGGCGGCGTCTACGCCTCCTTCCTCGGCACGTGGATGACCTTCACTCCCGCCGAAAAACGCCTGCTGGCCGGATTTCTCGTCAACAAATTCCGTGGAGACTCTACCCTCCTCGCCCCCGCCCACGACTACCTCCGCACCGTCACCGGCACCCCCGTCCTCGGAGTCATCCCCATGATCCGGGGCATCAACCTGCCGGAAGAAGACCGCGCCGCCTTCACCTTCGCCCCCGACAACCCCGCTCCCGAGGCCGAACGCCTCGACATCGCCCTCCTCCTCCTCCCCCACATCTCCAACCACACCGACTTCGCCCCCCTCGCCGCCGAACCGGACATCCGCCTGCGCCCCGTCCGCACCGCCGCCGACTTCGGCTCCCCCCACCTCGTCATCATCCCCGGCACCAAAAACGTCGTCCACGACTACCGCGCCATCTGCGAAGCCGGACTCGCCGACCTCATCCTCGGCCATGCCGCCAAAGGCGGCCACATCCTCGGCATCTGCGGCGGCCTGCAAATGCTCGGCCAGCGCATCGACGACCCCCACCGCCTCGAAACCGAACACGCCACCCACCCCGCCCTCGGCCTGCTCGACCTCGCCACCGCCTTCGCCTCGGAAAAAACCCTCCTCAACATCGCCCGGGCCCGCACCCCGCTCGGCGTACCCACATCCGGCTACGAAATCCACCACGGCATCTCCACGGCCAAAGAAACATGCCCCCCTCTCTTCTTCCGGGAAGACGGCTCGCCCTGCGGCTACGGCACCGACCGCATCTGGGCCACCTACCTCCACGGCCTCTTCGACGACGACGACTTCCGCCGCGCCTACATCGACCGCATCCGCACACTCTCCGGACTCTGCCCCGCCGGGAAAAACCTCACCGTCTGCAACCTCGAACACAGCCTGAACCGGCTGGCGGACATCGTACGCGAAAACGTCGACCTCCGCCACATCTACCGCAGCATGGGCCTCGCCTGACCCGATGGAACAATACGCCCCCATCCTCATCCTCCCCGCCGCCCTGCTGCTCGACCTCGCCCTCGGAGAGCCGCCCGGCTGCTGCCACCCCGTCTGCCACTTCGGCCGCTGGGCACGCCTCATGGAACGAACATGGAAACGCCTCCTCGGCAAAACCTTCCTTGCTGGCAGCCTCGCCGCCCTCTGCGCCGTCCTGCCCCCCGTCTGCCTCGGCGCGGGCATCGTCCTCCTCGCCGCCGCCCTCCTCCCCTCATGGGCGGCATGGTGCGCCGCCGCTCTCGCCGTCTACCTCTGCATGGCCCCCCGCAGCCTCGCCGCTCATGCCCGCCGCGTCCTCTCCGCCGCACGGGAAAACGACCTCCCTCAAGCCAAACGGCAAGTCTCCATGATCGTCGGCCGCGACACCCAAACGCTCGACATGCACGGCGTCCTGCGCGCCGCCATCGAAAGCGTCTCCGAAAACCTCACGGACGGCATCCTCTCCACCCTCTTCTGGGCCACGATCGGCCTCCTCCTCGGCGGTCCCGCCGGATGTGCAGCCGCCGCCATCCTCCACCGCTGCTTCAACACCCTTGACGCCCTCTGGGGCAAAAAAAACGACGAATACCGCCGCTTCGGCACCTTCGCCGCCCGCACGGACGACGTCCTGAACTACCTCCCCGCCCGCCTCTCTCTCCCCCTCATCGCCCTCTCCTGCCTCCCCATGCCCGGCATGCGCAGCCGCCGCTCCCTCTCCATCGGCTGGAAATACCGCTCCGCCCATGCCAGCCCCAACTCCGCGTGGAGCGAAGCCGCCTTCGCCGGAGCCCTCGGCCTCAAACTCGGCGGCCCCGTCGCCTACAAAGGCATCCCCGCCCCCTACCCCTACATCGGTGAAGGCCGCATGGACGCCCTCCCCGGCGACCTCTCCCGCTCCATCGTCCTCATGTACGCCGCCACCTGCACCGCTACCGCCCTCTTCACGCTCGGCACAGCATGCTTCTGACTCTGTTGGGGCCACAGATGAACACCGATTTCACTCAACAATCATCATTTTGAAATACATTTAAAATATTGCAATAAAACAAATTATTATTTCATTTCACCTATTATCCCATCAGAGGCCGGATACACCTCAGTCCCATCTGTGAACATCCGTGGAATCTGTGTCTCCCGCATCGCAAGCTTGACTGATTGGCACGGCAAAGGCATAGTACCGCCTACCCCATGCCCTTCTCCCCAAAACGCAGATACACTTACCCACTACTCGCATTCTTCATCGTCTCCATCCTGCGGGAGGACTCCAAAAATAACAAATACAGTCTTTTCCTGCTCACCAACTTCGCCATTTGGACTCTACCCGTCCTCCCGCTCTGGTGGCTGCTGATCCGTTGGAAAAAGCATACGCGAACACCCAAGCTCCGCATCGTCCAGCAACTGTCTATCTCTCTTCTGTCATTCCTTCCCTGGGGCATCGCTTCATGGTGCATCACTCATGCATGGCTGGTATTCCCAGAGAAAGCCGATATATGCGGAACCGGATTCCTCATTCTTACGACGCCTTGCCTTCTGGCTGTTTCTCTGTGGATCGGCAAGGTCGCAACAATCGCAAAACGGCCGCCATCCGTCCCAGCGACCTCACCACCATCCCAAGAATCCGAAGATATCTGCTTGATCAATGTCGAGCACAACAGTGCCTATGATCACGTTGTCATCACATTGAATCAGTACGGAAAAGAAGTACTCGAATACTGGCTCACGAGCCTTATACCGAAGTACGACCATGAATTCGGCTGTCCGGACGAAACTTCCATTCAACCTTCTTCCGGAGACGATTATACGCCCTGCGGCTTCTACAACTTCTCCCATGCCCCGGTAGATGACATCTACGGCGAAATCCAAATAAAGGATTATCCCGGAACGTTGATGCTGGATGCCAACCGCAACGGAATCATCCGATTACTGGAAACGGTAGCCGCTCTTTCCGAACAGCAACCGGAAACAAGTTGCCATGCGAACACCGTACCGGATGCGAATACATCCGATGCGCATGACATCCCGAAGCCCTATGCCTCGGTCATCACCTTTCGCTTCATCAAGGATGTCTCTGCCGGCATGATCACGCCGACGGAAACATAAGCTCAGGCTTCGTCCCAGCCGCGTATCAAATCGCGCAAGGGTTTCCCGGCTTCGTATTCACGGCAAAAACTCCGTATCTCTTCCAGCGATACATTGGGAGAAATCACCGTAGCTTCACCATCGACATCCTTCTCCACCGAGAGATAAAACATGCCATCTTCAAGGTATTGGATGGTGAACCCGTCCCCGGCGTGGTTCTCATCCTCGACGACAATGCCATCGACTTTTCCTGCCTTCAATGCTTCCAGAGAAGCCTCCATGGTGCCTAAGCGTTTCCACATGCAACGCCTCGGTTCGGCACGAAAAAGGTAATGCCGGTTGGCTTTGGCAAATCCGCCTTCGAGTTCGCGCTTTTTGTAGGCATTCCACCTTTTTCCGGTATGCATCATCCCCCATACTCCCATGAGCAGGATTACTCCCGGCGGCAGCCAGTAAGTCCAATGAACCCCTCGCGACATGACGGCGCGCGACGGATCATCGGGATGAACGTAAACAGCCATGCTTCGCGATGCAGAAACCCTGTTGTACAAATCCTTTCCCGATTCTCCGAGCCCCAGCGTGGCAGTTTCATACCATTGCCCGTCCACCTCATACCGGCAAACCACACGGCACGGTTTTTTTACGTTACCCTCCTTGCATTCGACGATCCGGGCAGGGACTTCCTTCCATGAGCTGTTGCCGTACATGAGGCACTGCCCCACCGTCAGCGCGCCTGCCACAATCAGGGCAACAAGGGAAAGCGCCCCTGCGAGGAGCACTCTTCCCAAAGACGTTTTCGCCGGTTGTTCCGTTCGTTTTTGCCGGGCACGAGACATCGTGTGCTATACCTTCTTCCACCCTTCGATCAACCGCCCAAGCGGTTCGCCGCTCTCATAATCCGCAAACCAGCGTTCCACCTCTTCGCGCGTCATCTCGGGAGAATACACGGCCTCTTCATGGTCGATATCCTTCTCCGTCACCAGAAAGAACGCTCCATTGTTGCCGGAACAGACGGCCACGCCATTCAAGGGATTGCTGCCTTCTTCGATCCGCACATAATTGCGGATCTTCTCCGTCAGGCACAGAAACACGCCATCCAGAGATTCCCACCTGCTCCACAGGCACATGCGCGGTTCCTCGCCCTCCAGATACAGGGCCGTTTGCTTTTTGTACTCCGCATCGTAGAAACGCCTGCGGAAAATGCGCATTTCACGCACCAGAGCCCACCCCAGCGAAGCGACTACCGCAGTCCAGAGAGCCAGATTGATCCAGCCGTCCTGATTGATTCCGGCAGACAGAATGGAATCTTCCGGATTGTCCGGATTCACGTAAGCCGTCACCTCGCCATCCTTCATCCCTCTTTCGTACAAGGCTTTATCGTCTTCGCCATAGCCCATGGAGCAAGTCTCATACACCTGATTGCCATAAACATATTCACACCATAAAACATAGGAGCCGTACCGCCCCGTTTTCTCATGGTATCCCGTCACGGTCGCCGGCACCTCGTTCCATTCAAGTGCCTGGCGGCTCCTCCATGCCTCTTCGATCTCTCCCGCATACAGCCACCCGACAAAAGCCAACAGACAGCCAGTCACAACAATGCTCACCAGCATCCCTGCCTTGCTCCTGCAATATTTCTTCTTTTTCCTGAACTCCGACGGTTTCATAGATGGAAAAATCTACCCGACGGTTAGAAAAAAGTCAACTCAATCGGTCGTTTTCCATCGAAAAATAGGCAATAATTCACACGAAAAAGACCGTTTTCATAGGCAGTAAAACGACCCGCGCTCTCGCAATACCGATCATATTGCAATCCATCACTTTAGCCATCAATGAATTATAAATAACAAAAGACCCACATGTCACGACTTTCTCCGATTACCCGTGACATGCCGCCCGAAATGTGTTTCAATACTCACGTTCCCGCTGATTGAATGGATGCACACTTTTTCGTGCGCTTGTGGTTTTCGGGATACGGGCGTTTCCGTATTGAGCCTTTCGGCCCGGTTCTTGTTCCTTTCTCCTGCCATGCAGGCATTGTTTCCGAGTACCCCTCCGATGTTCGTCGAGGAAGACGCCGCTCATCAAATACAATCATCTATGGATTTATCCACATCATTTCAGGAGCTCGGTCTGAAGGCTCCTCTTCTCCGCCAACTGGAGAAACTTCAATATCAGACTCCGACACCGATCCAGCAAGCCTGCATTCCCATCCTCCTTCAAAAGAAAGACATCATGGGACTCGCCCAGACGGGCACCGGCAAAACGGCGGCTTTCGCCCTCCCCCTGCTCCAACTCCTCGCGGAAGACAGGCAGCAGCTCCGCCCCCACTGTGTCCGTGCCCTCATCCTCAGCCCCACGCGAGAACTGGCCGCCCAGATCCACGACAACATCGTCGCCTACGGTAAAGGACTCGACATCCGCTCCGCCGTCGTCTTCGGCGGAGTCGGCTACACCCCGCAGGAAAAACTCCTCGCCAGAGGGCTGGATATCCTTGTCGCCACGCCGGGCAGGCTCATCGACCATCTCAACCGCAAAATGGTCAATCTGAACCACGTCGAAACCTTCATTCTGGATGAGGCCGACCGCATGCTGGACATGGGCTTCGCGCCCGACATCCGGAAAATCACCGCCGTCATCCCCGCCCGCAGGCACACGCAGCTCTTCTCCGCCACCATGCCGGACAATATCCGCAAACTGGCGCAAAGCATGCTCCACCAGCCGGAAACCGTCGTCATCACCCCGCCGACTACCACGGCCGAAAAAGTGGAACAAACCATCTGCCATGTCGATACCCAGGCGGAAAAACGCGAAACCACTCTCAGCCTCATCCGCAACCGTGAAGAAAACGGCCTCACCCTGCTCTTCACACGCACGCGGCACGGCGCCTCCCGCCTCGCCACCTTCCTCAGCAAGCAGGGGCACCCGGCCTCCGCCATCCACGGCGACAAGAGCCAGGGCGCGCGCGAACGCATGCTCCGCGAATTCCGCAGCGGTACCACGCCCATCCTCGTCGCCACGGATATCGCAGCACGCGGCATCGACGTGAAGGACATCGACCTTGTCATCAACTACGACATCCCGCTCGAACCCGAGGTGTACATCCACCGCATCGGCCGCACGGCGCGCGCGGGAGCATCCGGCACCGCCATCTCCCTCTGCTGCCCCGATGAAGTAAAATACGCCAGCGCCCTGCAGAACATGCTGGGCAATCCCATCCCCCTGCACGAGGACAGCAAACCTGCTCCGGCAGGCATGGCCATGAAACAGCCCCGCCCCGAACGCAGCGCCGGGCGGCGCAGCACACGGGACAACCGCCATCCTTCCCCCTCAGGCAGAAACAACCGCCGCCGCTCATCGCGCAGGCGTTCCGCCTGACACGAGAACACCTCCTTCCATCAGGCACGCACGCCCTCATCGCCGGGCGGCGTGCCTCTTTCGTGCCCGGCCGAAGCTTCTTCACCTGCCGCGACCGGCAGCTTATTCCTCTTCATGCCCAGCAGCAGGCGGCAAATATCCTCCACATCGCCCTCCGACAGCTCATCGAAACGATCCAAATTCCGTTTGACCGCTTCCAGAGCCTCCCCCTTGACACCGCCCGAACGCGGGCGATGCATGAAAAACGTCGTCACCGTACTCGTAAACATGCCGATCAACCCGATACCGATCAGCATCACTACAATAGCGACAACCCTCCCGGCCAGAGATTGCGGAGCAATATCCCCGTACCCCACCGTTGCCGCCGTCACGAACGACCACCAGATACCGTCTTCCAGAGAAATATTCTCCGTCAGGTGCAGGGAATAACCTCCGGCGAGCAGCACAATCGCCGTCACCAGCAACACGTACTTGAACCCGTTCGTATCGAAAAAGGAACGCGTACGCCCCATGAAACGCGCCATCACCGCCAATACCCTGAGGAATTTCAACAAACGGGCAAAACGCAACAAACGCATACCTCGGCAGAAGGAATTGAAGGGAAGAATGGCGATCAAATCGATCCAGTGAGCTTTGATAAACTCCCATTTCCTGGAAGACAAACACAACCGCACACCATAATCCGCGACGAACACGCCCCAAATCACCCAGTCGCACCATTCCTGCCAAGGCTCGAGGACCCCCCGCAAATCCTGAAAGGCGAACACGACGGAACACAGGGCAAGAAACGCCATCAGAGTTTCATACATCACACGTTGTTTCAGAAAGGCACTCATCATGAATTGGTAGAAAGATTATGCATGAATTCCTATCGGTTCTGCAAGAAAAAATGTGATGGCAATCTCATGCCCAGCTCAAACCGGGAACAAAAAATCCCGCCTCTTTACAGAAGCGGGATGATCAAAAAGTGATCGGCAATGATTATCGCCTGCGGCGCAGCACCATGGGAACCGTACCCATCAATGCGAGAAGGAGGGAAGCCGGTTCGGGAGCCGTACCTTCAAGCACGATGTCGCTGATGAACAGGCTTTCATTGGCATCGGCGGTGGAAGCATTCCCATCCGCCTTCATCATCAGATCGAACTTGGCATTGGTGTATTCCATATCCTTCAAAGCAGCCGCAACATCGAAAGAAATACGTTCCTGAGCACCGAAGTCCGTAAAAACGCGTTCTTTCGGCGTGTACGGCGTCGTCGTGTACGAAGTGAGAACGATCGTATTGCCGAGCTGCTGCCCCAAAGCATCGCTCAGCGTAATATGCAATTCATAACTGAGTGTCGACGCTTCTATTGAACCTAATGCACGCGTTTCCGGCCATGGATTCCCGACATTGTCGGCCTGCATAGCATACGACGTCACGGAAAAGGCGAATTTATCCACCTGCACCTTGGGATCGTTTGCCTTCGTCTTGTTGATATTCAACTAAAAGGCGGAAGAAGCAGTTGTGGAAAAATCGCCAGTGTAGGTTGTCGAACTTGCAACATATTTGGAATTGTACCGGATATATGTACCCGACAAGGAAGCTAGTATTTGCCCCTCAATTCCAAAATCAGGATCCCGTACTACAGAACCACCGCCAAGCGTCACATCGCTTACAGTCACCTTGTCCAGGGCAGCCGCCGTATTTTTCAGAGATGTCTCCGTACTGTCCGGAGGTATATAACGGCCCAACCAATCGGCGGAAGCTTCACCGGTAACAGCCAGGGCTACGGCCAGCCACGCACACGCTTTATACAATTTCATACAATCGAGAGATTTTACCAACAGCTACCTATCAGATAGGCTGATGGCGGCGCATCGTAGTCCACAAAAATGAAACTGTCAATAGTCCAAACTGAAATATTGCATTATTTAATCGTTTTTTAATGAAAAACACGAAAAACCATGCGCGCCCGAGCAATTTCGGCCCCTGTATGGGGAAAATTATTCGTTTTGAGTCGCTGTTTTCCCCGTTTGCGGAGACACTGCATTGACGGAAACCAGCCCGGGCCTCGCAGCCTTGATTCCGAAATACAGCCCTGCCATGCTGTAAACGGTATACAATCCAGCAATCAGCAAATCGCCGTGCTGGCGGTCGACGCACAGGCTGCCGAGCCACGCCAACAAACCGCCGCAGATGAAGCCGATGCCCTGCGACATCCCGGACAAGGCGACTGTCGAGGCTTCATCAGCAGCGCGTTCAACGATCAAAGACATTCCAATGCTGAAAACGGCTCCGATACCCAACCCGAAGACACATGCAAACAAAGGCCACCAGTGAAGAGGACCGAACAAAAGCCCCCAGCAGGAAATGACGGACAACGGAATGGCCCAGAACATCAATTGAGACTTGCCGCCTGAAATGCGGATCAACCAGACGGAAAAGAGAGCGGCCGGAATCTGGCACACGGTGGCAAACGCCATCACGAACCCGGAGTCGACAGCGTCCATGCCGCGGCGGCGCATCAGGGACGACATCCAGATCGTCAGCAGGTAGGCACTCGCCACACGGAACAGGTAAAACAGGGATACCATCCACGCCGTCTTGTTCTTCAACAGGGGAGTCACGGGAGCCTTGAGCGTATGGTAGGCGGAGGAACCGTCCGAACGGCTTTTGGCAAGAAAAAGCCACAGCAGAGTCACCACAGCCAGAGAGATTCCCCAGAAGGCGAGGCCGGAACGCCAGCCGCCCAGCCAGAGGGCGACCGGTTCGGAACTGGCGGAGCCGATGGCCGTTCCCATACAGACGCAGGCGGTATATCCGCTCATCATCCATGCCACACGATGCGGAAATACCTGCTTGACGACGCCGAGAATGACGGAACCGGTCACACCCAGCCCCAGCCCGATCAGAACCATCCCTCCGTACAAGCCCGCCATGCCGCCGTAGCTGCGCCACAGGATACCGGCCAGTGCCAGACACATGGAATAGAGAATCAGCATGCGCGGCCGTGTATAGTCGACCAGTCTTGCCCCCAGAGGAGACGCTACGCCGAGCACCATCACAGGTAGAACGGCAAAGATGCCGCTGTCTTTCAAATTGAGGTGCAAATCGTGTTCCAGCATGCCCAGCAGCGGGTCGGCGGCCGAGAACGACATGCGGAGGTTCAGGCAAATCAGCAGAAAGACCACCACGAAATAGACACGGTGGAAATGAGGGTGCGTCTCGGACAAGCTCTGCTTCATCGCCCTGCTATTCCATACCTAACACGAACATTCTTCAAGCATAACAAATAACGTTTAGATCGGAGGTCATCCCGCGTTTCGGTTCAGGCCAAGCAAAAAAAAGGTTTTATGATGGACAGAGGAAGTCCCTTGCCTTAAAATACGATGCGCCCGCCGCATGCTCAAACGCCATTACAGGAGAACTCAGGATACCGTATGCCATCTGGCCGAACGGTCTCTTGATCTGTGCAGGGACATCGACAATGACGAACCCTTCGATCAGGCAGAACTCGTGCGAGAGGCTCTGGCCCGTACCGTACAGGCCCAGCGAATCATTGCCATCGGCGAACACGGCGTCGGCAAATCCTCCCTGCTTTCCGGCCTGATCGAAGAACCGAGCATCAAGGCGGTTGGCTTTGAAACGCCCTGCCTGTGCTGGCGCTTCCTCCGCAGCGAAGACGAGCTTACCTCACGCTACCTTCCCAACGACAGGCTCGACGGCCTCGAACTTGTCGATACCTTCGGCAGCGGCAACGAACAGGCCGCCGACAGCATTGCCGCCCTGCTTCCCACGGCGGATGTCGTAATCGCCGTTTTCAGCGGAGACAATATCTGGAGCGCACCTACATGGGAACTGCTCGGCAAAATGCCGGAAGATGCTCCGGGCATCCGGCTGATCGCCCTCACCCATTGCGAACGCTACATGCCCGACAAGGTGATGGCCATCAAGGAACAGGCACGTGAACTGAGCCGCCAGTACCTCGGCACGGAACTTCCGCTTTATCAAGTCTCACCTGGAGCAAACATACAGGGCACCGGGCTGGATGTCTTCGCGGAACGCATTCAGGATGCCCTCGACAGTGCGGACACCCTCCAGCGGCGCATCAAAGAAGTCTATCAGGCGACGGTTCTTCTCATGGATGCACAGGCAAGCGTTCTTCGCACGCGCGAGCGCATCACGCGGGGAGACAGCGGTTTCCTGCTCAGCATCGACCACGAAATCGACAATTTCCAGAATTCTCAGGAAGACGGCATTCCTTCCCAGATACAGTCCATCGGACATTTGATCCAGCAGCACGTGCCCGGCCTCATCCGCAATCTCTCGCGCCATCTCGGCATCTTCATTACGCCTGCAGGCATGATGAACCTGCGCCGCACCGGAGAAATGGCCGACCGCGATTTCTTCGATGTGCTCAGCGATGAAATCGAAAAACGCCAGGAAGCGCAGGACCGTGCTTTCATCTTCGCCTGTCAGGAGCATTGGGCCAGCGTGCGGCCGCGCATGAAGCAGAAGCTCGACAGTGAAATAGGGGAATTCCCGATGGCCGAATTTCAGGAAGACCTCGCCCGGCTTCGTACGGAACTTCGCCGCGCACTCTACAAGCCGATCAACAAGTTCGGACTGAAGACATTCCTCGTCAAGCTCTGCAACCAGCAGGAGCCTTGGATGCGGCGCACCATCTACTTCGCCCTGCTCTTCGTCATCATCTCCGGTACGCTCGGCAGTTTCGGCCAGAATTTCTTTGCGCTCGTCAGCCTTTGCCTTGCTGCCGGCATCTGGTTTGTCGGCAGCCTCGCGCTGCTGCTTGAAAAACGCCGCATCGGCAAGCGCATCCAAACCCTGACGGAAGACCTGCCGCGCGCCATCAACGAAGGGTTGCAACTTCCCGTCCGCCAGTTGCTCGTTTCACGCGTCGCCTCTTACCGCAGGCTCTACACAAAGCCACGCCTCAAGGTTTCCCGCAATGCGGAACAGCTCGCACCCCTCGTCGCCCGCCACAGCGAGCTGTACAAGGCCCTGCGCTCCGTCGGCTACCACCTGTAAATCCGGCCGCAAAAAAGCGCCTTCCGAAGAAGGCGCCCGATTTGAAAGAAAGAAGCTTCCGGATCCCGTTTACGGCATCAGCTTGAATACCGTCGCACCGTGCGGATTCACCATCACACGCACTCTGCCGGAAACTTCACCCACATCCGCACGCTTCCACAAGTCGCGCACCTTGTAGCGGAGGGACGGGTTGAGACCGAGTTCCTCCATGGTGGCCGCGGCCTCGCGCACATCTCCGTTTGTATTGAAGAAACCGACTGCCAGCGAACCGTCGGACAGGGGTTTGCTCCACACCTGAATACCGTCGCGGTTCACCGCACGGCGTGCCGGAGCGCCCATCTTGTCCTGATTCACGGCGATCAGATCGTCATTCATCAGCAAGCCCTGCGTGAAATCGTCGATCTGCGAAAGATCGCTGGAAATCAGAAGAGGCGCGGAAAGCAGGCACCAGAGGCTCACCTGCGTGTATTGCTCGTCGGGTGTCAGCCGGGTCGGGCGGAACGTCGTATTGGCCTGGTTGGGCGTACCGATCATGCCTACCTGCAGCATATCCGGGTCGCACCAGTGGCCGGGCGACACGAACTTTTGCCAAGGTTCCTGCGAGAAACCGATGCCGCTGATGCTGCCCCATGCATCGTGAATATCGCCCGTCGTGCGGATGCACTGGGCCAGCGGGCTCAAGCCCGGCATATTTTGCATCGGAGCCGCATTCGACAGGCTCAGCACGATATCCCGAGAGGATGCGTCCAGATCCTTGCGGATGCGCTCCGTCTGGGGAACATCGTTCGGAAGCCAGTCAATCTTGGCATAATCGAAGCCCCATTCGCCCCATTGCTTCGCATCCCGGTCGAACATCCAGATGCCCCCCGTCTTCTGGGCTCCAACCTTCGCTGAACCCGGCCATGAACCGAACAGCTGGTGTTCCTGCTTCCGCTTGTCCGCAGGAAGGGCAAAGGCCGAATAATCGCCTTCCTCATTCGGAGAACTGCCGCCGATGAATCCGGCATACGTGCCCATCCATGGCGTCGAATAAATGCCCGCCTTCAGACCGAGCCCGTGAATCTCGTCGCACATCGCCTTCATGTCCGGAAAACGGTCGTTTGCTTGCAACGTGCGGTTCGGCCCGGTACGAGCGCCCTGCCAACAGTCGTCTATATTGATATAGGTCCATCCGTGGTCGGCCATACCGGAAGAATCCATCAGGCGTGCGATTTTGAGCATGCCTTCCTGACTGACGGCTTCGCTGTAGGAATACCAGCTGTTCCACCCCATCGGCGGCGTCAGGCTCAAGCGGCCTTTGCCTTCGATCACCAGCGTCCGGCTATCCTTACCGTGTTTGTTGGCGGCCGACACTTCCACATCGAAAGAACCGGCATTTTCCAGCTTCCCGCTGATGATGCCCGTCGAGGAATCCAGAGCCAGCCCCTTCGGCAAGCCTTTCGCCTCAATCTTTAGCGGACGTTCGCCGGATACGGGAATACGGAACAGGAACGGCTTCCCCGGCGTCGCCCCGACAATACGCGCTCCGTTGATGGACGGAGACTTGGCGATGGGCGGAGTCAACCTCGCACCGCGTTCGGGAGCGGGATAGGGTTGAGGAAGATCGGCGCCCGGCAAAGCAAACGTTGAAGCTGCCAGCAGGCTCAGAACAGCGGCTGTGTGAATGGATGATCGCATCATACGTTCCATATATACACGGACCGTCAACCGAATCTTTCAACAGCATGTTGCAGATATCCTGCAACATGCTGCCGGGAAGCGGCGCCAAGATTTTACCCCCATGAAAAAGCTTGCCAACGGATACAAAACAAGGTATATACATGCGCATGCGATATCTGGTGTTTGCACTGTCCATGGGTTCTCTTTGTACAACCATCGGATGCCAGTCAACATACAGTGCGACCTATCATTCCCAGTCGACCTCTCCGAATGCACGCCCCGTGCCGACTGCTACGCCCGTTCCGGCCGTGCAGGCAGCCGTTCGCCTGCCTTCCAATTATCCTTCCCGCCCGCTGGCGACACCTTCCGCCCCCGCCCCCACGCCCTGCTGTGAGGCAGTATGCGTGATGGACGCACTCACCGGCAATGTACTGTACGAACACAACGGCAACACCAAACGGCAGGTAGCCAGCACGCAGAAACTCGTTTCGTCCCTCGTCGTCCTCGACCACGGCTCCCTGAACAAGCTCGTCACCATCACGACGGAAGACACCAAGGCAGATCCCACCAAACTCGGCTTCCGACCCGGGCAGCAATACCGCCGCGGCGATCTGCTCCACGCCCTGATGGTCAAGAGCTACAACGACGTCGCCCTCGCGCTTGCCCGCGATACGGCAGGTTCCGTACCCCGCTTCGTCTCCATGATGAACGCCAAGGCGCGCTCCATGGGCATGAGAAACTCCCACTTCGCCAATCCGAACGGCCTCCCCGCTCCCCAATACTCGACCGCCGTCGATATGGCCCGCTGCACCTGGTTCGCCTACCGCCATCCGGTACTCCGCAGCATGGTCTCCACCCGCAGCATGGAATTCTCCAAAGCGGACGGACGCTCGGTCCATCTGGAAAACACCAACAAGCTCCTCGCACAGTACTCGTGGGTCACCGGCATGAAAACGGGCTACACGAATGCCGCACGCCGCTGCCTCGTCAGCACGGGGGGAGTCAACGGTCGCCATGTCATCGTCGTCGTACTCGGCTGCGCTCCGTCGCGCATCTGGACGGAATCCTCCAAATACCTGAAATGGGCTCTCAACATCTCCTGAATGCTCCGTTTTCTCCCTGCTCTCCTTCCTTGTCCGCAGAATCGTGCGGCACACGCAAATGGATGAAAGAAATATTCGCCCGCCTGCGTATGAATACAAGACAATCGTTCGCTAAAGACTGTCCAATACCATTAAACTCATGAATACATCCTCGTCACGCCGCCGTTTCCTGCAGCAGCTCGGCCTCCTTACCGGAGGAATTGCCACTTCATCCATCGCCAGCGCAGCTCCGGGACTCGAACACGCTACATCCGCCCACTCCGCCAATACGAACGGCGTCACCCCCCGCCCCCTCGGCTCCATCTACATGGGCGGCTTCAAAGCCCCCAAACTCGAAAAAGTCCGCGTCGCCATGATCGGCGTCGGCGAACGCGGTTATCCGCACACCACCCAGATGGCCGTCATCCCCGGCTGTGAAGTCGTCGCCATCTGCGACGTCTATCAGGATCTTGCCGACAAGGCCGCCGACTATGTGCAGAAGAAGACGGGCCAGAAACCCGCCACCTACTGCAACGGCGAACACGACTACCTCCGCATGCTCAAGGAAGTCAAGCCGGACGCCGTCATCATCTCCACCCCCTGGGAATGGCATGCCCCCATGTGCATCGACTCCATGAAGAACGGCGCACATGCCTTCGTCGAAGTGCCCATGGCCATCACCATGAAAGAACTCTGGGACGTGATCGACACGTCCGAAAAGACGCAGAAGCACTGCATGATGATGGAAAACTGCAACTACGGCCGCGAAGAACTCATGTTCCTGAACATGGTGCGGCAGGGCGTCATCGGCGACCTGCTCCATGGCGAAGCCGCCTACATCCATGAACTGCGCGGCCAGATGAAGAGCGAAAATCGCGGTTGCGGTTCCTGGAGAAACTACCACTACGCAGGCCGCGACGGCAACCTGTACCCGACGCACGGCCTCGGCCCCGTCGCCCAATACATGAACATCGCCCGCAAGGACGACACCTTCAACCGCATCGTCGCCTTCGGTAGCCCGTCCATGGGCCGCGCAGCCTATGCCAAGAAAAACTTCCCGGCCGACCACAAATGGAACAAGCTGAACTATATCTGCGGCGACATCAGCACCTCCATCATCAAAACCAACATGGGCCGCACCATCATGGTGCAGTGGGATGAAACGAGCCCCCGCCCGTACTCCCGCCACAACCTCATCCAGGGCACGCTCGGCACGCTCGCCGGGTACCCGACCCGCGCAGCCGGAGAACAGATCAGCCCGAACGGCAACTACCACTCATGGCTTGAAGGCGATGCCGCACTCGCACCCCTCTACGCCAAGTACGACCACCCGCTCTACAAGCGCATCGGCGAACTCGCCGTCAAAATGGGCGGCCACGGCGGCATGGACTTCATCATGCTCAGCCGCATGATCGAATGCCTCCGCAACGGCGAAGCCCTCGACCAGAACGTCTACGAAGGCGCCCTGTGGTCCGCAGTCGGCCCGCTCTCCGAAAAATCCGTCGCAGAAGACGGCATGCCGCAAGTCTTCCCGGACTTCACGCGCGGAGACTGGAAGACCACCGAACCGCTCGCCATCATCTCCTGAGGCGCAGCGCACCGCTAACCGTATTTCAGGGGCTGTCTCCACACTGCAGGCCGCATCGGCGCAGAAGGGACAGCCCCTTTTTCTTCCTGCTACACCACTCTCCCCGGACGCGGCCTCAGGCCGCCTCTCCGGATCGTCCCTATCCAATATTAGGCTTGCAGGAGCCGGGGGCATTCACTATACTCCACGCCCAACACGAGGATCACATGGAAAAGCTTATTGTACACGGAGGATACCGCTTGCGCGGAGCCGTCAGTATCGGAGGATCGAAAAATGCCGTCTTACCCATTCTCGCCGCGTCGCTTCTGACGGACGAGCCTGTTCACATCTGCCGCGTTCCCGACGTTTCGGACGCCAACTACATGCTGCAAATTCTGCTGCAGCTCGGAGCCGATGTCGAACGCTCCAGCGGCATCGCCCGCATCCAGTGCACCAAGGACAAAATCAGCTCTTCCGCCTCGTATGAACAGGTCCGGAAAATGCGCGCCTCCATCTGCCTGATGGGGCCCCTCATGGCCCGCCTCGGCAAATGCACCCTGCCCCTGCCGGGAGGCTGCGTCATCGGCGACCGCCCCGTCGATCTTCACATTCGCGCCATCCAGGCGCTCGGAGCCCAGGTCGAAATCCACCAGGGCAATCTTCATATCCATGCCCCGAACGGCCTCAAGGGAACCACCGTGGACCTTCGCGGCGAAAACGGCCCGACCGTACTCGGCACGGACAACCTCATGATGGCCGCCGTACTGGCGGAAGGCACCACCGTCATCGAATCAGCCGCCTGCGAACCTGAAGTCGTCGATCTCGCCAACTTTCTGAACAACATGGGAGCCAAAATCGAGGGTGCGGGCACCAGCCGCATCACCATCACCGGGGTCGAAAAACTCCATGGCTGCGTTCACACCGTCATTCCCGACCGCATCGAAACGGGCACCTTCATGGTCGCCGCTGCCCTGATGGGAGATGGAGTCACCCTTCGCAACGTCTGCCGCGACCACATTCAGGACATCTCCCGCCTCCTCACCGAATGCGGCCATAAACTCGAATTCAACGAAGAAGGCGACACCGTCACCATCACCCCCTCCAAGGACTGGAAAAGCGGAAAAATCACCACCGCGCCCTATCCCGGCTTCCCGACGGACATGCAGGCGCAGATGACTGCCCTCTTCGCCCTCACGCCCGGTATCAGCATCGTCAAGGACACCATCTTCCCGCAGCGCTTCATGCACTGCTCCGAACTCAAACGCATGGGCGCCGACATCAAGGTGGATCAGGGAACCGCCATCATCACCGGGGTCGAAAAACTCTCCGGCGCACCCGTCATGGCCTCCGACCTCCGGGCATCCGCCGCCCTCGTACTGGCTGCTCTGGCAGCCGAAGGCACCACGGAAATCCGCCGCCTGTACCACCTCGACCGCGGTTATGAAATGATTGCGGACAAACTCCTCTCCATCGGAGCCGCCGTCAAACGCAGCGTAGACCTCGAACCGTAAGAACTTCCGGTTACATTCCCGAATCAAAGGCATGCCGAATCGGCATGCCTTTATTCTTCTTCCCGATCCTCCCTGCGGTGGACATGCCGCCTCCTGCGGCGGCGCGCCTCGTGGTTGCCCGGCAACCCTGCTTCGCGTTCGGCCAGCCGCCGCTTCCACATCGGCTCCCTGATTTTCCGCTCTTCCACCGCCTGCACTCTTTCCAGAGCCTGCTGCCGCATCTTCTCCTCCTTCTTCCGCAAATTCAACGCCTGCACATGGCGGATGCGCTTTTCCACCCGTGCGCTGTGCTCGCCGCCCATGGCCGGAGTCACCTTCCACGGCCCCATTCCGGCGGAACGCGTAATCGGCACACACACCATGTGCGGATCAATGAACCGGATCTCCCGAGCCAGCAGATCCTTGATCGTCGCCAGCAGGCCGCTGCCGCCGAACACGCCTTCCGATTTCAGCTCGATCAGAAACACGACATGCAGCTTCGTCGCCCGCATGCTCATCCGAGCGAAATTCCGAAGGGAAGTCCCCTCCTCCGGATACTCCTGCGGAGCGGCAACCGCCGCCGTCCGCAGCAGGAACAGCGTATCCCTCACCTTGCGGCAGAGGGCATCCACCAGCTCCCGCACCTTCGGCCGCGCATCGAAGCGGTAATCCTTTACCTCGATCAGCCACAGATCCTTCCTGCCCGGATGGTACAGCAGAAAATCCATCTCCTTGCAGCTCGTGCAGAAATTCTGCGCCTGCCGGGAATAGAAATCCGAGCACTCGAATCGGCATACATGGTAACCCACCTCAAAATTGAAGCGGTGCACGCCTTCGACAAAACTTTCTCCCGTCTCGAACATGAATACGCCGTCTCCTCTTCAGGACATCTTCAAATACCGGTCCGCCTGCTCCACTTCGGCTTCGAGCGAAGCCAAAGGCCCGACCTCATCCAACGTATCGCCCTGCTTCATGCGCACGCCGCAGCGGTTCTCGCTCGGCACCTGCAGCCCGAAGAAATGCCGCTTCACCTGCGCATTCCGATCTTCGGCCAGCTGCATCACCAGCTCACGCAGCAGGAACAGGCTGTGCGTACTCAGAATCACCTGCACCCCTCCCTTGGCCATTTCCAGCAGAAGCTTGACGATGCGCGGCAGATACCCCGCATTCAAATTCATCTCCGGTTCATCCCAGAACAGCACCGATCCCCGGTGCACCACGCCGTTCTTGATCAGCATGCCCAGAGTGCCGAGCCGCTTGAACCCCTCGGCCACCAGGCTCATCTCCATCGGCTCCTGGCCGGGCCGCTTCAGGTAGAACCGGCCGTCCATCCTGAGCAGCGTACCGGAAAGAATCTTCTCGATGCGCTCCAGCACGCGCTGCATGTGCACATCGGACAACGCCTCCTCGGGCACCTCCTCCAAATGGCGGCACAAATCCCACGACGTACCGTCCAGCAGCTCCGGGTACCGCTTGCCCACCTGCATGTAGCAGGGATAAATGGAAAGAATCTCGCGGGCGGAAAGGAACACCACATTCTCCCGCACGAAACGGGCGGGCATCTCCTCGATATGCAACCCCTCCTCCTCGTGGTTCGCCTCGAACGAAAAAAGCAGCTCTCCCGATCCGGCAGGCACTCCCTCCCCCTCCATGCTCACATGCACATGCGCGCGGGCATTGCCTCGGTTCATTGCCGTGAGGCCGGACAAATCCCGCGCACCGAACACCCGCATCAAAGCCAGCCGCAGCCGATTCTCCTCGGCCCAGAGCTTCGGCAGCTCCTTGTTGCCGCCTCCCGCACTCCACTTGGTCGCCGCATACGCCAGCTTCATCAAATGGCTCTTGCCCGAATCATTGCCGCCGACCACCACATTGATCCCCTTCACAAAATGAAAAACTTCCCGGTCGGGAAACAACGTGAAGCCTTCCACATCCAGCGTGCGTATCATATGGCAGCAAGTATACAGGAAAACATACGCCCCCGCAAGACAGGAATCGCCAAATCCATTGCCCGCAATCCGCTCCGGACACCGCAAAATTCGCCCGTGTAACAAGTTTAGAATTGCAAAAAACGGCGAACCGGTAGATACTGGAACCCGCATATGAAACCTACACTCCTTGTTCTCGCAGCAGGTATGGGCAGCCGCTACGGCGGCCTGAAGCAGTTGGATCCGATGGGCCCCAACGGCGAAGTTGTTCTGGATTACTCCGTTTTTGACGCCATCCGTGCCGGATTCGGCAAAGTCGTCTTCATCATCCGCCGCGACTTCGAGCAAGTCTTCAAGGAACAGGTCGGCAGCCGCTTCGCCGACAAGATCGAAGTGGACTACGCATTCCAGGCCCTCGACGACCTGCCCGCAGGATATGCCGTACCCGAAGGCCGCGAAAAGCCCTGGGGCACAGCGCACGCTCTCCGCGCCGCCCGCGACGTCGTCAACGAACCCTTTGCCGTCGTCAATGCGGACGATTTCTACGGCGCCGACGCCTTTGAAAAGGCCGCCAAATTCCTCAGCACCATCGCCGATGAACCCGGCAAGGCCCACTACGGCATGATCGGCTACCCGCTCAAGAACACGCTCTCCGACAACGGCGACGTGAACCGCGGCATCTGCTCCATCAAGGACGGCTACCTCACGGGCGTCGAAGAATTCGTCAAAATCAAGGCTGACGACGACGGCGTCGTACGCGGCGACAACCTCGCCGGAGAACGCCTCCCCGTCGATCCGGAAGAACTCGTCTCCATGAACTTCTGGTGCTTCAACCCCTCCTTCATCCAGCTCACGGAAGCCCACTTCACCGAATTCCTCTCCAAGCACGGCAAGGAACTCAAGAGTGAATGCTACATTCCCACCGTCGTGGACGAACTCATCAACAGCGACCGCGCCGACTGCTCCGTCATCAAAACCACGGCCAACTGGCTCGGCGTCACCTACCCGAGCGACAAGCCCATGGTCGTCGCCGGCATTCAGGAACTCGTCAACCAGGGAGTCTATCCCGCTAAACTCGACTGATCGCCATGCACGACCTTCGTCAAATCTCGAACATGTTCGACCTCCGTGCCGATTTCGTGCACGGGTACTCGTACGGCAGCGGCCACATCAACGACACGTACTGCGTCTGGGTGGATCAGGCCGGCCTTCGCGTCCGCTACATCCTGCAGCGCCTCGCACAGAACGTCTTCAAGCAGCCCATTCCGCTGATGAACAACGTCAAGCGCGTGACAGACCACGCCCTTGCACGCCTGCTCGAAGAAGGCTGCCCCGAAGCGCACCGCCGCACGCTCACCCTCATCCCCGGCAAGGACGGCAAGCCGTACGTGCAGGATGCAGAAGGCAACGTCTGGCGTGTGTACCCGTTCATCGAACGCGCCCGCACCTACGACACCATCGAAACCACGAAGCAGTGCATCGAAGCCGCCCGTGCCTTCGGCAACTTCCAGAAGCTCACGGCCGACCTTCCCGGAGAACCGCTCTTCGAAACCATCCCGGACTTTCACAACACCACGAGCCGCATGAACGCGCTCAAGGCTGCCATCAAGGCCGACCCGTTGGGCCGCGTCAAGGAAGTGCAGAAGGAAATCGACTGGTACCTCTCCCGCGATGAAGACTGCCACATCGTCGTGAACTACCTCGCTTCCGGCGAACTGCCGCTGCGCTGCACGCACAACGACACGAAGCTCAACAACGTCATGCTCGACGATGTAACGGGCGAAGGCATCTGCGTGATCGACCTCGACACCACCATGCCCGGCTCCGCCATCTACGACTTCGGCGACATGGTGCGCACGGCGACCTCTCCGGCCGCCGAAGACGAAAAGGACACCTCCCTCGTCACCTGCCGCATGTTCATGTTCGAAGCCCTCGTCGAAGGCTACCTCGACACGGCCAAGTCCTTCCTCACCCCGTTGGAAAAGAGCCTCCTTCCGTTCTCCGGCAAGCTCCTCACGATGGAATGCGGCATCCGCTTCCTCACGGACTACCTCTCCGGCGACGTGTACTTCAAGATCAAGCGCCCCGAGCACAACCTCGACCGCTGCCGTACCCAGATGGCGCTCGTCGTATCCATCGAAAAACAGATGGACGCCATGCAGCGCCTCGTCGACTCCAAATAACACCAACCGGGCGCCCGAAGGAAACTCCGGGCGCTCTCTTCATCTCCTCATATCATGAAAATCCTCATTACGGGCGGAGCCGGATTCATCGGCTCCCACATCGCCGAACACTACCAGGGCATCGCCGAAGAAATCCGCGTACTCGACAACCTCCGCACAGGCTATAAGAAGAACCTCGACGGCCTCAACATCACCTTCATCGAAGGCTCCATCTGCGACCGTGAAACCGTTCGCAAGGCCGTACAGGGCGTCGACTACATCTTCCACATGGCCGCACTCGTCTCCGTGCCGGAATCCATGAGTAAAATCTCCGAATGCATTGACATCAACTGCAACGGCCTCCTCAACGTCCTTGAAGAAGCCTCCGCTGCCGGAGTCAAGAAACTCGTGCTCGCCTCCTCCGCCGCCATCTACGGCGACAACCCCACCGTGCCGAAGCTCGAAACCATGTACCCGGAACCCAAGAGCCCGTACGCCATCACCAAGCTCGACGGCGAATACTACCTCAACATGTTCCGCGCCGAAGGCAAAATCAACACAGCAGCCATCCGCTTCTTCAACGTCTTCGGCCCCCGCCAGGACCCGAAGGGCGCCTATGCCGCCGCCGTGCCGATCTTCATCGAAAAAGCCGTCAAGGGCGAAGACATCACCGTCTTCGGCGACGGATCCCAGACCCGCGACTTCATCTACGTCAAGGACATCGTCGGAGCCCTCACCTTCGCGGCCGAACATCCCGAAGTCACCGGCGTCTTCAATGCCGGATACGGCGGCCAGATCACCATCGAAGAACTCGCCCAGAACATCATCAAGGCGGCCGGTTCCTCCTCGAAGGTACTGTATGCTCCGGAACGCCCCGGCGACGTCAAGCACTCCCGTGCTTCCTCCGACAAACTCCGCCATGCCGGATGGCAGCCGAAGCACACCCTCGCCGAAGGACTCGCCACCACCCTCGAATACTTCAAGGGCATCCTCGGCAAGTAACCTCTCCTTCCCGCAAGGAAATCCGGGGGCTTATGGCATGGCCGTAAGCCCCCTTTGCATCGCCACTTCCCCCATCGCATCTTTATGGAAGACGACGAACGCCGCCCAACCTATGCCGAACTCGGCAAGCGCGCCGCCCACCTGCTTGCAGACATGCAGACCGGGGGAGAAATCCTGCATCCAGTCGTCAACACGACTCGGAAGCTTGCATCGCATTTCTGGGGCTTCGCATGGATGAAACATCTTGCCCGCTGCGAAGAAAGCGGCCTCGCTCTCGCACCCGGCCGCTCCCTGCTGCGCCACGGCTGCGTGCTGGATCTCGAACTGGCGCCCGGCACCGTTCACGGCAAAGTCATGGGCGAACGCCTCTACGACATCCGCATCGATCTCACCCCCCTCGATGAAGAACGCATGGATGCCATCCGCCATGCCTGCGCCGGAAAAATCGACTCCCACATTTCCCTCCTCGAAGGCAAACTCGACGATGCGCTCCTCCGGCAACTCTGCGATCCGGATACCGGGCTCTTGCCCGCTCCAGAAGAATGGCGCATGAGCTGCACCTGCCCCGACTGGAGCGAACCATGCCCCCACGCCGCCGCCGCCGTCTATGCAGCCGGAACCTTGATCGACGGCGACCCTTCCCTGCTCTTCCTGCTGAGATCCGTCACGCTGGACGACCTCGTCGGCAAGGCTCCCGAAATCGCCAGTGCGGAAGACTTCGATACGGATTCGCTCAGCCGCACATTCGGCATCGACCTCGATCAGCTTTGACCGCGCGACATCTCCTCGCTCTTGCGGGCAGCTTCGCGCACCCCGGCAATCACGGCATAGCGCAAATTGTGTGCATCCATTGCATTCAGCGCAGCAATCGTCGTCCCTCCGGGCGAAGTCACCGCATCGCGCAATTCCATCGGATGCCTGCCGGACTCCTGCACCAGCCGGGCGGAACCCAGCATCGTCTGCGTCGCCAGCTTCAGGGCATCTCCACGCGTCAAACCGAGCGATACTCCGGCATCCGCCATCGCATCCAGAATCGTGAACATATAGGCGGGAGCCGACCCGGCAACTCCGATCACCGCGTGAATCTTCTCCTCCGGCAGCTCGACGGCAATGCCGACGGCTTCCAGCAAGCGGCGGGCTGCCGCCAAATCATCCTGCGTCGCCAGGCTGCCACCGCAGAACGAAGAAGCACCCATGCCCACCAGCGCGGGCGTATTCGGCATCGCTCTCACCATGCGCAACTCCGGCGCACAGGATTGCATCGTCGCCAGAGTCACCCCGGCGGCGATCGACAGCACGCAGGGCTTCTTCCCTTCGGCAGATGCCAACTCCGCCAAAGCAGAGCACACTCCTGCGGGCTTTACGGACAGAATCACCATATCAGCCAGAGCTGCCATCTCACGGATGGAGCCGCACACATGCACAGAGGGAAACTCCCGCACGATTTGACTGCACGCTTCGGGCGTCCTGTTGAACAGGTACACATCCGCTTCGCGCACCACACACGCCCTGAGGATCCCCCCCAGCAAAGCACGGCCCATCTGGCCGCAACCGATCACACCCAATTTCATCATGGCATGATCATAGCACATGCCGCACCATAAAAAAAGCCTAACATGATCGTGTCGCGCAAAATCGCTCACCACCACTAATGGATTGACATCGAAATATCATGCAGTCTATGATCTAGTCGCTATGCAAATCATCCCATCTGCCGTATGTATCGTCTGCATCTCTTCCTGCGCCATTGCCTCGCAGGACTATAAAAATCAACACGAAGAGGTACAACAATCCATGAAACAATTCCTCAAACACCTTCAAAGCGTGAAAGATCGTGCAAGCGCCGATGCCGTTGCGGAAAAAATCAGGGACGCCGAAAAACGGGTCACCGATAATCTGAAGGCCATGCGTGCACCGCAATCGAAAGAGGAAGAAGCCATCTTTGAAGCCCAAACACCGGTTATCGTTGCGTTGCTTGAGGAGATTGATGCAACAGCCAACGATATTGCCGCACACAATTGGTACCAAAGCGAAAAACTGCGTGGAGCACTTGAGAATGGCGTCGGCGCACCCACCAAAAAAGCGGAAGGCATCCCGCAACAGGCACCTCAAACATTGGATGCCGACGAACAGCGCCGCCATGACGAATTCATGAAAAAGCATGCCGATACCTTCAGTGGAGGCAATGGCATGAGCATGCAAACAGCCGTCATCATTCATTCGCCGGGAGAATACAATGCCGTTCCCAATGAACGCCTGTACTGGTCTACCGTCTACCCCGGCAGCACCAAAGGCCTCCAGACCCTCATTCAAGGGGAAGACGGTAAAATATACGACCAGATTGTCATCCATACCGAACACGGTTCCAAAACCCTCTACTTCGATATCACGGCCGACTTGCTCAAATTGAACAAAATGCTGGAAGAAAACAGCAAGGAATAAATCCTTCCAAATATTGATTCATCAATGGTTTGCCCTGTATCAGCATGGCAGGCTTCGATTGCAGGTGGCAAAGGACCTACCAGAACGAAAATTTTACCGTTCAGGCATTCTTCGGAAAATTTTCTACTGAAAACTCGGAATAACCATTACCTTCCAATACATCATAAAATATAAAATTCTATCATTTTCAACTTGACTCCAAGTAAAAACCGTCTATTTTAAAAAAGAATCGATGTTCGCACGATCGTGTAAATCCTTTCCCGGCTGAACCGACAAAAAACAATCATATCCTACCCTTTCTATCCCGTTACATTGATGAAACTTCCCTATCATATCCTTATTCCCGGCTTCGTGGTTTGCGCTCCAGCCTTGGCCGGACCGGAACACACGGCTAGCCTGCTGCATTTGTACAAGTGCATCGACGAACACATCGCCGTCCTGAAAACGGTGCAGGACAAACCGAGCGCCGATGCCGCCGCGCAAAAAATCCCTGCCAGTTACGAAGCGATATGCAAGGCCTTCCAAAGCATGGATAAACTGGAACCACCTGATGCGGAGGAACTGATGAACATCGCTTCCTCCTATCGGGCCATTCATGAGAGGCTTCAGAAGGAATACTCCGCCTGTGCCCGGCCTCTGCTCGCCAACAACTGCTACGGAAGTACATCCCTGCAAACGGCTCTTGAACCGTATCCCACTCTCTCCGATCTCCTCGATACGCTTTCAGATCGCGCACAGGAAACGAAAGACTCCGCATCGACCACAATCCCGGAACATTCCACCACGCAGAGCGACGAAGAACGCCGACGGCACGACCGCTTCATGCAGGAGCAGTCCGCCACCTTCAGCGGCGGCAACGGTCTGAGTATGGAAACGGCCATTCGCCTCCATTCGCCGCATGGCTACGATGCCGTCGCCAAAGAAAACCTTTATCTGGATTCCGTATATCCCGGTTGCCAGGCAGAAAACCAATCTCTGCTGAGCGGCAAATCCGGCAGAATGTACGACCGGATCGAAATCCGCACGAAGAACGGAACCAAAATGATCTATTTCGATGTGACGGATGATCTGAAGAACCTTCGGGAGCAGACTCAAAAGACCAAACAAGCCCCTTGACCGGTCAGCCGGCCGCCGTCTCCATACGTTTCAACTCCTCGACAGCGTCACGGTGCCGCTGTTCACATTCATGCAGAAGACGGCTGCCGCCTTCTGCAACGCTTGAATCCTGCCTCTGTTGCTGCAGTTCGTATTCCTTCTGCAAAAGAGCGGTCAAATCGCGTTGCAACCTGAGACGCTCGTTCGCATTCACAGCCAAATCACGCCGATGCAGAATCAATTCTTCCCGTGCAGACAGAACATCATCGATTGCGGCCCATCCGGCGTTGTATTGAGCCTGTTTGAGTTGAAACCTTGCGACCAGCACATTGTCCAGCTCCACCGAATTCTCCATGTACGACAGGCAGCGTTTGGCATCAAGATATTCGATTTCCGCCCGCAAAGCCTCGTCTGCATCACTCCCCGCCTGGTACTGCTCGCGCATCATGTCTCTTGTCTTTTTCAGGCACTCGATTAATTCACGCTGTACATCGATTTTATCCTTCAAGCTTGCAGCCTGATCCCGTTTGTTTAAAAGCAGATTCTTTTCCGCCTCCAACACATCGGCAAAAGAAGCCAGCCCGCTCTGGAATCTTGCTTGCGCACGCTGCACATCATGCGCCGCCTGCCTTGTATCAAGCTGTTGAGTTCCGGAACCTCCCGCCTGCGCCCCGGTAACGGTACAGGACAGAGTCAGCATGCAGATAATCATATCAGACACGTTCATCATCGCCATCATAGCCCGTCCTTGTTCTTTGTCAATTGAAAAGTCGACATTCAAAACGCTCATATTCAACGGGAGAAATAATTTCCATCAAATGCCGCGGCATAACACGATGCATTCTCAAGCATCGTCGGATTCCATTGATAGAATCGCGTATGAAATGGAAAAAGAATCATTGACACGCAACATCATATACACTAAAAACATACTATCCCTCATCCCTTATGTCCGCCATACCCCCATTATCCTGCTGGATGGCCATTGCTGCATGCGTCGGCGCTCCCATCCTCGAAGCCCAATCATCCTACGATCCTCCCGTGACCATTACGCCGCGGAGAGTCATCATGCCGCGAGCCGTTCGAATCCCCGTCGAAATCTCCAGAGCCACCGCCCGCATAAGCATCGAAGGCAACCGGGCTCAAACCGAATTAACGCTGACTGTCCGCAATTCCGGAGCAGCAAATACAGAAGCGGAACTGCTCCTCCCTGTACCGGAAGGAGCCATCGTCAAGGGGTTTTTCTACGGTAACGGACAAGGTAAATACACGGCGTCCCTGCTTCCCGCACAGGAAGCGCGCAGATTGTACGATTCCATTGTGGCGAGGGCCCTGGATCCTGCACTGCTGGAATTCGCCGGCTTTGCAGCCATCCGCACGAGCGTGTTTCCTGTTCCGGCCCGCTCCGAAGTCACTCTCACCATCGTGTACGATCAAGTCGTCTCGCCGGAAAACGGCCGCTTCGACTATATCCTTCCCCGCTCAGAATCATTGGAAAAGAATACGGAATGGCAAATTCGCGCCGAAATAGCGCCTCCTTGTACCAATGTCTACTCTCCGACACACGACATGGAAACGGCAGCGCTGCAAAACGGCACAACCGTACTCACCCTGCCTGCAGCCAGGAACCACAATCCGGGAGCTTTCCGCCTATCATGGCAGGGAGCAGCGCCGACCCTCGGCATACCGCAAACAACGGTTTATGCCTGCCCGGATTCGGCAAATCCAAAAAACGGCTATTTCATGCTCATGATCGGAGGAGATTCCATTACCTCCGATGCCAAAGCAGCAGCCATTCCCCGGGAAATCACCCTCGTGATCGATAGATCCGGCAGCATGCGGGGCGACAAACTCGACAAGGTCAAAGAATCCGTCAAGCAAATCATCGCCGGGCTTCAGGAAGGAGAATCCTTCAACCTGATCACCTACAACGAAGGTGTAGAGCCTTTCTCCCACGAGCCCGTTCTCAAAACTCCGGAGCAGGAACGCAGAGCCTTCGAATGGATCGACGGCATGAATGCCCGGGGAGGAACCAACATCCACGAAGCCCTGAAACAGGCCCTTGCCCCGCCCGTCCGAAACGGCACACTGCCCCTCGTCATCTTCATGACGGACGGAATGCCCACGATCGGAACGACTTCGGAGAAAGCCATTCTGCAATTGGCAGCTTCCCATAATCCCGGCAAAAGGCGCATTTTCACCGTCGGCGTCGGAGAAGACGTCAACGCGCCACTCCTGCGCAATATGGCCGAAACCTCGAGAGCCGTTCCCACGTACATTCTGCCGAAGGAAGATGTAGAGACGAAAATGGCTTCCCTCTTCCGGCGGCTCGGCGGACCGGTGCTGGCCGATGTCGAACTCACTCTTCCGGGCGATGTTTCGCGCACCGGAGATATGGTTCCATCCACCATCGGCGATATTTACAACGGCCTGCCCGCACTCGTCACGGGCACCTACAAGGGCACCTCTCCCTTCAACATCCTCGTCAAGGCCACCCGCCCGGATGGCATTCGCATCGATATCCCCTTCACGGTCGATCCCGGCCGTATCTCCACCCAGCGGGACGATTTTGTCGGCCGTCTTTGGGCGTCTCGCCAAATAGGCCGACTTCAAGCCGCCTTGACGGATATGGGGGCCAACATGCAGGATATCGCCGCCTTGCAGCGCGATCCGAAAACAAAAGAAATCATCGAAGAAATCATCGAAGAAATCATCCGCCTCTCCATCGAATTCGGCATCATGTCCGATTTCACCTCCTTCTTTGCAGACGACGGCAGCCGTGCCGCCCATCCGGCAGGCACGCCGCTGCGGCTTTCGGATCCCCATCTCCGGGCTTCCGCATGGAGCGGTTTTGCCGTACAGGAGCGAAGCGGCATGGGAGCCGTTTCCAAACAGGGCAATATCGCGGACATGAACGAACAGAGAATCCAGAACAAGCGCAATGCCCGTAATACGGCGGACGGATCGGCCCGCGAGGCGGACACCATCGCGCAATTGGCGCAGAACGCCTACTTCAAGCAAGGAGGCGTCTGGGTGGAAAACAGCGTCGTCCAGCAATCCCCCGATCAGAACATGGCTCCCCGCTACGACCGCATCGTCCAGATCGGCACCTCCGAATACATGAAAGTAGCCGACCGCCTGATCTCCGAAAACAGGCAATCCCTGCTCGCCCTCGACGGCTCCGTCAACATCCGGCTCGGCGATGAATTCATTCTCCTCCAAAACACGATCACACCCTGACAACAAACACACCCCCCATCATGAACCACATCACGACATTCCTTGCGGGACTCGCCCTGTGCAGCATCACCGCACAGGCTCAGAGCAATCCCGAAGCGGCGGCAACCTCGGTTCTCGCTCCGAAACAGGCACCCAAAGCCAACATTCAGCTCGCAATCCTGCTGGATACTTCCAACAGCATGGACGGACTGATCAACCAGGCTCGCGCACAAATCTGGAAAATCGTCAACGAACTGACGCTCGCGCGCCAAAACGGACAACTGCCTAATATCCAGATCGCCCTGTACGAATACGGAAATTCCCGCCTTCCCGTCGAATCCGGGTGGATACGGCAGGTTTTGCCTTTTACGGACGATCTCGATGCCGTATCGGAACAACTCTTCGCCCTCCAGACGTCCGGTGGCACCGAACTCTGCGGAGACGTCATCGCGCAAGCTACCCGCGAACTCGCGTGGAACAAGGACGATCCCGAAGCCCTCAAGCTTGTATTCATCGCCGGCAATGAAAATTTCGATCAGGAGAAAGGCTCTTCGTACGAAACAAATCAGCTGAACAGCATCTCCGGCAAAAACCATTCATCGAAAGTCGAGGCCAAAGAACCCACCTACAAGGGAGCTCTGAAAACGGCCCTCGAAAACGGCATCACGGTCAATACGATCTACTGCGGCTCCATGAACGACGTAGATGCAATCCTCTGGAAAACGGCGGCCCGGCAGGCCGACGGCACTTACGCCAGCATCGACCAGAACTCGACACCGCCCGATCCGGAAACGCCCATGGACAAGGAACTAGCCTCCTTGAGCGAAGCTCTGAACAAGACGTATCTTGCCTACGGCAGCCGGACTATGCAAGAGATGCGACTGAATAACCAAGCGATGCAGGATTCCAATGCCGCCGGCATCGGTTACGGAGCGGCCGCATCGCGTGCGTCCGCCAAAGCCAGCAAAGTGGCCTACCGCAACACGTCTTGGGATCTCGTCGACCGCTTTGAAAATCCGGATACCTTCACGCTTGACTCCATCGGCGGAGCAGACAACCTGCCCGACGAACTCAAAGGCAAAACGGAACAGGAAATCAAGGATTACATTTCCGAAAAATCCAAGGAACGAAACAACCTCCAAAAACAGGTGCAGGAGCTGAGCGGCAAACGCGCTCAATGGATATCGGATTACCGCAAAAAACAATCCGATGCAGGAACCAGAGAAAAAACGCTGGACGACGCTATTCTCGAAACCGTCAGAAACCAGGCGAAAAACAAGAATTTCCGCTTCGAAAAACAGGCGACTTCCTCACAGCCGGAAACCCCGTCTGCGCCATAAAGCCATCCCTTGATCTTTTCGTGTCCAAGGGAAGCCGCAACAGTGGCTTCCCTTGTTTTTTGACGCCGCACTCCGGGTCAGATCAAATCCTTTCCATGCCCTCGCGGCAGAAGAGAAGCTTCACTTTTTCAATCCCAGAGGATTGGCCGGACCTGACGGTTGCACCGGGGCAATCCGCCCCGCAGGAACCGGAGTCCCTGCACCATGCAGGATGGCCGAACCTCCCTTCGGCAGGTTTACTTCAACGAGGCCATTCCCCAGATCGCGCACCGCGGCACCCTTGCACTGCACCCCGGTTCCGAGACCATGCACAATGCGGCACGGCTGCCCGGCTTCACTGGTAATGGATATCCATTCGGTTTTTCCATTCTTTCGCTCGGCAGCAATGCGGAAACCTCCTTCAGCCCGCAGATCGCGGAAGACGGCATCAGGCCAAGCTTTCGGCATCGCCGGAAAAATACGGATGACTCCTCGGCCGGACTGCAGCAGCATTTCATGAATGGACTGGGCCGCAGACAGCGGAGTTTCGATGACGGGCTGTCCCCCTTCGGAATACATGGTCGAAGGGGTCACATAGGGCTTCAAGCCTTGCAGGTATCTGTAAGCTCCCTCACCATCGCCCAGCATGGAAGAAATCAGAGAGCCGCCTGTAAAGGAATACCCTTGCAGACCTCCCTTGAAGCTGTGCCAATGCTTCAGAGACCGGCGAATCAGCTCCGCCTCGGCGGGATCTCGGGAATCGACCGTCTGCAACGGATAAACCATCAGGAGATGGGAAAAATGGCGATGGCTGGAAGTCAACTGCACGTCGCGTCCAATGCGGTAGCCCTTGTCGTCCTGCGGGTAGGGAGTCAGATTGTCAGCCACATCCTTCCAACTGTCTTTCAGCGGGTCCTGAATATGCAGAATATCAGCCGCTTCCAACAATGTCTGGCATCCCCACTTCAACAGGGACAAATCGTACGTAGCATCGTAACTGTCCGCGTATTCGGGAGAATGCGTCACGGGAATGTGCCACTTGCCATCCGGCCCTTTTTCGATAAAGTGGAGGTAATAATTCACCGCACGCCTCAGGATGGGATATACATCTTCACGCAGAATGGCTTCATCCATGGTGACGCGGTATTGCAACCAGAGGTTATGGCAGGCCCAGATCAGGTCTCCCACTTCGCAATCCTTCTCTTTCTTCCCGTTGCCGGGATAGCCGGTCGGAGCCAATCCTTCCTGCCCCGTGCATCGGAAAACGGCAGCCGAATCCTTGCGGTATTGTTCCGGCACGGAGTCGATGAAGTTCTGCCTGTTGCGGCGCATGCCCAGCCTAAGGGAATCGGCAATCACCATGCGGTTGCCGACATAAGCGGGCCAATAAGTCAGCTGGATGTTGAGGTTCCACCATGTTCCGCACCATGCGGTCGGCTGTATCCAGGGCCCCATCGTATCGATCAGCATGCCTCCCGCACGCCCGGCCGATGCCAGCTTGTACATCTGCATCCAGTAGAAAGATTCCCAGTACGAATCAGGCAGGGAAACGAAAGCATTCCGGTAATAGGACGACCACCAGTCCTGATGTACCCTGTCCAGATGTGCTACCGGTTGCGCGGCAGCCTTGTTCACGCCGTCCACGGCATCCTTCGTCGTATTTCCTGCCGGATAGGCATGCCGGATGCTCACCAGAAAGCGGGTCGTTTGATCGTCCTTTTGCCTCTTCCAAGCCGTTGTCACCACACCGTCGGGCAACAGAGGCTGTTCCCATACGGTCACGCCGTCCACCACGGATTGCCTGCCTGCGGGGTTGTTCGGATAGGAAGCGTTGCCCGCCTTGGGCAGCCCTTTCTTCAGCCAGCGGGGAGAAATGGCCTGTGCCGGCTTCATTTCGAACGCCCCCTCTTCTTCACCACCCTGCGGCAATACCTCGATCACCATCAAAGGCAATTCCGCGTGCACATAAGCCCGTATCTTCAAAGAACCGGCATCCGTCATCACCTCGCCGCGCAATTCCGCCTTCCAGAGATCGAGCCGCAAGTCGCACTCGGTAATCCGGCCTTTGGTAGCCAGAGAAAAATGGCCGATCGGGAGACGGGCTCGGGAAAAAAGCACATCAAGATCCAAAGGCCTTTTTTCTTGGACGTCCCCACGGCCAAGATCGAAACGCAGGCTGCGTTCGTTCTCCTTGTACACCATCATACCGAGCATGCCGTTCCCCAGAAACGGAGCTGCCACCCAAGAACCCGGCAATGCCTTCCAGACGGAATCATTGCGAGACATGAAAGCGGGCCAGTCCACCGCATCCGACACTGTATTGCTCTTCACTCCTGTTGCAGGCTTGCCGGATTCTTGGGCGGCAGGAGAGGAAAGAGAAAGAGGCAACAACATCAGCGACAAGAGGAAGGAACGAAACATAGGCATGGCAACAATTGTATTCGAAGTATCATATTGAAAGCCCTCGGCTCGTCAAGAAAAAACGAAATAATTCGCATGCATTTCCAGGAACAGAAAAAACAGGGTTGCCCGAGGCACCCTTGTGCTTGACTTGGAGATTCTTCCGCGCCATAATGCAGAAAGTACGGGGTAAACCAGATGTCCACATCGTGGGCGCCCCGTGACAAATATCTTTTTCTATGAAAGCACATACCTTCTGCACAACACTCCTTCTGCTGGCTGCGTCCGGTCTCGCGTGGGCGGCTCCCCAGTTCGACCGGGTCTATGGCTCCCATATGGTACTGCCCCAGAGCAAGGCCGTTCCCATCAGCGGTACGACCGATGCGTCAGGTGAAATCGTCGTCAGGTTCGACGGCCAGACCGTCCCCGCCATGCGGACGGGCAACAAATGGAAAGCCGAACTGAAACCGATGAAAGCCAACAAGACGGGTCAGAAACTGACCGTCACCCAGGGCAAGGACACGGTCGAACTTGACGATGTTCTCATCGGTGAAGTATGGCTCGCCTCCGGCCAATCCAACATGCTCTGGAGACTCAACCAGACGCCCGAAGGCAAAAACGCCATCCAGAAAGCCGACAACGCGCAAATCCGCATCCTGCACAACGAACCGCAGGTGCACACCAATCCCGCCGCCTACAAGGATGCCGATCGCGCCAAGCTGACCAAGGACCAGTTCTATACCGGACAATGGGCCGTCAACTCGCCGCAGAGTGCGCCTCGCATGTCGGCCGTCGCCTACCATTTTGCCAATGTTCTGCAAAAGGAGCTCAATGTACCGGTCGGCATCATCCATTCCTCACTCGGCGGTTCGGAAATGGCTGCATGGATTCCAGATTCCATCCTGAAAAAGAAACCTTTCTATTCCTCCTGCCGGGGCAACAAATGGCTGGAAAGCCCGCTCATTTCACCTTGGGCTCGCGGCCGTGCCAAACAGAACATCGCCCAGACCCTCTCTTCCGGAGAACCCATGCACCCCTACAAGCCCGGCTTCCTGTACAGCTCCGGCATCGAATGGATCGCACCGCTCCCCGTCAACGGCATCATATGGTACCAAGGTGAAACCGATGCCGAAGCACAGGACATGAAGCAGAACGCCACCCTTCTCCGCGACCTGATCACCTCGTGGAGGCAAGCCTTCGGCAATGCGGAATTGCCGTTCGTCATGGTACAGCTTCCCCGCATCAACGACAAGAGTGCCGTCCGTGCCTATTGGCCCGAATTCCGAGCCGTTCAGGATGGAATCGCCGCCACCATGCCAAACGTCGCCAGCGTCACCACAATCGACCTCGGTTCCACCAACAGCAACGTGCATCCGCCGAGTAAAACGGAAGTGGGTACGCGCCTTGCCCATACGGCGGCAGCCCGTTTCTACGGCAAGGATCTGCCGTACTCCGGCCCCGCCATGGAACAGAAAGCCGCCGCCGGAGCATCTCTGACCATCCGGATGAAACATGCGGATGGCATGAAAACTACGGACGGGCAGGCGCCACGAGGATTCGAAATAGCCGGGAAAGACAAAAAATTCCATCCGGCTACGGCTGTGATCGAAGGGAATACCGTCAAACTGACAGCCCCGCAGGTTCAGAACCCCGTCCATGCCCGATATGCATGGGCCACCTTCCTTGAACCGAATCTGGTCAACAAGGACAATCTGCCAGCGGTGCCGTTCTCCACAGCTCTCGGCCAGCCCAAATAACGGCCTTCTCCGTTTCTCCGCACTTCATCCATGGTTCCCTCAGCCGGAACCATGGATTTTTTATTTGATATCCACTCGAAAAACAAATTCCAGGCAACAAATCGGCAGACTTTGGTGTCTCAATTCCGTAAAGCCATGAAACCCTTGACGATCACAGCTCTGCTTCCCCTGTGCGCCCTGCTCTCCATCCCGCTTCTGTCAGGATGCCGGAGCAGCAGAACCGATATAGACACCCGATCGGTCCGCAAGCTCGACATCAACAAATACATGGGCCGATGGTATGAAATCGCCCGTTTCGACCATCGCTTCGAACGCGGCCTCGTCGGAGTAACCGCAGAATACAGCCTGCTGCCGAACGGTAAAATACAGGTACTCAACAGCGGTTACGAACACTCATTCGACGGCACCCACAAAACCATCGCGGGCAAAGCGAGCCAGCCCGACCCGCTCGAACCCGGCAGGCTCAAGGTATCCTTCTTCCCTCTCGTCTCGTCCGATTATTACATTCTGGAATTGGATGAAGTACATTATTCCTTCGCCCTCATCGGCAGCAGCTCCGACCGATACCTCTGGATCCTGAGCCGCACGGCCGAGCTTCCCGAAGATACGAAGGAATACCTGCTCGACCGCGCCAAAGCGCGGGGATACGATACATCGCGCCTGTACTGGACTCCCCAGCACAAAATTCGTCCATCCGCCGAAACCCATTCACCTTCAGGCAACCCATGAATATCACCCACCATCACGCACAACACTGCTTCGACACGGTCATCGAAGGACACACGGCCTGTGTGGAATACCGGATCAGCCCCGGTACATTCGACATCATTCACACGCGCGTGCCTGCCCCTTTGGAAGGCAGAGGCATTGCCGCCGCACTGGTGCAGACTGCCTACGATTATGCCCGGAGCCGCCAACTGGCTCTCCGCGGCTCGTGCTCCTATGCGGCCGCATGGCTCAAGCGGCACCCCGACTATCTGAAACCGGCATCCTGAATACGAACCGCTTCACCATAAAACGGAGAATTCCATTGGAGACATCCATTTTGGACTTCCTATCCTCCGCCGATACCGTTACACTCGGCGTCCCATGGATTTCTCCGAGATATTCCTGATCGCGCTCGCTCTCTCCGTCGATGCTGCCGTCTTCGCCTTCTCCTACGGCCTGGTACTGCGCCACAGCCGCATGAAAAACTCGGTGATTCTGGCGATCGTTACGGGAGCATTTCAGGCGGGCATGCCGATCATCGGCTTCTTCGGCGCGGGAAAAATCCGGCCCTATGTGGAAGCATGGGATCATTGGATCGCCTTCATCGTCTTCCTTCTGCTCGGCCTCTCCATCCTGCGCAACACATGGCTCGGCCAAGGAGAAGATGAAGATCCTTCCCTGCGGGATGCATCCCTTTCCGCCCGTTCGCTTTTCATCGTGGGACTGGCCACCAGCATTGATGCCCTCGCTATCGGCGCCTGCATCGCCTGCATGGTCAACCCGGCCGAAGGCTACCACTACCAGACCATTCTTCCTCCAGCCGGCATCATCGGCCTGACCACCTTCTTCTGCACCGTCATCGCCTTCCATCTTTCCCACTCCGTCCGGCACCTGCCGACCAAATGGCTGGAAACGGCAGCCGGCCTCACCCTCATAGGGCTGGGTATCAACACCCTGTGCCAACACATCGGATAAAGGAAAACGGTATCCGCCATGCGACGGATACCGTTGACCATTCATGCACAGAGTTTACTCTGCGCCTCCGTTATACCTTGGGTACAGCTTCGGAAATCAGAAGAAACACGGCTGCCGGAGAGGGGGAGAACTTACGGTTATCCGTACCGCCCGCACTGTAATCGCCAGGCAGCGGCTGTTCTTCGCCGGGACCGGTCATGCTCGTCTTGAGAGCGGAAGCATTCATGGAAACGGGGTTGTAATAGGCATTGGAGTATTCCACCTGCACCTTGTAGAAACCTGCCGCCATATCCGGCAGAGTAAGGATGGGGGAAGCGCTCAGTCTGCCGGCGGATACCATGCAGGCACCCTTGCCGAAAATCCTGAATGTCGCCGCATCATCGGCTTCGACCATAAAGTGATACTTGCCGGGCTCCGCAATCTTGATATAGCCGTTGTATTCGGTATCATAACCGTCGACACCCATGCGAATGGGAATAAACGGCTGGTCGGGATGCGTCTCGATCACGAAACCGGGATCGTTCTGGAATTCGAGGGGATAATAATTTTCTCCAAGATGATAATTGATTTCAGTACTCATTGTTTTCTTGTTTTGTTCGATTTGTAACAATGCACAACGTTGTGCATGCCACGAGAGTAGCAAAACATAAAATATTTTCAACATATTCAATATGAATGGATATTAATGCCTGAACGGGCATCTTTTTCCTACCGTCGATGAATGCCTCACACCCTGAATGCTCAGGAGCGGGCTCCATGTTCATTTTCACGGCCGGGCGAAGCCGTGAGTCGTCCTTGACCCTGAAAGGCCGCTCTGCTACTCTTTGGCGCATGGGAACACTCGACCTCCGGGAGGAAATTCTCCGGTTGAAAAAGGAACGGAACGCCGTCATACTGGCACATAGCTACCAGCGCCCGGAAATCCAGGATCTGGCCGACTTCGTCGGCGATTCCCTCGCACTGGCCCGCAAGGCGCAGGAAACGGATTGCGACGTCATTGCCTTCTGCGGCGTCCATTTCATGGCCGAAACCGCCTGCATCCTAAACCCGACGAAAACCGTCATCCTGCCCGATGCGGATGCCGCCTGCTCCCTCGAAGCCTCGTGCCCCGCCGGCGAACTCGAAAGCTTCCTGAAGGAACATGCGGACAGGAACTACTACGTCGTCGCCTACGTCAACTGCTCCATTGGCGTCAAAGCCCTCGCGGATGTCATCGTCACCTCCGGCAATGCCAAAACCATCATCGAAAAAGCCCCGAAAGACAGGCCCATCCTCTTCGTCCCCGATCAGAACCTCGGCGCATGGACGAGCCGCCAGACCGGCCGTGAAATGACCTTGTGGAACGGAGCCTGCCACGTCCACCTCGAATTCACCCGCCAGCAGATACTCGACCTCAAAGCCGCCCATCCCGGCGCTCTCGTCGTCTGCCATCCCGAATGCACGGAACCCGTCCGCCTGCTCGCAGACCACATCTGCTCCACCGAAAAAATGATCCCATTCTGCAGGGAAAGCGATGCCGCCCGCTTCATCATCGTCACCGAAACGGGCATCCTCCACCGCCTTCGCAAACTCGTCCCTGACAAGGAATTCATCCCTGCTTCCACGCCGCAATGCTCCTGCGGGGAATGCGTGTACATGAAAATGAACACACTCGAAAAATTGCGCGACGCCCTCGCCAGCCTCAGTCCCCGCATCGAAATCCCCGAGGAACTCCGCCTCCGCGCCCACGCCCCCCTCCAGCGCATGCTCGACCTCTCCCTCTGACCGTGAAAATCGTCCGACACATCGCCGCCAACGGCGGATGGCTGCCCATCGACCGTTACATGGAACTCGCTCTCTACGACCCGCAGGAAGGGTACTACAGCGAATCCATCCAGAACATCGGCGCCCGCGGCGACTTCTCCACCTCGGCCACCCTCTCCCCCCTGCTCGCGCGCACCCTCGTCGCCCACTGGCGCAAAACCTGCAAACGCCTCGGCAAAAACATCCCCCTCATTGAAATCGGCGGCGGCAACGGCGACCTCGCCAATGCCATCTCCCGCGAACTCGGCTTCTGGGAACGCATCCGCACGCGCTACTACATCGTCGACCGCTCGCCGACCCTGCGCGCGCTCCAAAGCCTCGCCGTCGGCAACTTCGCCCGCATCCACCCCACCATCGAAAAAGCCTTGTCCAAAGCCGGAGGCACTGCCTTCATCTTCTGCAACGAACTCGCCGATGCCTTCCCGGCGCGCCGCTTCGTCTTCCAACAAGGAGAATGGATGGAACTGGGCCTCTCCGTACAAGACGGCGCCATCGTCGAAACGCCCAAGCCCTGCGCCAGCCTGCCGGAATCCACCACTCTCGACCTGTGGCGCATCGAAGGCCAGCGCGTCGAAGTCAACGAAGCCTACCATATCTGGCTCAAGCAATGGATCCACAACCTGCAGGCATGGAAAGCAGGCACCTTTGTCACCATCGACTACGGCGACTGCGTCGAAGAACTCTACTACCGCAAACCGCAGGGCACCCTGCGCGGCTACCGCGCCCACCAGCTCCTCACGGGCGACGAACTCTTCCGCCACTCCGGCAAATGCGACATCACCTGCGACGTCAACTTCACCGACCTCCGCCGCATCGCAGACTCCTGCCTCGACGACGGCATCACCGCCATGTCGCAGCGCGACTACCTGCTGCCGCAGGCGGACAAGCAAAACCCTGCCGATTGCTACCTCGTCAGCGAGCCGGGACCCGGCGACCACTTCCACGTCATCATCCAGGAAAGAGACCCCGAATGAACACCATCACCGTCAACGGCATCGAACACAACCTTGCAGACGAAACCACATTGAGCGACCTCCTCGTCCGCCTCGGACTGGCAGGCCGCCCCGTCGTCGCGGAACTCAACGGCTCCGCCGTCCTCCCCCGCACCTTCGGCGAAACCATCATCCGCCCCGGCGACAAGCTCGAACTCATCGCCATCTGCGCCGGAGGCTGAAAGCCCATTCTTTCCTTCCCGATGAGCCGCATCCACATCATGTCCGACACTCTCGCCAGCCAGGTGGCGGCGGGAGAAGTGGTGGATCGCCCGGCATCCGTCATCAAGGAACTCGTTGAAAACAGCCTCGATGCAGGGGCAAAAACCGTTCGCGTCGAAATACGCCGGGGAGGCATCTCCCTGATGAAAGTCACGGACGACGGCTGCGGCATGAGCCGTGAAGACGCCTCCCTCGCCCTCCTCCGGCATGCCACCAGCAAACTCGCCTGCACCGAAGACCTCTTCCACATCACCCAGCTCGGCTTCCGGGGCGAAGCCCTCCCCAGCATCGCCTCCATCTCCCGGCTTCGCCTCGCCACCCGTCGGCACGAGGAAGTGGAAGGCACGGAAATCCTCTGCGAAGGCGGCGACCAAACCCCGCCGCGAGATGCGGGCACCGCGCCGGGCACCACCATCGAAATCTCCGACCTCTTCTACAACACACCTGCCCGCCGCAAATTCCTGAAAAGCGAAGAAACGGAAGCAGGCCACATCGAACACCAGTTCAAACTCCACGCTCTCGCCTTCCCCGGCGTACGCTTCATGTTCACCCGCGACGGGCAAACCGTATACGACGCCGTCGCCACTACGGACATGCGCCAGCGCATCGCCGACTTCGCAGGCCGCACGCAAGCCGACCGCCTCATCGCCATCCTCCCCGCCGAAGGCCCCGGCATCAGCATCACCGGCTACCTCCTCCCCCTCAGCGAAGCGCGGCGCAACCGCAGGCAGCAGTACATCTTCCTGAACCGCCGCCCCATCGACGACAAACTCGTCACCCGCGCCATCCGCGACGGCTTCGGCGGCTTCCCCACGGGACTTCACCCTGCCCTCTACCTCTACATCGAAATGGATCCGGCTCTGGTAGACGTCAACGTCCATCCCGCCAAGCGCGAAGTACGCTTCCGCCGCCCCGGCGACCTCGTCGCCGCCATCATCGAAGCTGTCGGCAACACCCTCTCCGCGCATGCCCGCGCGGAAACGGCGCCTTCCCCCCTTCCGAACCAGCCAGCACTCCCGCAGCCCCCAGCCTCTACCTCACAACATCCGGCAACCGCACAGCCCACAAAAGAACCGCCTTCTCCCGCAAGCCCCCGGCCAACCATTCCCCTTCCGTCCAAAACAACGGCTCCGGCCATCCGCCCCATTCTGCCCGCCACTCCGGCGGCTCCCGTACTGCCTCCCACCCAACGGGAACTGAACATCCCTGTCCGCCATCCTGCGCCTGCTCCTCCTCCCGCGGCCACACCTCAGTTGCCGAAACACACGCCTCATTTCAGACTCCTCGGCATCCTCAAGGAACAATACGCCCTCTTTGAAAATGCGGAAGGGCTCGTCCTCCTCTCGCCCCGCGCCGCAAGGGAACGCATCCTGTTCGAGCAATTCATCGCCGCTCACAAGAAACCCGTCGCTTCGCAGCTTCTGCTTTCCCCCGTCCTGCTGGACATGGACACCCGCGACCTCGCCGCCGTCACCCAGCTGCTACCCCACTTCGAACAGGCCGGATTCCGCATCGCCTCCTTCGGCCATAAAACCCTGCGCATCGAAGCCATACCCGCACCGCTCCAGCTCGACCGCATCGAAGATTTCGTGGCCGACCTTATCCATAGCCTCACACGGGGAGACACGCGCATCCAGCGCCACCGCAACCCCTACGAACCCTTCGCCATTCAAATGGCCCGCCAATACGCACGCCGCGAAGACATCTCACCCCTTCTCGCTGATCCTTCCCGGCTGCTCTCCTATCTTCTGGCCTGCGAAATCCCCTATTGCACCCCTTCGGGCAAACCGACGCTCATCCCCTACGCCATGAGCGAAATCACGCGCAAATTCCAGGCAAACTGACAAAACAAAACAGCCATTCCCCAATCAGGGAATGGCCGTAGAATCCGTCAACAAACCCATCACGCCACGCGGCGGCGGCGCAGACAGAACACGAAGCAACCCGCCAGCCCGAGAACGGCGGTAGCCGGTTCCGGAATGGGCGCATAGGCGTGCAGCGTATCGAACGACACGAATGCCATTTCCCCGTAACAGGCCTGCCCGCTGGTAAATGCCCCGAGCAAAAGGCGATTGGTCTTACCGGAAACACCACCGGTGGTCTTGGCTTCACCGATGAGTTGATCGCCCAGCCAGACATAATATCCGGCCGCCGCACCCGACGAACCGTCGAGATAGGAAATGGTCAGATTGCTGAAATCGGTCGTCATATCGGCAACATAGAGAACCGTTGACCCTGTATAGCCCCATTCGATGCGGTCTTCATAAACTTTCAGGAAACCGTCATTGGCAACCCCGTTGCCCAACCACACCGTAAAATAGTTGTTCAGATCGCCCTTGGCCGCCATCTTCAAACTCAACGAAACGGTAAACTGCGTTCCGGCCTGCCACATCGATGAAATGCTCGATGCGGCCGCAGCGTTGGCCTTGGCAAACACAAGTCCCGTACCCGATGCGGACACACTGTATGCCGCCGGATTATTGGCAGTAAACACGGCCGAGGAAATGCTGCCGTCCGGCTTCGTCGTCGTAATCACCGGAGTCTTGGTCGTCAGATTCACCTGCGAGGCAAGTTGGCCCGCCTCCTTGCGCTCAAGCCCGGCCGTCCTCTGGGTCAAGCCCATGGCCTTGGCCAGATTTCCGGCAATGATCAGATTGCCCTGTTCGTTGGGATGAACCTTGTCGGCAAGGCACATGCCCGTATGAAGGTAACCGGTCGATGTCGTAATCCCTTTGTTGATATCTGCATACGACACGTTCGAATTGCCCGAGGCATCCTGCAATTCACCAAGGCGGGACTGCACATAACTGTTGTATTCCGGCGTCACCACATTTCCCGTCTCCGTACCGGCCTTGGAAGCGATACTGGGCATCGACAAAATCACGAAATTGGCATTCGGATTGGCCTGTCTACCGGCCTCAACGATATTTTTCAGGGAATTGAAGGTCGTTTCATAGCCGTTCTTCAGCAGACCGTCGGAATACATATCATTCGTCCCCAGCATGATGAAGAACGTATCGGGAGTATCGTTCCCCGTCATCGTCTTGCCCGTATAATTGGTCACGGCGCCGCTGCCGTTGAGGTATTGTCCCTGGGACAAGGTACCGCCCGGCACCTTGTCATACGTGCGGGAATCGGAAATGCCCAGCCAGTTATTGATATAGCCGCCGGCAGGCAGCGTATTCGGCCCCATGCCGTTCTTGTGGCCGTTGTTCATGTAATCGCCGCTCGTCTGGTAGGTGCGCCAGCTGGAGCCTGCGGAATGAACGTTATTGAATGTTTGCCCTTTGTACGTCAATGAGCCGCTAAAGTTGTAATTGCCAGAATTCACACCGACGAAACGGTGATCCGTTCCGTTGTCGGCCAGAATCTTCCAGAAATCGAACCGGTAACTACCGTTCTGTACGCCGTGCGTGATGGAATCGCCGATGAAAGCGACATTGCCGAGATCGGCCGCATGCGACACAGCCGCACAACAGGCCAGCAGAGAGAGAGCAAATAACGAATATTTCATAATTCTTTTGGTAAGATATCACATTTTCAGGAGAAAAATCAACGCGAAAGAGGGTATTTACGCCCATATTGAAATATGGACGGAAATCTCCCTCATGCTTGCCGCCTCCGGCGGCGAAGCATCAGCCCGGACAGGCCGAACAGGGCCAATGCCGCCGTCGATGCTTCGGGCACCGGTTTGTCAGCCAGCTTCTGTTTTTCCGCCAGGGTCAGATTCTGATCATACCCTTTCAGGAAATCGAGCGTGAAATTCCCCCGCACGATGGTACCGATATTTCCGCCTGATGTATTGTTGGAAGCCCATGTACCGTTGCCGGATGCATCGCGGTTGCCAAGCATAATCTGCGACACATAGGTATTGCCGAAACGGAAACTGCCGCTGAAGGTCATCCCGGTATTCTGCACTTCTCCACCGTCGACCGAATAAAAGAACCCCTTGGTCGCACCAACGGCCGTCTTGTAATCAAAGAAGAAAGTCAATGAGGATGTCGATGAAAAATCGTTGATGGCAAAAGATTTCCACCCTTCGCTGAATCCCCCGGCATACAAAGTCAAGGTCGTACCCGTGTAATTGTAAGCGAAACCGAACAGATTGGTATACGAGTTTGATCCGCCGACATTGAAAAAGGCCATACCCTGCTTGTCGGTGGCATTGGCGCTCTGCGCAATATTGCTGATACCGAGGGCAATCGAAGAATCGCGGCCCATCGTTGCTCCGGATGTATTCGAGCCGATGGAGACATAAGTACCGGTTGCGCCTGCCATAGGCGCCGTAATTGTCTGGGTAGCTGAAGAAATCGACGAGGAATCAACCTTGCCCTGATCGATGACGAGTGTTGCCGCTCCGGCAGAAGTCGCCAAAAAGGCCGTACAACAGGCTATATGGAAAAACAAGTGAGGTTTCATATCAATAAAAGTGAACCTCTTAATGCTATCGGATTAACAATCCGCTGTCAATTGGAAAAGCAAGCATCCTTTTTATCAGGATATTAAGACCACGAGACGATTCCCATCCACATGCAAATGTGTTTGCATATTTTCATTTTGCATCATAATTATATGAAATACAATTAATTATTACATTCAATCAATGAATGCGGATTGTTAATCTGCTGTATGCAAAAAACAAAATACAGGACCAGTACTTTTCTACCGGATCGGTCTATACATCAAGAAAAGGCGACATCAACGCATACGAGGCCACCATGGCACGGAACTCCTGCCGGGGCAGCGGATGCAACAATCTTTCAGCATGCACGGAACCGTCGCGGCGCACCCATGCAATCCATACCGTGCCAACTGGTTTTCCCGGAGAACCTCCATCGGGGCCGGCAATGCCGCTCACCGCAACGGCAAAATCGGCATCGGCCCTCAACCTCGCACCGGAAGCCATGGCACAAACAGTCTGTTCGCTGACGGCTCCGAATTCATTCAAAATATCCCACGGCACGCCCAGAAGGTCGTGCTTGGCTTCATTGGCGTACGTCACCCAGCCATACCCGAACACGGATGATGAACCGGGAATGCGCGTGAGGCTTTCCGCAATCAATCCTCCTGTACAACTCTCCGCCGTGGCGATCGTCCTGCCCTGCCCGGCCAGTCGCCGCACAAGAAATCCGGCGGCTTCTTCGGGAGAAGGCAGATGATCCAGAGAACGGGAGGAGCAGGCCATGGAATTTATTCGGGCATCAGGACGGACGCAACCGCCATGGCTGCGATACCTTCGCGGCGGCCCAGAGCACCCAGTTTTTCATTCGTCGTCGCTTTGATGCCCACGCGCCTGCCGGACACATGGAGCACGGCGGACAAGGCATCCTTCATGGCGGGCACATGCGGCATGATCTTCGGAGCTTCGGCGATCAGAGAAGCATCCACATTGATCACTCGACCACCCTGTTCCTCAACCAGCTCAACGGCCCTGGCCACAATCAGCAGAGAAGAAATACCCGCACACCCGGCATCGCCGGGAGGAAACCAGTAGCCGATATCCGGCAATCCCGCCGCACCGAGTACGGCATCCGCAATGGCGTGGCACAGCACATCCGCATCCGAATGCCCGTCAAGCCCGTTCGTCTCCGAAATGCGGACGCCCCCCAGATACAGCGGGCGAGGTTCCACCGAGAAGCGGTGAATATCATAGCCGAAGCCGCACAATGTCACGCAATCGCTCATGCCGTCACATGTATCGAAAATTAATCGCCGAGAGATTCGACAATGGGTATGGCGTTGTTCCACGCGATGATGGAACCCTGCTCTCCGCCTTCGGTGAAAGGCTCGAAATCCACACGGCCTCCGGCACACTCGACGATGAGCTTGCCTGCCGCCAGATCCCAGATGGAAACCATGCTTTCCACATAGGCGTCGAAACGTGCGGAAGCGATGTAGGCAAGAGCCAGCGCGGCGGTGCCGATAATGCGAACCTTCCGTACCTGGCCCGAAACGTGGGCGAAGCGGCGCAGGCCTTTTTCCTTGGAACCGTCCGTCTTGCCGTGGCCGATGAACACAATGGCTTCCGACATCTGCGTGCGGCGGGAAACATGCTGGACTTTGCCGTTCAGATAGGCGGGGCCTCCCTTCTCCGCATACCAGCATTCGTCGAGATTCGGATCGTAGATCACACCGACGATCAGCTCGCCCCTGCAGCGCAGGGCGATGGAAACGCAGTAGAGCGGGATGCCGTAATAGTAGTTGACCGTACCGTCGATGGGATCGACGATCCATTCGTAATCGGAAGAGGGATCGCCTTCCTTGCCTTCTTCACCGAGAATGGCATGGTCCGGGAATGCCGCCAGCAGCCGCTCGGTAATCAGGGCCTGGGACATTTTGTCCAGCTCCAGCTTGATGTCGTGCTGAGAGGCTTCATCCACATGCTTATCGTCATGGAAATGCTGCTTCAGGAATGCGCCTGCGGCCTTGGCCGTATCGATGGCAACGGTGAGTGCTTGCTGTGGAATCATCATTTTTTCTTGGTGTTAAGCGTATTTTTGGCTTCCGTATAGATCTGTTCCGCCAGATTGGCAGCCGTCTCGGAAAGAAGCTTTTTGAAACCCTTGCGGTCGTACATTTCGGGAGTTGCCTCATCGAAGCCCAGCCACAGGAAAACGGTCACGCTGCGCCCGGCCATGGAAACCCACTGGCCGTCCTGTCCGGGAAGGGTAATGTTCATATTCATCGTGCGGTTCGTCTCATCCGTCCGGAAAGGCCGGCACGATGCCACATTGCGAGCCGCTTCGCGCGGCACCACTTCCTTGGCGTCGAGCTGCTGCGTATTGACGTACAGAGGCGTATCGCCAAAGCTCGAAACCTGTTGAATCAATTGCAGAGGAAAATACTTGCCTCGGTTCTGGATGCAATACAGGCTGCGGGCAAGATCGATCAGCGGCAAGGAGAATTCCCCCAGATACAGCTCGTCGCTCTCGGGCAGATTGCCCGGCAGGTGAAGCCGTGCGCACGCATCCAGCACGGACTTGTGGCCAAGGGCGCGCCCCGTCTGCAACGGAGCATCGGCAATGATGTTGATTTGTTTCTCACTTGCGCGGCAGTTGACGACGGGCGCGAAAGCCATGCCCGGTTTCACCTCCTTGAGCCAGCGCGTCTGCCCGTCCTGCGGCGAACGGCCGCCGATCACGGCCAACACGTTGCCCGTCCGCGTCTCCACGCACATGGCGGCAACCTGCACGCAGCGGTCAAGATGTCCCTTGCTCCTCCTGGGCAGACCCTCCCAGATTTTATTCTTTTCGAGCGACTGAAGCGTTTCTTCGCATTTGCGCTCCATGAATTGCTGCAGGGGAAGGTTCAGGCTGGTATGCACGCGAATGCCGGAACTCTCCGTACCCACTTCGCCGCAGAGGCTTTCAAGCTCGTCAATCACCCACATGACGATATACGAGCAGTAAGAACCCTTGTCGAGGCGGTGAACGACGATCGGTTCCTTTTTCGTCTTCTCGTAGAGGGCTTCGGAAATCTTGCCCGTCTCATACATGCGCTTCAGGGTAGCATCGCGTTCGCGGGTCGCCGCCTTGAGATTGCGGATGGGATTGAAGTAGGAAGGCCCTCGGACAAGCCCGGCCAGCGTGGCGCATTCCGACAGGTTGAGCGAACCGACGTTTTTCCCGAAATACGTGCGCGCCGCCTGAGCGACGCCGTAGCAGTCCTGCCCGAAATAGATGCGGTTCAAATAGGCTGCCAGAATGGTTTTCTTGTCGTACGCCTCTTCGATGCGCTTGGTAATGGCGATCTCAAGCAGCTTGCGGTCGATGGTCTTGGCACGCAGGTCGAACACGTTGCGTGCCAACTGCATGGTGATGGTCGAAGCTCCCTGCTCGTAGGAGAAGGAAGAAATGTTCTTGAGAATGGAACGCAGAACGGAGGTATAGACGATACCCCCATGCTCCATGAACCGTTCGTCTTCGCGGGCGATAAAGGCATCCACCAGATATTGGGGCGCATCGGCAAGAGCGATATTGACCCTTTCGTTATCGTCCAGAGCGGAAATGCAGCGGCCTTCCGCATCGTAGATGGCGCTGTTCATCGGAGCGTCCAGCACGTGCGCCAGATCGTACTGGCTCGCGCGCCACGAGAAAACGATCACTACCGCAAAAAACAGGACGAGCAGGATGCCCAGCGGAATCAGGGCATACTTGATCCAATGCGGTACGCTGCTGAAGACATCGTACCACCGCTTGCGCCGATTGGATGAACTGGGCAACATGGCTTAATACGCGACCGTACCTCCTCCGGTCATTTCATGAAAGCTTCCGTTTTGGCATCCGGACGCCAGCCGGGGAACTCTTCTTCGAGAATGGTGGTAAACCTCTTTGCCTCTTCGGGACGGTTGTCCTTCATCAGGGCGCGGACAGCCTTATACAATGCCTTCGGCTTCAATTCCTTGTCCGATACGAACAATTCTGCCGTGGTGCCGTAGAACTTGGCAGCATCGCCATACTTCTTTTCGGCAAAGGAAGCATCCCCGAGAGCCAGCCGGAGCGAAGCCTTCAGGGGGCCTTCCACACCCATGGCAATGGCTTCTTCCGCCACCTTGCGGGCTTCGGCCGTCTTGCCGAGGCCGAGAAGGATCGCAGAACGGTCCAGCATGGCATCCGCACGGGAATAAGGTTTCGTCTCCATGCCGAGATACTGGTCCACAGCCTTCAACGCGTCATGATACTTGCCCAGAGCAAGTCGGGCTTTCGCCAGCGTCTTCCATACGACGGGCTCGGCCTTCTGAACGTCCGCCGGTTTGGCCGTGGCATCTGGCCGCTGAACGGCGATGGTCAAATACTTGTCCGCCGCTTCATAGTCTCCGGTCTGGTAGCACTTCCAGCCGAGCCAACGGTGAATGGCCAGAGGAAGCGTCTGGAAGGTGGAACTGTTCTCCTGCTCCAGCGCCTCCATGGCATCAAGCAACTTGTCGGAATCCTGAAGCTTGTAATAGCACAGGGCGAGGTACATGCCCACCTGGGAACCGTATTTCTCGCCGTTGATGGTGCGGGCTTCCTGGAAATGAGGCACGGCTTCAGCCGCCCTGTCCTTTTCGTACAGGGCCTGAGCCACGGCAAAATGGGCTTCGCTGGTCGCGGCGGGCTTGATCTGGGGGAAATTCTCCAGCAGCCCCTGATAATAGCGGATCATCTTGTCGGGATCCTTGCGGGCGCAAATCTGGGCAGCGCGCTGCCATGCCGTCGCGGCGGCCATCGTCTTGCCGTAGCTGTTGATGACTTTCTCGAAATCGGCCAGAGCCAGGTCTTCCTTGCCCGACTTGTAATACAGCTCGCCACGGTACAGGTAAGCCTGCGCCGCGCGTTTGTCCTTGCCGTACTTGTTGATGAAATCGCTCAGTTCGACAGCGGCCTTTTCGGCATCCGCCGGGTCCTTCGACTGGCTCATGGCCCACGCCTTTTTCAAGGCGACATCGGGCCGCGCATTTTCGGGAAGGTTATCCACATTGACCAGCCCATACTGGCGGACGGCCTCGGGGGCATTCACCGGAAGCAGACGGTCGGCATACATGAATCGCACCACATCGTTCGTCGGATTCCCGGCAAAAGCAGCCGAGGCGGCGTACTGCTGCAAATAATGCTCGGCCAGAGGCAGGAAGTCGAAGCTGTTGGACTCCTGCGCGCAGACGAGCCTTCTGTAGGCGGCATCAAGCGCGCTTTCCGTCTGGGGGGCAGCCTGTTCGACCATGCCGAAATACTCCATCGCGGGCGCATACTGCTTCTGATGCATGAATGCCTGCCCGATGATGAGGCACCGGCGGGCTTCCAGCCTGGGATCGCCGAGCGGCTGCATGCCGGCCTGCGCCCGGCGGACGATTTCGGCATAATTCTTGTCGCGGTACAGGGCGACGAGCCCTTCCATCGAGCCTTCGGAAACGTAGCCGGACATGCCGGGTATCGACGCCAGACGGGCATACAATTGCTGGGAATCGGCCGTTTTGCCGAGCTGGGAGGCAAGGCGGGCTGCCTGCAGCGTCGCCGCGCCGCGCCGCTTGTCGTCCAGCCCGGATTGGCCGCACAGGCGCACATAGCAGTCGTAGGCCTCCTGCAAACGGTTGGTCGCCACATAGATCGGCCCCAGAGAAGACAAGGCGGCCGTCACGAGCTGGGAAGACACTCCCGGCGTCGCCAGCAAGTTCCTGAACATGGTTTCGGCGCGGTTCTGGTCGCCCATCTCCGTGTAGGTGCGGCCGAGGCGGAACAGAATGTCTGCCTTCAGTTCGGGTTTCGTCGTGTTCTGCAAGGCAATAGTGTAGTACCGTTCGGCCTTGCTCCAGTTCTTTTCGTCCGCACTTTGCGAGGCGAGCTTGTAGGCGGCGGCCGATGCGAATTCATCGTTCCGGCCCTGATACCTGGTCGCGATTTCAGCCAGCGCCAGATTGGCCTGCGGTACGTCGCCGATCTCCATCAGACAGGCGGCCTGATAATACAAGGCCTTGGAACGCTGCGAAGATTGCGGATACCGGGCGGCGAAATCGGCAAACAGCGAAGCGGCCCTTCTCAGCAGGTCGCCGCGCTCAACGGGGCGGTCGCGCAACTCCGCCGTCTGGCTCTGGGCATACATCTGCTCGGCTATCGCCATGCTGTCGGCCTCCCGGTTGGCGACAAGAGGAGTCTGTTCATCCTCCACGGCCTCGGCGACGGGCGACGCATACTGCGCCCATGCCGGAAGCCCGGCGGCGGTGGCGGCAACGCTGGAAATCAGGAAACGGTACTTCATGGCGTGATGCAAGGGCTGAAAGGTATATGAATCATTCCGTATGGACAGAAGGAGGCGATTTACGAAGGTTCGTCGAACTTGGGTAATTGGACTGACTTGATTCCGGCTTTGATCAGATCCTCCATCAAGGTCATCATATGGGCATGGCGGACATCCGGCGCTGATGTGATACGGAAAGACGCATGGCTGTTCTCCTCATGGAGAGCCTTCAACTTGCCGACCAGTTCTTCCCGGCTGGCGGGGCGTTCGCCGTCCACCAGCACGGAGCCGTCGCGCAGCAATTCCAGCGTCACGAGTACCGGCGCAGGAACGGCCTTTCTCGTCGAGAACGATACATTCCAGAACCCGGCCTTCGTGCAGGCATCCAGCACGTCCACCATCTTCTGGTATTCCGTCTTTGCCTCGCCTCGGATACGGATTGTCTGATCTTGGTCCTGCATGGCTCTTTCGCGCAAGTGGGCGTAGAGCCGGTCCTTGTCCTTGAAGCGCTCGCCGTCGATCGTCACCGAGCCGTCTTCATGCACATTGAGGGTGATTTCGGAAGCTTCGGCACGGCCGCTGCAGGAATCTCTGTACACCTGAGCGGGCACACTCTTCGCCGTCACCGTGCGGGGAGCCTTGCCCTTGATGGTCACAACAACCGTATCGGGTTCCGTCTTTGAATCGGCTGCATGCAAACCCTGGCAGGAAAGCAGTGCCATGCAGCAGGAGAAAAGGAAAGAAGCTTGTTGTTTCATGATATCCGGGTTGGGGTCAATGTTGTGTTATGGAGCCGGAACAGCTCTTTTCGTCGAGAACGATACGTTCCAGAACCCGGCCTTCGTGCAGGCATCCAGCACGTCCACCATCTTCTGGTATTCCGTCTTCGCATCGCCTCGGATACGGATGGTCTGGTCCTTGTCCAGCAGTGCGCTGTTATACAGCTTGGCGTAGAGCTGATCCTTGTCCTTGAAATGCTCGCGGTTAATGGTCACCGTGCCGTCCTCGCGCACATTGATGATGATCTCGTTCGGATTATGGCGCGCCGTTTCCGTCGCCTGCTCCGCCGAAGGCACCTTCACCTTCAGATCCGGTTCATACAGACTGAAGGTCTGCGTCACCACGAAGAAAATCAGCAGCAGGAACACGATGTCCAGCATGGGGGCCAGCTGGAAACCGATGGGTTCGGGAACTCGTGCTCGAAATTTCATGAACGGAAAGGAGGCTGGGGATTAAATATCGTCGTCATCCAGAGATTCCACATGAGGCGATGCGAGGGTCGCCACGCCGAGGCGCTGTTCGCGGTCCATCTGCATGGAAATGACGGAAAGCAGGTGAGTCATCGCCACTTCCATATCCGTGATGCGCTTCTGGATGCGGCTGCGGAAGAACACATAAGCCAGCATGCAGGGAATGCCCAGCACAAGGCCGCCCGCCGTCGTAATCAACGCTTCGGACATGCCTCCGGCCAGCAGCTGCTGCAGCCCCTGCTCTGCGGACTGGAGCCCGGCCCCGACTTCGCGGTTGGAAAGCTCGATAAAGGTCTTCATCATGCCGATCACGGTACCGAGCAGGCCGAGCATCGGAGAAATCGCACCGATGTCGGAAAGCCACGAGATAACGCGCGTCAGGATGTTCACCTGGCGGGAACCTTCGGCATTCGCCACTTCGCGCACTTCATCGATGCTGGCGCGCGGATTGCGCTGCAGGAACATGACGACGAGCTGAAGCGTGCGTGAAATACTGGAATCGTTATACTTGCAAAGGGCGAGCGTACCGGCGTAATCCTTCTTGCGAAGGTAAAGCTCCGCCTCGCTGACGAAACGGTGCGGCAGCACGGCTCCGCTGCGCGTATTCCAGAGGCAGAAGAAGAAAATGATCGTGGCAATGAAAGACAATGCCAGCAACGGATACATGATAAACCCACCCTTGTCAAAGAGTTGGTGCAGATCCCAGGTAATGGTGTCGGCTAGTACGGGGACGGATGTCATGGCGTGTTCGGTTAGTATAGCGTAAGTTCCGCAGGAATCAAGAGCGATACCTGTCTGTATGGTACGATTTGCCGGCGACCGTTCTTACAGGGAAATCCGCCATCCGCGCCGTATGCCCCGAAGAGGGCTTTGCCCGCCGGAATTCCCTGTGGTATAATCAACCCCGGATGACCAAGGCCGAACTCAAGGAACGATGGCGCGCGACGCCCCACCGCCCCGGCGTGTACCTGATGAAGGACGGCGCGGGCGGCATCATCTACGTCGGCAAGGCCAAGGATCTCAAGCGCCGGCTCGCCAATTACTTCTCGCCCTCCCGCAAAACGCTGGAGCATCACAAGACCCGCGCCCTGATCGCCTCCATTGCATCCTTCGACTACTACGAGACGCGCAGCGATCAGGAAGCCCTGCTTCTGGAACAGAAATTCATCAAGGACTACCGCCCCCACTACAATATCCAGTTCCGGGACGACAAACGCTTTTACCTGCTCAAGGCCGCCCGCCACGAGCGCATTCCCCGTTTCACGCTCGTGCGCCAGAAAAAGGACGACAAGGCCCGCTACTTCGGTCCATTCGCCCATGCTACGGCCCTGAAGGAAACGCTGGAATGGATCAACCGCCATTACCGCCTCCGCACCTGCACCGCCCGCCATCCCGGAGAAAAGGAATACCAGCATTGCCATGCCGATGTGATCCGGCAATGCTCCGCCCCCTGCATCAACCGCATTTCTCCGGAAGAATACCAAGCCAATTTCCAGGCCGCCATGGATCTGCTCGAAGGGCGCGGCCGCAAGGACGTACTGGACGGCATCCGGGACGAGATGATGGAGGCCGCCGACAAGCTCGATTTCGAAAAGGCAGCCGTCCTCCGGGATATCCACGAGAACCTTGTCAAAACCTTCGAACCGGCGCGGAGATTCACGAAAGGCTCACCCGACCTGCCCGGCACCGTGCGCCCGGATCACGACCTCGCCGAGCTGGGAGCAGCCCTCGGCATGAGCGAACCGCCCGCCATCATGGAATGCTTCGACATTTCCAACCTTTCCTCGAACCACATCGTCGCGTCGATGGTGCGCTTCACCAACGGACGGCCGGATAACCAGGCCTACCGCCGCTACCGCATCCGCAGTGTAGACGGGCAGAACGACTTCGCCTCCATGATCGAGGTCATCCGCCGCCGGTACTCGCGCATTCTCCGCGAGAGCGCCGCCATCCATGAAAAACCGGAAGGCATGTCCGCCTATGCGTGGCTGAAGCAGCTGAGCGCGGAAGGCAAGGCTCCCATCAAGGTTCCCGATCTCGTGATCGTGGACGGCGGCAAAGGGCAACTCAGCGCCGCCATGGAAGAGCTGGAAAGCGTCGGCCTCTCCGACATGCCCGTCATCGGCCTCGCCAAGCAGCACGAAGAAATCTTCTTTCCCGGAGAAAGCGCCCCCCTGCGGCTCGACCATGAAACGGGCGCGCTCAAACTGATGCAGCGCATTCGCGACGAAGCCCACCGCTTCGCCAACAACTACAACGAGCTTCTCGTCCGCCGACGCGTCAAGGAAAGCCGTCTCGACGCCTTCCCCGGCATGAGTCAGAAGCGGAAGGAACTACTGCTTTCACGCTTCAAATCCGTTTCCAACCTCCGCAGCAGGACGCCGGACGAAGTTGCCTCCCTGCCCGGCATTTCCCGCGCATGGGCGGAAAAATTGCTGGTTTGGCTGGGTGATTCCGCCTGAAACAGGAAATCACCTGTCAGTATGACACGGATTCGCTCGCAACAAATCTATCACCCCGCTCTTTTTATAACAAAATCTAATCACTTAAAATGAAAGAATTGCAAGAAAAATAAACCAAAACAAAGAATCTTTCACAGACATTATATATATAGCCAGATTAAAACTGCACACAGTTGTGCAAAATTGTGAAATTTCAGTTGACGCAACCGCCAAACTCTACTATAACAGCACCCGTTCGGCAGTTTTCCATCAAAAAACAGACACCGAACACTCTCTATATTGTAACTTGAATGAAAGCGATTCTGATCTTCTGCGGTCTAGTCCTTCTGGTAGCACCCATGATGGCCCCCGGGTTTTTACGGCTGAGGCCGGTCACAGCCTTTCTGGCCCGGACACTGGGTATCGGCATATTGGTTCTTTACAGCTATGTCATGCTGTATCCGACAGTACTTTTCCGGTACATCGACGATAAAACGGACTATTGCTGTCTCATCCACAGCCTTCAGGAAGATTCCTTTCTTGAAGGCCGCATTGACGATCTGACTGTCGGCAAAACATGGGAACAGCTCACCTATCTCGGCGCACCTCAAAACACCGACCATCAGGACAAAATCTGGGTCTGGGTTGAAGGGGGCAAGCCTGCGCCTCTGGCCGATCTGGTCGCCAGCGGAAAACGCGGCGTGCATATCCAATTCGACCAGCAGGGCGTCAGCTTCAATCTCGATACCTGCCATATGCAAATGAGCAAGAAGGTATCCCATCTTGTCGACACCGATACGCCCGATTCCAAGTAATCGGGCGCACCTCCCTTTTCATCCCTCCAGTTCCTGCCTGAGGAACGGAGCAGTTACGCTCTTCCTGCTGCGGGCCACCGCTTTCACGGAACCTTCCGCCACGATGGTTCCGCCTTCGCTGCCGGCTCCGGGGCCTACGTCGATCACGTAATCGGCCTCGGCGACCAGCTCGAGATTGTGCTCGATCACGACCACCGTATTACCCAGTTCGACGAGGCGTTGCAGCACATCGATCAACAGCCGGACATCCTTCGGATGCAGGCCGATCGTCGGCTCCTCGATGAGGTACAGATCCTGCGGCAGCTCACGCCCCTTCTTCACGGCCTGAATGGCTGCCCGGCGACCCTTGATCAGCTCGGAAACGAGTTTGATGCGCTGCGCCTCCCCGCCCGACAGGGTGTTCGACGCCTGCCCGAGTGTCAGGTAGCTCAACCCCGTCTCGCACAGCAGGCGGAGAGGTTCGGCCAGCCGGGGCTGGGAATCGAAAAATTCGGCGGCTTCCTCCATGCTCATATCAAGCACTTCGGCGATATTCTTTCCCTTGTACCGCACTTGCAGCGTACGTGAATTGTAGCGGCTGCCGCGGCACGTCTCGCACGGGATGGAACAGGGCGGCAGAAAATCCATCTCCTGCTTTTCCATGCCCGTACCCTTGCAGGCCTCGCAATTGCCGGACGACGTGTTGAACGAGAACCGCCCCGCATCGAATCCGAGCCGCTTGGCATCGGCGGACATGGCAAAGAGCTTGCGGATCTCGTCGAACAGGCCGACGTAAGTGGCCGGAGTCGAACGCGGCGTCTTCCCAATCGGGCTTTGATCCACCTGATACACGGCACGCACCGTATTCAGATTTTTCGTACTTTTCCACGTTGCCCGCTCTTCCTTCGTCGCCTTCTGTCCCGCTGCATCGCGTGCGGCCACGGCGAGCGTCCCCGTCACCAGAGAAGTCTTGCCTGCGCCGGACACCCCCGTCAGCACCGTCAGGCGGCCACGGGGAACGCGCAGATCCACCGATTTGAGGTTGTGCAGCGTACATCCCTTCACTTCGAGGAAGGGAACATCCTTCACCCCGCGCCATGCGCCCCGGTAGGGATGCCTGGGCTTATCGCGAAGGGCCAGACCCGTCACGGAATCTTCCATCGCCTCCAGCTCGCGGAACGTACCCTGAGCCACGACTTCGCCGCCATGCACTCCCGCGCCGGGGCCAAGGTCGATCAAATGGTCGGCACGCTTCATCGTCTCCTCATCATGCTCGACCACGAGCAGAGTATTTCCTCTCTGCTTCAATTCGTCGAGCGTGGAAAGCAGGCGGTCGTTATCGCGCGGATGCAGACCGATCGTCGGCTCGTCCAGCACATACAGCACCCCGCGCAACTCCGACCCGAGCTGGGCAGCCAGACGGATGCGCTGCGTCTCCCCGCCGGAAAGCGTCGTCGCACTGCGGTCGAGCGACAGATACCCGAGGCCTACCCGCTGCAGGAAATCGAGGCGTTGCGAAATCTCCGCCACCACATTGCGGGCAATCTCTCCGTCGCGCCCATCGAATGACCATGAGCGGACGAGATCCAGAGCCTCCACCGCGCTCAACTTGCCCACATCCGCAATTCCCTGGCCTTGCAGCATCACACCGAGAGCCCACGGACTCAGACGCAGGCCGCGGCAATCGGGGCAGGTGCGCACGGATGTGTCCTTGCCTGCCGCGCGTTCGACATCGCGGTCGAAGCGCAATTCGGCTTCCAGCTCCGAATTCGCCTTATCGCTGTCGAAACGCGCTTCGGAAATGCGCCCGTGCCCCCGGCAGGTCGGGCACCAGCCGCGCGGTGAATTGAACGAGAAGGTCGAAGGCTCCGGTTCCGGGAAACTCTCGCCGCAGCAGGGGCATGCCAGCTTCGTTCCCAGCAGCTCCTCCCTTTTGCCTGCCAGCAGGCGAACGAAACCGTCTCCCAGCTCCAGCGCATGCGCCACGGCGCGGCGCACATCGTCACCCTCGCCGAGCAACGCGGTCACAATATCCACATCATGATTGGAATAGCGGTCGAGCGGCACGAACTCGGAAGGCTTCACCAGCCTGCCGTCCGCCCGGAGATAAGGATACTTCTTGCCCTCCGCCCAGCGGGCCAGATCGGCGTAATGGCCCTTGCGGTTGCGTACCACGGGGGCGGCCAGCATCAGGCTTCCGTTCTGCGCCAGCCTCTGTTCCACCATCGCCAGCAGCTCCTCTTCGCCGCGCTTGCCTACCGGAACCTTGCAAGACGGGCAATGGGGCGTGCCGAGCTTGGCATACAGAAGGCGCATGAACTGCCAAACCTCCGTCACCGTACCCACGGTGGACTTCGTACCGCCGCGCGAACGGTTCTGCTCGATGGCAACGGTAGGCGGCAGCCCCGTCAGGCGGTCGATATCCGGCACTTCGAGCTGTTCGGTGAACTGGCGGGCATAGGGAGACATCACATCGAGGAAACGCCTCTGCCCCTCGGCGAAAACGATATCGAAAGCCAGCGTGGACTTACCGGAGCCAGACAGCCCGGTAATCACCGTCATCTCTCCGCGCGGAATATCCACATCGATATTCTTGAGCTGGTGGTGGCGCGCGCCGCGCAGGGCGATCACCCCCTCCGGCACATCCTCCTCATGATCAACCGCTTCCGGCTCCGCCGCCAGCAGATCGCCGGACTCCATCCCCAGCATGGGCCGCAGATATGCGCCCGTAAAACCTGCACCCGCTTCCGCCACCTGCTCCGGCGTACCCTGCGCCACGATGCGGCCTCCTCCCGCCCCGCCTTCGGGGCCGAGATCGATCACATGGTCGGCGCACTTGATCAGCTCCAGGTTATGCTCGATGACCAGCAGGGAATGCCCGCTCTCCACCATCCTGTAAAAAACCTGAAGCAGCACTTCCAGATCGGAGAAATGAAGCCCCGTTCCCGGTTCGTCCAGAACAAGCAGCTTGCCCTTCTTCGACTCCTGCCCGAACGTATCCACCAGAATCTTGGCCAGCTTCAGCCGCTGGTTTTCGCCGCCCGACAGCGTATTGAGCGGCTGCCCGAGGCCGAGATGGCCCAGCCCCACGCTCAGAAGAATATCCAGCTTCCGGCACACCCGCACCGCACGGGCATTCTTCACCCTGCCGAACACCTCCCGCGCACTCCGGATATCCAGAGCCAGCACCTCGGACATATTCATGCCGTTCCACTTCAGCCCGAGAGCCTCCTCCCTGTACCGCGTGCCGCCGCACAAAGCGCAGGGCACGAAAATATCGGAAAGGAACTGCATCTCCACCTTCTCCTGACCGAGGCCGGAACAGCGCGGGCAGCGGCCATCCCCGCTGTTGAAAGAAAAATAGCCCGCAGTCAGCCCGCGCGCCTTGGCGGCAGGCTCCAGAGCGAACAGCGCGCGAATCTCCTCGAACATGCCCACATAAACCGCAGGCGTGGAACGGGGAGTACGCACGATTGGGCTCTGGTCCACCAGCACCACCTCCTCCACATGCTCGAAACCCTTGACGGAAGCCACCTTCCCCGCAGCCTCCTCGGAAGCCGTGCCGAAATGGACGCAGGCATGGGCATACAGAATCTCGCGTGCCAGCGTACTCTTGCCCGAACCGCTCACGCCCGTGAGGCAGGTATAGACTCCGAGCGGAATATCCACATCCAGCCCGTGCAGATTGTGGCACTCCGCCCCCCGAATGGAAAGCTGCTTCTTCGCCTTGCGCCGCTTCTTCGGCACGGCGATGGAACGGCTTCCGGAAAGGAAATGCCCTGTGGCAGACTCCTCCAGCGACAGAATACCCTCGGGCTGCCCCGCATACACCACCCTGCCCCCGCCTGAGCCGGACGCGGGCCCCATATCCACCAGATAATCGGCGGCACGCATCACCGCCTCCTCATGCTCGACCACAACCAGCGTATTCCCGCGCTTCCGCAGCCGCTGCATGGCGGAAATCAGGCGGCTCGTATCGCGCGGATGCAGCCCCACCGTCGGCTCGTCCAGCACGAACAGCGTATCCGTCAACGCAGCGCCGAGGCAGGTCGTCAGACTCACGCGCTCGATCTCGCCGCCCGACAGCGTACGAGTCAAACGATCCGCCGTGATATAGCCGAGGCCAACCTCGTTCAGATACGCCACGCGGCTCCGCAGCTCGCGCGCCACCTGCAGCAAAGCCTTGTCCGTATCCGCAGCGGGCATGATATGCACATCGATCCAGCCCAGCAGCTCATCCATCGGCATTGCCAGCACCTCCGGCACCGTCTTTCCGCCCACGGTAAACCGCAGAGCCTCCGGCCTCAGCCTGCCGCCTCCGCAAGCCGTACACTCGCTGTAAATCCGGTAATGGCTCAGGAACACGCGAATGGGCATCTTGTGCGTATAACGCTCCATCTCGATGAAAAACCCCTTGATACCGTACCACAAATCACCTGCCGTCGCCTTCTCGATATCGTGTTCTTCGCCTTCGACCACCCACTCCTTCTCCGCCTCCGTCAGCTCGCTCCACGGCACATCCACACGCACCTTCTTCGTGCGGCGCCCGATCCTCACGAGATCTTCGCGGCACTCCTGCATGCGTTCGGACTCGAACACCTTCACCGCTCCCTGCCGGATACTCAGCTCGGGCCGCAGCCCCTTGAGATAATCGTACACGATCATGCGCCCGTACCCCTTGCACTCGGGACACGCGCCCAGCGGCGAATTCCCGGAAAACAGGCCGGGCCTCGGCTCGAGAAGCGGGAACCAGTCCCCCCGGAACGACTCAATCGCCCCCCAGCCGTCCTCCGTCCGGGGGAACACATGAACCACATCTCCGCCGAGGCGCATCGCCGTCTCCACCGCCTCCATCAACCGCTGCAAATCTCCGTTGCCCTGCAGGCGCACGCGATCCTGCACCACCAGCCATCGGCCATCGGCATCGAACTCCGGCAGCCCCGTGGCCGCTTCGTCCTCCTGCATCTCGTCCAGCCTCGACACACCGTCCTTCGTTCGCAGGCGCACATACCCCTGCCCCATCAACGCCTGCCGCATCTCGTCGAACGTCCCAACCACCGGCACGGAAAAACAGACCAAAACATCCGCCTCGCTCCCGTACTCCTCCGCCAGCCGGGTCGCCACGGAAAGAGGAGTCTCCGGGCGCACCAGCCGCCCGTTCTCGTCATGCCCCACGGCAATCCGGGAAAAAATCAGCTTCCAATACTCGTTCATCGCCGTCATCGTACCGACCGTCGAACGGGAATTTTTGACGGAATTGCGCTGTTCCAGCGCAATCGCCGGAAGAATATTCTCCACGGCATCCACATCCGGCCTGTCCATACGATCCATGAACTGCCGCACATACGGCGAAAACGTCTCCATATAACGCCGCTGCCCCTCGGCATACAGCGTATGCATCGCCAGACTCGTCTTGCCGGAGCCGGAAGGCCCCGTCACCACCGTAATCCCGCCGAGCGGCAACTCGACATCGACATTCTGCAAATTATGCACCCGCGCTCCGCGAATGCGAATATGGCGTTCGTTCTCCATCATCGTTTCGAGAATTATTCTTAAATAAAAAGGTGGAAAAGTGAAGTCGAACGCGCGGCAGCATCGATATTTTCGCGGCACGCACATACGCCGCGTCCGGACCGGCATTCAGACTCCCCGCACCTCCGGGACAGCCGCTATTATCCGAAATTTGGCTTCACAAAACGTTATCCCTCGTGTAAAATCCATCCCATGAAAAGCTTGAGCCTGCTGATGAGCGCAGCTGCATTGGGTATCTGCGCCCTCGTATCCTGTGAAAGCCGCCCCTACCCCGTGGGATTCCACCTTGAGGCTGACGGCGGCGAAGGCGGCTCCAACTTCGTCGTCAAACACAAGGGACGGTTCTACGACAGGTCGCCGTTCCTTTCGCTCGTCCATTTCCAGAAATTCGCCTCCTTCCTGAATCCCGACGGTTCCTACTGCGTCGTACTTGAAGCCAAGCCTGAAATGCAAATGCGGCTCAATACCATGACGCAAGCCAGCATCGGCAAGCATATTCTACCCACCGTCGCCGGGCTGAGCTTTGAACCTCTTGTCATCAAGGAACCCAATACGGACGGCAAGCTCGTCATCTGGAACGGGCTGAACGGCTACGACCTCTACATGATCAGCAAGCACGTCGAACCCGCCCAGCCCGAGATCGAGGAAAAACGCTACCTGAAGGAAGACCCGCGCCCGCCGCGCCCCAAACCTCAGGCGCAGCCCGCCAAGCCCTCCTCCCCGCTGACGAGACCGGATATCGAAGAAATCGAATCGCCCCAGGGATAACTCCTTCCGCCATGAACGGACTGCTCCGCCTGCTACTGGGTGCCGCCTGCATCCTCCCAGCCTTTTCCCAGACCGTCTTCCGCCTGCCGACGGAAAACGACGCCCTCTTCCGCAACGATCCGGAAGGATTCTTCATGTATGTGGACCGCAACTTCGAAGGCGTCAAATCCAAACCCTGGCAGGGAGGCTCCTACGGCTTCACCCGCACCATCGTCCGCACGCCTGCCGGAGGCCCCGTCGCCACCCACTTCCATGAAGGCATCGACATCAAACCCGTGAAGAGGGATGCGCAGGGCGAACCGCTGGACATCGTCCGCCCCGTCGCAGCGGGCACCGTCGTCCATGCTTCAAGCAATCCGCGAGACAGCAACTACGGCCGCTACGTCGTCATCGAACACCGCCTTCCCGAAGGCAGCATCTACAGCCTGTACGCCCACCTTGCCGACGTCACCTGCAAGGCGGGCGATGCCGTCGGCACGGGGAACACCATCGGCATACTCGGCCACAGCGGCGTGGGGCTCAACCGCGAACGCTCCCACCTCCACCTAGAGTTCGCCCTGCTCCTCAACAGCAACTTCCAGAACTATTACGACAGCCTCAAACTTGCCACGCCGAACAAACACGGCAGGTACAACGGCATGAACCTCGCAGGCTTCGACCCCGTACCCGTCCTTCAAGCCTGCCGCAACGGCCAGCCGCTCGACCTCAAAAAACTCTTCGCATCCATGGAAGAACAGTACCGCGTCCGCATCCCGTGGACCGGCACGCCCGACCTCCTCAAACGCTACCCCTTCCTGTGGCACAACCCGAACGGCGTCCGCACCCCTGCTTCCATCGACATCTCCTTCACCGGCGGCGGCGTACCCATCCGCGTCGAACCCCGGCCGGAAACCGTCGACAAACCTTCCGTCGTCAAAGCTCTCTCCCACCCATTCTCCCAGCTCTACCGCACCGTCAACCGCGTCCAGGGTTCCAGCAAAGAGCCTGTCCTCACGGCCTCCGGGCAACGCTACATCCGGCTGCTGACGCAACAATAAGCACTATTTTTCTTCCCCCTCCATGCTCCGCTTCACCACGCTCGCCCTTCCGGCCTTCTGTTCGCTGATCCCTTTACTCCCGGCAGCCGAAACTCCGCCAGCCCCTGCCCCGGCTCAGGCTGCCCCGGCTCCGGAGGATGCCGCAGCCACACAGGAAGAACTGAAAAAGAACCGCTCCTACCAGTCGGGCCTCGCATCCTTGCAGAAAAACCTCGCCTCCCAGGCCGTCATCCACTTCGACAAAGCGCTCAAAACAAAAGACCTGAGCGATGCGGCACGCGAACAAATCATCCTGCGCCTTGCGGAAGCATACGTCCGCAACGACAAAGCGGCCGAAGCCATCGCCCTGTATGCCGCTCTGCCTGACGGCAAATCCCCTGCGTACTGGTCGGGGCTCGCCTTCGCCAAGGCCGGACGCTATGTTGAGGCCGAGCCTCTTCTGGCTTCCATCCCGGCGGAAGACCCTCTTTACGGAGCCGCCTTGCAGGCTCTTGCCTACGTCTCGCGGCAGGCCGGAGATCAGGACGTCCTCGCCGACACGTTGCAACGCATGATCGCGCTGGATGACAAAGAACTCAAAACCAAGGCTCAGCTTGCCCTCGCCGAGCAAAAGCTGGACAACGGCGACCTCAAGGATGTCCAGCCCCTGCTCGATGCCGTCCTGAAAGCCGAAGAAACCGACAAACTGGCCGCCAGCCTGCGCCCCGTCGCCACCCTGCTGGACATCCGCAAGGAAACCGCCCTCAAAAACTACGACCGTGCCGAAAAACTCTGCAACGAGCTCATCGACACCAAAGGCAACACCGACTTCATCAAGGACAGCGCCAAACTCGAAAAAGCCTGCATCCGCATCAGCCGGGCGAAAAACCAGCCTGCCCCATCGGCCGCAGCAGACGATGCCGACATCAGCGACAACAACGGAGCCGGGGAACAAACCATCCGCCAGTTCATCGACTCCACCCCCAACTCCACCCTCCTGCCGGAAGCCTTCGCCATCCTCAAGGCCAACGACGCCTTCGCTCTCGATCCCACCATGATGGCCAAACTGCACGAATGGGAAAAAAGCAAGAACGCCAACCTCGGCCCCATAGCCCGCCTCCATCTGGCAGAACAGAACTATCTCCGCAACAACAGGGAGGATGCCCTTGCCCTCGTTCGGAAAGGCATCGAGGCCGCGCCGCGCCACGCAGCCACGCAAAACCTCCTGCTCATGGGAGTCCAGTGGCTGATCTACGACGGCAAGGTGGACGAAGCCAAAAAACTCATGGACAAATCGTCCATGAACACCGCACGCGCCCTCTTCCAGCGCGGATACATCGCCTACCGGGAAGGCCGGTATGCCGAAGCCGAAGCCGCATTCTCCGAAGCGCGGAGCCTCGCCAACGACAGCCAGATGGCTGCCACCACCATGAACACCGCCCTCGCGGCGCTGATGGACGGACACACGACCCAGGCGGACGCCCTCGCCAAAGCCGAAAAAAACGATCCCGAACTCTATGCCCGGCTGCAATACCAGCGCGCCCACTTCCTCTCCCACTACAAACAGGAAGATGCCCGCAAGGCACTCGAAAGCTTCATCAAAACCTACGACACTCAGCCCGCGCCATCCGGCACGAACGGAAGTGCAACACCTGAAGTCAAACCGCCGTCGCCCTCCATACGGCATGATGTCGCCCGCGCACACATGGACCTCGTCCAGCAGCTTCGCTCCTCCAGCCCCCGCCGCGCCCGCACCTACATGGAACGGCTGGACGGCATGGACACCTCGGACTGGGATAAAAACCTCATCCGCCGCCGCGCCCTGCTCCGCATTGCGCTGGAAGAAGCCCAGACCCAGTACCCCGAAGCCATCGCCGCCACCCGCAAAGCCCTGCAGGAAATCAACGATCCCGAAGCGGCGGCGGCGCTGCACCTGAAACTCGGAGACCTCCTCTACCGCAGCGAACGCTACGGCGACGCCCTCCAATCCCTCACCACCTTCATGGAAAGCTACCCGGAATCGCCCCTGCGCGATGCCGCCACCTTCCTCGCCGGCAAAGCCGCCGCCAAGGTCAACACCTCCTCCAGCCTCGCCGCCGCCGCCGACCTCTTCCGCGAATGCGTCGCTCGGCGCGGAAACTACGCACCCGCCGCCGCCATCGAACGCGCCTCCATCTTCAAACGCATGGGCAAAATTCAGGAAGCCCTCAACGAACTCAGCGACGAATTCATCGCCACCCTCAAACCGGGTGACAAAGCCCTCGCCCTCTCCACCAAGGCGGACGCATGGCAAACTCTCGCCGAAAAAGACCCGGCAGCTCTCACCAAGGCACGCGACCTCTGCACGCAACTCCTCGAATTGACCGACCTCCCACTCGCCTGGACCTTCCGGGGACTCGCACAACGCGCCCAGTATGCCGAAAAAGCCGGAGACACCGAATCCGCCCTTGCCGACTACCAGCAAATCATGGCGCACGACCCCTCCGCCCTCGAAAGCGCCCCGCGCCAGCACTGGTACTGGTACTACCTCTCCGGATTCTCCTCCATCCACCTCCTTGAGCAGCAGGGCAACCATATCGCCGCACTCGCCATCGCCAATGCCCTGGCCAACACCAGCGGCCCCCGCGCGCAGGATGCGGCCAACCTCGCCCGCCGCATCCGGCTTGAAAACTTCATCTGGGACGACTCTCGCACCCTCTTGAAAGAACGCCCCGCCACTGAGGAGAAGCAGCCTGCCGCCAACCCGGAAACAAACGGGGAAACTCCCATTGCCGAACCCGTTCCAGACGGACAGCCGTAAAACCCGCATTTTCGCCTTGCACAGCCATACCCCTTGTGGCACATTTCTTCCGCACAACATCCATCATCATGCCGAACAACAACATGAAAACCATCGAGGGCGGAGTCACCGCACCGCAGGGATTCGTCGCCAACGCCCTGAGCTGCGGCATCAAAAAACCGACTGCCACCCGCCTCGACCTCGCCCTTCTCTACTCCACCCTTCCGACCACCTCCGCCGGAACATTCACCACCAACAAAGTACGCGCCGCCTGCGTCCGCGTCAGCCAGTCCCACATCCGCCGCAACGACATCCGCGCCATCATCGCCAACAGCGGCAATGCCAACGCCTGCACCGGTGTTGAGGGCATCAATGTAGCCCGCCGCGAATGCCGCATCGTCGCCAAGGAACTCGGCATCAGGCAGGGTGAAATCGCCGTATGCTCCACGGGCGTCATCGGCCTGCCCATGCCCATGCAGCGCATCGAACCCCGCCTCCCCGAACTCGCAGCCGGACTCGCCCCCGACAAAGGCCACGACGTCGCCTCCGCCATCATCACCTCCGACACGCGCGAAAAGGAAATTGCCGTTGAAATCACCCTTCAGGGCAAACCCGTCCGCCTCGGCGCATGCTGCAAAGGCGCCGGCATGATCTGCCCGAACATGGCCACCATGTTCTGCTTCCTCACCACCGATGCCGCCGTCGCCCGCCCCGATCTCGAAAAACTCACCTGCGACGCCGTTGAAACCTCCTTCAACCGCATCACTATCGACGGCGACATGAGCACCAACGACACCGTCCTCGTCATGGCCAACGGAGCATCCGGTGTCACCGTCCGCCCCGGCACGCCGGACTGGAAAACCTTCAGCGACGCCGTCCACCACGTCATGCTCGAAATGGCCCTCCACATCGTACAGGATGGTGAACGCGTCACCAAATTCGTCACCGTCGAAGTCGAAGGAGCCCGCACCTTCGCCGATGCCCGCAAAGTCGCCGAAGCCGTCGCCAAATCCTCGCTTGTCAAAAGCTCATGGAACGGCAACGACCCGAACTGGGGCCGCATCGTCCATGCCGTCGGCTATTCGCGCGCCAATGTCCGGGAAGAACTCATCGACGTCGACATCGCCGGACTCCCCGCCTGCCGCGGCGGCCTTCAAACGGACACCCCGTCCGACAACCTCCGGGAAGCCGTGCTGGCCCAAGCCTTCACCGTTCGCATCGACCTCAACATGGGCGACGCCGGATACACCGTCTACACCACCGACCTCTCCCCGGAATACGTCGACTTCAACCGCTCCGAATACGCCTACTGGAACCAGGCCAAACGCGACGGCCTCACCAAATAGGCGGACACACCACCCCCCCTCACCGAAACGCCGGAAGTCTCCCCAGACCTCCGGCGTTTTTACGTATGCACTCGCACTGCCGACTCTCATTGATGCGCTATGACCTCTTCCTTGCTTGCACAAACCCGAAAGTTGGCATATCATTTCAACGTGAAATATTTGTCATGTCTTGCGGCTTATTTGGTGAGTGCTTTTGTTCTCGTGGCGGCTGAGGTCAAGGTAGCGGCTTTGCACCCTTTGCTCGGCGATATGGCGAGAAAAATCGGCGGCGAACAGGTCGAAGTAGTCGATCTGCTGAAACCGGCGGGAAATCTTCACGCATTCGAACCGACGACCCGCGAGATGGCGGCGGCTTCCGGCGCCCGGCTGGTACTGGCCTCCGGCAAGCAGCTTGAGCCCTACCTCGGCCGACTGAAGGATTCCCTGCCCGCAACGACTCGCATTCTCGATCTCGGCGCCTCCGTGCCGGATGTGCCCGTGCAGGACGGCGGATCGCATGCCGAGCACGAACACGACGACGATTGCTGCAACCACGGTCCCAACGATCCCCACTGGTGGCACACACCCGGCAATATGAAACGCGCCGCACGCTCCCTAGCGGCCGAGTTGTCGAAGCTTGATCCCGAACACGCCGCCTCCTACAAGGAGAACCTCAAACAATGGAACCGCGAGATGGACGAGCTGAACGCATGGGCGCGCAGTACCGTCACTGCGATTCCCGCCGAAAACCGGGTTCTCGTCACGGGACACGCCGCGATGGGCCATTTCTGCAAGGAGTACGGTTTCCGCATGATTCCCATTCAGGGCATTTCACGCGAAGACGAAGGCAATACGGCGCGCCTTGCCTCCATTCTCGCCCGGTTGAGGGAGCAGAAGATACCGGCCATTTTCACCGAGGTGAACGCCAGCCCGAAGATGCTTGATACCATCGCCCGGCAGCTCGGCGTGCCGACAGCTCCCCTGATTACGGACGGCCTGTCAGCTGACCGTCACGATTTTCCCACCATGTTCCGGTACAACGTGGAAACGATGCAAAAACTCCTTCAAAACAAGAAATAACCGCTTGTTTCTCCATTCTGTCCTCCTGCATTCCCTCGCTCTGCCATGCACTCGTCCCCAAGGTTCCATTTTCTGCTGGCATTGATCGGCATGGTGCTGCTGGGCCTGCCGCTGTGGAACATGCTGCACCCGTCCGCCCCCGCCCAGCCGGCAAACACCCCGGCATCGCATGTCGAGCAGGAAACGGCGCCCGCCGTCCTGACCGTCCGCTTTACGGGAAAACCGGCTACGCTCCGCATTACCGACCGGAGCAGGACGATAGCCGTTCTGCCGCCCGGAGAATCCTCCCCCTGGGAAACGGATGTCGATCTCCCACAGGATCGACACACTGTCGAATGGACAGTGGAAGCAGAATGGCCCGGCCAGGCAGATCCGAACGCCAACGAAGCCGTCACTCTGGAGCTGGAACCGCCCGCCGCCGAAACCCGTGCCGCCACGCGCTGGACGACAGGGAGCAAACTTCACGATACTTTTTCCTTCACATGGTAGCACACGACCATATTTGCTGGGGAGGCGGCCATGAACACGCCGATGCCCACAGGCTCAGCGTCGAAGGCGTGACGGCCCGCTACGGGCAGGTCGTCGCTCTGGACGACATCACGTTCAGCACGGTCTGCGGCCACACGCTCGCCCTCGTCGGCCCGAACGGAGCAGGCAAATCCACCCTGCTCCGCCTGATGGCCGGGTTGATGCCGCTCACTCGAGGAAGCATCACGTGGAACGGGCAGCCGCTGCAATCCTGCCCGCATGAAATCGCCTACCTGCCCCAGCGCTCCGATGTGGACTGGAGCTTCCCCCTCACCGTACGGGATCTGGTGGAGATGGGCCGCTACCCTTCCATCGGCATTTGGGGCAAATTCAGCAGGCACGACCGCGAGATCGTGGACAAGGCCATCGACTCCCTGAATCTGAACGAACTCCGCAACCGGCAGATCGGCGCTCTCTCCGGCGGCCAGCAGCAGCGCGCCTTCCTCGCCCGCGCCATCGCACAGGAAGCCCATCTCCTGCTTCTCGACGAACCTTTCACCGGGCTCGACCTGCCAAGCACCGAGACCCTCGGCGGCCTGCTGCGATCCCTCGCAGCGGAAGGCCGCCTCATCATCGCATCCCATCACGATTTGAACTCCGCTCCGCTCATTTTCGACCAGACTCTCCTGTTGAACAGGCAGGTCATTGCCTTCGAAGACACCCGGCAGGTGCTCACTCCCGCCCATATCTCCCGCGCCTTCCACAAGGAGGATTCCACGCCATGAACGATTTCCTCCAATTCCTGAACGAACCCATCGCCCAGCGCTCCGTCTGGGCCTGCGCCACCATCGGCTTCGCCAACGGATTCGTCAGCGCGCTCGTCGTGCTGAAGCGCTCCTCCCTGCAAATCGGCACCCTCTCCTGCGCCCTGCTGCCGGGCATCGCCTTGGCTATTCTGCTCTTCGGTTTCATGCAAATGAGCATCCTGATCGGCGCCGTCATGGCGGCCATGCTCATCGGCCTCGGTTCCCTGTTCGTCTCCCGCACCTCCCGGCTGGATCACGATACTGCGCTCTCCATCCTCCATACGACGGCCTTCGCCGCAGGCTACATCATTCTCGTGCGACTCGGCCTCCAGCAGAAAATCGACGACTGGCTCTTCGGCAGCATCATGAGCATGTCGGATACGGACCTCATCACGGCCTACGTCATCAGCGCGGTGGCCGTCCTCTCCATCACGGCATTGAAGCGTCCCCTGCTCATCTACCTTTTCGACTCCCAGGTAGCTTCCACCCTCGGCATCCCGTCACGGCTGTTCAGCTATGGCATCTTCGCCCTGATCATCCTCGTCCTTGTTTCTTCGCTGCAAGCTGTCGGCGCCTTCCTCACGCTCGGACTTCTCGTCGCTCCGGCAGCCACCGTGTATCTGCTGACGGACAAGGCTTCATGGCTTTTCTGGGGCGGAGGGCTCATCGGCGGCCTCGGTTCCCTTCTGGCCTTCTGCATCTCCTTCCCCCTCGGCTGGCATCTCGGAGCCACGATCATCCTCGTACTCGGAGCCTGCTTTATCCTTGCCTACATCTTTTCGCCGAAATACGGCCTTCTGAAACGCCTGATCCACTGAACAACCATGTCTCTCCCTGCTTTCATTCTCTCCCTGCTCCTGTTCTTCGCCTGCAGCCTTGCCGAAGCTGTCGTCCCCCAGCCGGCCAAAATGGAGGTCTCCTCCGCGCCCCCGCTCCATTTTCCGCTGTCCATGCAAGCCTCCGGCGATGAAGAGGGCATGAGGGAACTCCGGACCGCATCCGCCATGGGCTTCTGCCCGCCTCTGGACAAGGGAGCCCCCTGCATCTCCCTGCTGTACTATAACCCGTGGGTGTACAAAGGCACATCGGGCGACCTGCCGGAAGGAGGCTACAGGCTCCTCGTCTTTGCAGACAACAACGGCATGCCACGCATCCAGCTGCGTGCCAGCTCGCCGAGCGGTTTCTTCTACGGCATCCAGACGCTGACCGCCCTGCTTGAAGAATACAAGACGGACAAGGGCTACCTCATTCCCCCTCTGTTTATCGACGATGCGCCGAAATACGCATGGCGAGGACTCCATCTCGACGTCTCCCGCCATTTCTTCCCGAAGGAGGATGTCGAGGAACTGATCGATGCGATGGCTCTCGCCAAACTCAACAACCTGCATCTCCACTTGACGGACGGCCCCGGCTGGCGGCTGGAAATCAAGAAATATCCCCGCCTGACGGACATCTCCGCATGGCGCAGGGATGCCCGCAAGGAAGAATGGAACTGGCGCAACACCTTGCTGGGGCCAGACCAACAGGAAGGAGAAGTCTATGGAGGTTTTTATACGCAGGATGATCTCCGGCAACTCATTGCGTATGCAGCCCTGCGCCATATTCGCATCGTTCCGGAAATTGACCTTCCGGGGCATTCCTACGCGGCCCTGTTCGCATACCCGGCCCTCGGCTGCTCGGATTTCGACCCGCAGGACAACGGACTTCGCGGCCACGACAATCTCTGCATGGGCAATGCCGAATCCCTCACCTTCGTCAAAGACATCCTGACCGAACTGATGGATATTTTCCCTCCCGGCACGCCGATCCATATCGGCGGTGACGAGGTCATGCCCGGGTGCGGGCAGAACTGCGGCCTCTGCCGGGCGCGCATGAGCGCCCTCGGCATCTCGACCACGCCGGAGTTGCAGGCAGGGTTCATGAAAGACATCGTCCTGTTCCTGAAAGACAACGGGCGGGAATCCATCGCATGGGACGAAGCCTTCGAGGCCGGCCTCAAAGGCCCCATCATGATGCTCTGGAGAGAGGAACAAAAAGGCGTGCAGGCATCGCAGGGCGGAACGCCCGTCATCCTCACCCCGTCATCCCACTTCTATTTCGACTACTATCAAGGCGATCCGGCCAAAGAACCGAAGGCCATCGGAGGCCACATCACGCTTGAACGCGTCTTCGATTATACGCCGTTGCCGGACATCGCGAACATACTCGGCATACAGGGCAACCTCTGGACGGAATACATCCAGAATAAACGCCAACTCGAATACATGGCATGGCCCCGCGGCTTCGCTCTCGCGGAAAAGGCATGGGGAAGCCCTTCGACCTCGTTCTCCGATTTCCGGCAACGCCTCGCCCCTTACTTGAAACTTTTCGATAAACGCAACATCAATTACAGAACCCTTGACCCAAACCATGACGACCATGCACAACCAGTTCAACCGTAACGTACCGTTCAGCCTTCTTCTGGCAAGCCTCGCCGCTGTTGCCTCCCTTCCTGCTGCATGGGCGGCAGCGCCGGAACCCGCTGTCGTCGCGACGCCCCCCTCGGACGGCAGCCGCGGCCTCATCCGCATCGGCCCGAAAGAAATCCGCCATTACTCGGGCGACCGTGGCAACGGCCCTCTGAACATGCTCGTCAGCCGCGACAACGGCCAAACATGGCAGAAAACGAAAACGCCGCAAGCCTATCCTCCCAATTTCGGCGGCATTCCCATTGAATCCCCGGCCATCACATGGCTTCCGAAACAGAAAATGTTCATCCGGGTCCAGCCGATCAACGGCTTTGTCTTCATGTCCAAAAAAATTGATGGCCCTTGGTCCGCCGTCACCAAAGACGGAAAACTCGAACCCAAATGGGAGGACAAGGAAAAGCAGAAAAACTTCGTCAAGCTCGGCGGCATCATGCGCAATCCTCTTGCCGTAGACAAAGGGCGCCGCATCATCATCCCTGCACACGACAAGAGCAAAGGCACATGGTTTCACATCTCGGACGACGGAGGCCTGACATGGCGCACGTCCAAAGGACGCATCACCGTCGGCAAATACACGCCTTCCTCACGCGACAAGGGTGCACGCTGGCATAACGGAGGCGTAGAAGCCACTGTCGTTGAACTCAAGGATGGCAGGCTCTGGGCTCTCGTCCGCACAGCCCATGACCAGCACTGGCAATCATACTCCAAAGACAAGGGAGAAACATGGTCCGATCCCGAACCTTCCCGCTTCTTCGGCACCCTCACCATGATTACTGTCGGCAGGCTCGAAAACGGCAAACTGTACGCCACATGGACAAACACCGCAGCCCTGCCCGAAGTCAACCACGGACGCAACGACGCTTGGGAAGATGTCTTCACCAACCGCGACTCCCATCACATCGCCCTGTCGGACGACGACGGCAAAACATGGTACGGATTCCGTGAAATCTACCTGAATTCCCACCGTAACGATGCCAACTACGGCGACATGCCGGGCACGGACCGCGGCAGCCATCAGAGCGAAGTCGTCGATCTCGGCAAAGGAAAAATCCTCGTCAGCCTCGGCCAGCACCCCGAACACCGCCGCATGGTCATCGTCGATGAAAACTGGATCTCGGAAAACACCCGAAACAGCAACATCACCAAAACGGGACTGGACGAATGGACAGCCCACACGTACCTCCCCGTCATCAAAAAACACTGCGCCTACAACCGCAAACCCTCCGCCACCGTCGAACGCCATCCCGACAAGGGCGGAGCCAAGGTCATCTCCCTCCGCTTCATGGATGACGACACCCTCGTCAATCAGCAGACCGGAGCAGACTACCGCGCGGGCGGAGCCACATGGAACATCCCCAACCTCGGTTTCGCAGGCCGGGCCGCTACCCGCATCCGTTTCCCGAAAGACAGCGGAGGAGTCCACCTTTCCCTGTGCGACCGCCTGTTCAACGCATGCGACACCACGACGCCGGAACAGGCGCTCTTCACCGTCAAACTGGCCCCGGGCGATAAAATCGGCAATATCACCCTGAAACCCGACACATGGTACACGGTCGAATTCAACTGGAACATCGACAACGAAACAAAAAGTGCGAAAAAACAGGGTACCTGCACACTCAGTATCGATGGAGCAAAAGCCGAAACGTTGAAGCAACTGAACCCTTCGCCCAACGGAATCAGCTACATCCACTACATCTCGGCGGCCCCCGCACCGGATAGCGGCGTACTCATCGAAGGAGTCGGCTGCAAACCTGCCGGAGCAGACTCCAAACAATAGCCATCCCCGCCGCCCCCAGCCATCGAACCAAGATGAAACGCAATCTCCTGACTGCCGGGTTCTCCACCCTGCTCGCCGTCCTGCCCATCGCCTGCACACAGCTCTTCCAGCCCTGCGGTTCAGGACACATTCCCGATACGCAAGCCTTGCAGAAAAACCTGAAAGGGCATATCTACACGCTGGCGGACACCATCGGCGAACGCAACCTGTACCACGAAGAAGCCAACCGACAGGCCATCGACTACATATGCAACGAATTCCGCAGCATGGGGTATGAACCGGAGCAGCAGGCCTTCACCGTCGGCAAGGAGGACAGGTTCGGCCCGGCCTCCGGGAAAACGGCCGTCAACATCGAAGTCCGCAGGCCCGGCACCGATCCGAAGGCTCCGTGGCTCATCATCGGCGCGCACTACGACACCCGTGCCGGCATGAAAAACTGGCACGACACGAACGGCCTCATTCCCGGCAAAACGGGCACCCCCGGAGCCAACGACAACGGCTCGGGCATTGCCGCCGTGCTGGAGTTGGCCCGCATCTTCCGCCACCTGCCCACGCGGAGCGGCATCGTCTTCGTCTGCTACGCCAACGAAGAACCGCCCTTCTTCCAGACGGAAGCCATGGGTTCCCTCGTCCATGCCGGCCGAATCGTCAAGGAACTGGGCAAAAACAACATCATGGGCATGTACACGCCGGAAACACTCGGATGCTACTCTCCTCGCGTCAACAAAAAACGGAAAACGGCCATGGTCGCCGGCATGGCCGGACTGCCCGACCGCTGTGACTATGTCGCCTTCATGTCCACCAACACCGGGCGGGACTTCTCGCGCCGATGCGCGTCCCTCTTCACGGAACAATGCCGTTTCCCGGTGCGCTCCGCTGCTTTCCCATACTATACGAAAGGCGTTGCATGGTCGGACGACTGGTCATACATGAAATACGGCATCCCCTCCTTCGCTGTCACGGACACAGCCTACCTGCGCAGCGACGATTACCATGAAACGAGCGATACCCCTGAAAAAATCGACTACCGGGAGTATGCCGAAGTCGTGCAGGGCCTCGCCAAAATGACTCGGAAACTTCTCGAAGCTGTACCGACTACCAAAGACTGAACGGAAAGTTCCGAACCTGGACACTATTCGGAGGAAAAGGCCCGAAAAGAACGACGGACACCAGCATCGACGCATCTCCCGATTGTCCAACAAGTCAGCCATCGGGAGATTTTGGCTGCAATGGTCAAAAAATTCTCACTGTCATAACATATATTGTAAACAAAAATGATAAAACGATATTTTGACACCGTATTAGGTAAAAGCGATTTTGCTCATTATGAAATCAGTATTTCTCTATAGCCTTGCAACCGGTATTGCCGTTCTGCCTCTCGGCAGCCTCACTTCCTGCCACGATTCTTCCAACCAGGCCGGAAAAACCAAACAGGCCGTTTCCGATCCCGCCGTCAAATCCGCCGAGGATCTCGTCGCCCGCATCACCCCGTCCGCCAAGGGGCTCGTCCAATTCAAGCTGAACGCAGCACAGAAGGATACGACCGTTGCCGGAACCGGAAAAGGCATCATCATCACCGCGCCTTCCATCCGCGAATGCATCCGGGGCTATGGCCGCTATCTTCGCGACATCGCCGGAGTCCACCTCTCGTGGAACGGCGACCGCATCAAGCTTCCCGAAACGCTGCCCCAACCCAAAGGCACCGTCCACTTCGACAAGGAATGGCCCGTATGCCATGCCTACAATTACTGTACTCTCTCCTACACCTACCCATTCAACAGCTGGCAGCAGTGGGAACGCGAGCTCGACTTCCTTGCTCTGAACGGCTTCTCGCAGGTACTCGTCACCGCCGGGCTGGAAAAAACATGGCAACAGTTCCTGACAGGCCTCGGCTATCCGCAAGACAAGGCCCTTGCCTTCATCCCGAACCCGGCTTTCGCCGCATGGTGGAACATGGGCAATCTCGAAGGCCACGGCGGCCCGATCTCGCAAGGCGTCATCGACCGTGAAGCCGAACTGGGACGCAACATCGTCTCCCGCCTGAAGGAAATGGGCATGACCCCCGTACTGCAAGGCTACGTAGGCTTCCTCCCCGACGATTTCGGCAAAACGGTAGCCGACAAGGAAATGAACATCGTGCCTCAGGGCGGATGGTGCAGCTTCAACCGTCCGGCCGTTCTCGATCCTACCTGCGCCGCCTTCCCGCGCATTGCCGAAGCCTGGTACAAGGCGCTGCACAAAACCTACGGAACCACGACGACAGCCTACGGCGGCGACCTGTTCCACGAAGGCGGACGCAGCGGCAACATCAACGTAACCAATGCGGCCAAAGCCGTACAGGCAGCCATGACGAAAGCCTCCCCGGATTCGACATGGGTCATCCAGGCATGGGGCGGCAACCCGTCCGGCGCACTGCTCGACGGCACGGACCCCGGCAAAACGCAGGTTCTCGCCCTTACGCTCAACATGACTCCGGCCGACAAGGCGACGCGCAACTTCAAAGGCCGACCCTACGTGTGGTGCGAACTCGCCAACTTCGGCGGAAACACGGGCCTCTACGGTGGCCTTCCCCTGCTCTCCGGCATGGATAAATCCCTGAACGACGCGAAAAAAACGGGACTCATCGGCATGGGCATCCTCTCGGAAGGCGTAGCGACCAACCCGCTCCACTACGACATGTTCTTCGAGCGCATCGGCCGCACCGACCATATTGACATTCCCGCCTTCCTGAAAGGCTACGCCGAACGCCGCTACGGCAGCGCACCGCAGGAAATTCTGGAAGGCCTCCAGCTGCTGGCAGACTCCATCTACGCGCCCAACCGTGCACAGGAAGGCTGCACGGAATCGATCATCTGCGGCCGCCCCTTCTGGGGAATCCGCAAGGCCTCCACCTGGTCCTCCGCCGGACGCTCCTACGACTTCCGCAAAGTGCTTGCCGCCGCCCGCGCCTACATGAAAGCCGTCGAACTGCATCCCGAGCTGATGAAGGAACCTACCTTCCGCTACGACTTCGTAGACCTCATGCGCCAGATCCTGACGGATTCCGCCTATGAACAGCTCCAGATCGTCAGGGAAGCGTTCGACAGCAAGGATGTGGAAGCCTATAAGAAGGAATCCGCGAAATTCCTCCAATTGATGGAAGATGCGGACGACATTCTCGCCACCGAACCCCAGTTCCTGCTCGGTCGCTGGATTCAGGATGCCCGGAACAAAGGAAAAACACCGGAAGAAAAAGACAACATGGAGCGCGCCGCGAAAATGCTCATCTCGACATGGAGCAATAGCATCAGCGGCCTGAACGACTACTCGAACAGGCAATGGGCCGGATTCATCCGCGACTTCTACCTCCCGCGCTGGCAGCTCTTCTTCGACAGCCAGCTCCGCATCCTGCAAGGTACCGACGCCGGAAAGGCAAACAAGGATTACCAGGATGCCGTACACAAGCACGAGCTGGGCTTCTCCGGTGAGCGCAAAGCCTACCCCGTCACCCCGAAGGGCGACGCGGCAGCGCTTGCGGCCAAGGCATTCGTCCACCACGATGCACTGTTCAAGAGCATCGAAATGTCCAGCGGCAATGTGGAAGGTTTGCCGTGGAATCTGGAATCGGGTTCTCCGCTCAGCTTCAACGTCACCGAATACATCAAGAAACCCGGCACCTACACCGCCCGTTTCACATGGAACAAGGGACAAAGCGCGCTGAAAATCCACTCCGTAGCCCTCTATGAAGGCGACAAGCTCGTCGCTGAAGACAAGCACGAAGGCTGGACGGGACAGGACAACCGGGACAACGTTTACACGCTGAAACTGCCGTCCTACCGCACCAATCTCGACGCCTACACCCTGAAAGCCGAAGTCAGCGGCGCATCGGGTACGCAATCGCAGGGCACCATGAGCATCCGGTTCACCGGTAAATAAGATACCGCACCGCACGGATTTCAAGAGCGTTTCCTCCCTGGGGAAACGCTCTTTTCATGGAGGCAATCCGGCCATTCGCCCTGTGTCGGAAAACCAAGGCATGATACTGCTTCCCACCCGTCCGGTACGGCTATCAAAAAGGCGCAGGATAACCCTGCACCTTGAAAAACCGTCTTCAGAAAATCCGCTATTCGGCACTCTGCACCGCGGATTCCTCCTCGCCGAAAATGCGCTTGTCCGGCATCGAGCCCCAGATGCCAATGCCCACGAGCGCAAGCGCGATAATCGCGCCCGTGAGGCGCGTCGCCTTCGGACGATAGATGGGGCACCAGCGGCCATACACCCAAAGTCCCGCGGCAAACACGACGAAGAAGATATAGACCACCTGCAAATCGAAACTGTCGATGAAGAAAGCATTGTACGTGCCGATGAAATAAGCGGCAGCCCCCAGCAGGAGGAAGGACATGCCCTGCTTGAGGGATTCCATCCATGCACCGGGCTTGGGCAGGGATTTCACCAGCGCCGGGAACGCACCCATCAGCAGATACGGCAGGGCGAGGCCCAGTCCCATGCACGTCATCGACAGGAACATCATGCCGGCATCAAACGCCATCACGCTGGCCATCACGGGCCCGAGGAACGGAGCGCTGCACGGGGTAGCCACCACCGTAGCCAACAAACCGGAAAAGAACGAGCCGATGTAGCCCTTTCTGCTTTGCAGGGAACTGCCTGCACCCGTCGCTCCGACACCGATTTCAAACAGGCCGAACATGCTCAAGCCCATCGTCAGGAAAATCAGAATGATCCCGTAAATGACCCACGGATTCTGCAGCCATGCGCCCCACGACTGCGCTTCTCCTCCGGCCTGCGCACGCAGGTAGAAAATTACCAGCGTCAGCAACCAGAAAGAAAGCAATACCCCGAAGGAAAACGACATCGAATGGGCAAACACCTTCTTGCGGTCGCCTCCGCCCATCTCGACGAAACCGAGAATCTTCAACCCGATCACAGGGAAAACGCAAGGCATCAGATTCAGAATCAGGCCGCCGAGAAACAGGGAACCGAGAATCACCCAGATGCTGGATACCTTTTCAGGTTCCTCAACCATCGCGGAAACATCGCCTTCGCCGAACAGGTGGGCCTTGAGGAATGAAGCCAGATAATCGGGCGTCAGGATTTCACGCGTAATGGCGGGCTCCTTGCCGGGCATGTACAGCACATTCACCGGAATGGAACTGCGGTTCAGGGAACGCATCTCGGCATCGATGGCCGGATTGGGCTTCGTCTTATCCGCGCGCAGCATCAGCACATTGCCTTTACGCATCAGATCCTTGACTTCGGATGAATACGCAACCTTCTTATTGGCAATGCACGTAGCGCACCATTGAGCCGTAAAATCCACATACACGGGCCTGCCTTCGGCAAGGGCCTTGTCCATCACATCCTTACTCCAGGGCTCCCACTTGTAGCGCCATGCGGCGGTTTCGGCGGCCGTAGCCTTCACCGCCGTTTCCTTAGGCTGTTTGGCAGGCATGGCGGCAGCAGAAGCGGAGGCTCCTTGCTGAGCAGGCAGTTCGAGATCCACTCCCATGCCATCCGCCACGAGCAATCCCTTCAAGGACGTCAACGGCTTCAGCACAGGTTCATCGGAATCCTCTTCCCCAGCTTCATCGCCGGATGCCAGAGGGTACAGCATATCGGAACCGTCGTTCATCGTCATCGACAGCTCATACATGCCGGGTTCCTTCTCCGTCAGCTTCTGGGGAGCGGTCGGCAGCACGGAATTGTCCCATGAGAAGAACTGCACCTTGGCGGGATCAAGCTTCACGCCCGCAGGCGTGTACCATGTCAACGTCACCGTTTTGGCAGCCAGATCCTGCGCCCAAAACGGCTTGCGGGATTCATCAAGCCACGCGGGCTTCTCCAGTCCGGTCACGGCATCCTCGTATTTGCCCCATACGGGAGCCGCCGCCCCGTCGCCCTTCGACAGGGAAACCGCCACTTCCTTCTGTTCCGGATTGGCGCACTGCCCTTCGCGGCAGACCTGCCAGCTCACTTCGACCTTGAAATCCGCCTGTGCAGGCGCATTCGCCTGAGGCACGACCTTCCACACCATCGTCACCTTGCCTTCATACGCATAGGCCACACCCAGATCGGAAACCTCACGCATCGGCAGCGACCAGTAAGGCCCCGAAACCGTAAAACCGGGCACTTCCTGCAACTTCGCCTCCATCGGGATGCCCACCGTGCCGGGATTCCGGTAATAGGCATGCCACGGGTGGGGAAGATCGGCCTGCACGGCCACATAGAACGGCTTGCCTTCCGCATAGGACGCGACGGAGGCACCCTGCATCCTGACAGCCACCTGGGGAGCCCCCGCATCGGCTGCCCCCGGCATGACCGAAGCATCCCATGCCCTGGCCTGCGCCAGAGCGGAACCGGACAAACAGCATCCCGCCATCAAGGGAATGAAAAAACGATGAAACGAATTCATGGAGCAAATATAAGCAAATCACACAGCCAAAACAAGCCATAAACGGCATGGTGACTCACTCCGGCCCGAAACGGGAACCTACCGCCGGAAGAATATACAAAAAAAGCGCATCCCGTAAGGAATGCGCCCATTTTGAAAAGTGTCGCGGTTATTTGGCAACCGGTTCCATGACAAACCATTTCGGCAGGACCTTTTTCCGGATAGCTTCCGTGATCAGTTTGGCCTTGAGGGCGACTTCCCTGCGCGCCTGTTCGGAAAAGTAGGACTCCAATTGTTCGGGAGACATCTGCAGGAGCTTGATCGTCGCTTCATACGCCAGCATGCGCACATCCACATCCTTGGCATCCTTTCCGGCGGCAGCTACCGCACCATTCAACGCCTTGGAAACGATATCGAGCGATACCGTACCGTCCGAGCTGTTGCGCTCCACTTTGCTGCGAGCCTTATCCAGAGCCTTATAGACATCGTCCACATTCACCTTGCTGACGTGCGTTTTGGTGGAATCGAAATCCGCCTTGTACGCCGCCATACCCGCACGGGCGAGCTGAAGGGCCGTTTTGCCGTCCCTGTTCTTGAGATTCCTGTCCGCGCCGCGATACAGCAGCATCACCACAGCCCGATCGTTGCCGCGCATGGCAGCCAGCATCAGCGGCGTATAGCCGTTGCCTTCCTTATTGTCGATCTTGGCCTTGCTGTCGAGCAGGCGTTCCACGACGCGGTCGAGCCCGCTCCAAGAAGCCCAATGCAGAGCTGTCCACCCGTCTTCATCCTGCTGGTCGACCTTCACTCCCTTTTGGGCGAGAATGCGCTTCACATAATGCAGGCGATACATCTTTTTGGATTTTTCCTTCTTGGAAGCGGCTTTGGCAGCAGCTTCATCTTCCTCCTCCTCGTTATCGAGGGATTCCTGCAAGCGTTCCGTCGTTTCGATATTGTTGTTGTTCGCGTAGGCAGCCCACATAAGCGGGGTGCGCTTCTTGAAATCAACGAGGTTGATGAAATTGCCATCCTTGTCAAGCCCGGCTTTCAACGCCTCCTCAAAGGCGATGGAATCGTCCTTCTTGATGGCGGATACGAGGTCGGCAGCCGGATTGTCCTCTACCTTGAAAAACTTGGTCACAACGAGGCTGACGGCAGCCAGTATCAGGCTCAAGCCGATGAGTATGAGGCTGTCCTTGAAGATATTTTTGCCTTGTTCAGTCATAATGTTCGGTTTGTTGGATGGTTCAGGACTTTGCTTCTTCGGAGACGACGGCCGCAGAAACGACTTCATCTTCGCTCAACGCCTTTTTGGCTTCGGCTTCCTTCAGGGCATCCTCTTCAGGATGCTCGGAGGTGATGGAATTCTTCATCTTGATGATGGCGAGCGGGCTGACCACGGCCAGAATCAGGTAGATCATCCACATCAATTCGGGGGAATCCCAGAAGCCGATATGGTTCGTATCAATCTTCGCAGCAATGCCGTCGTAGCAGAAATAGCTGACGAGAAGACCGCCGATAATGCCGTTGATCGGCTTGGCGATGAACATCGGCAAGGCGGAAATGGACATGTACGAAGCGACCTTGTCCTTGGGAGCCACGCGGGCGACGTATTCCGAGAAACGGGGGGAGAACAGCAGCTCCCCGAAGGCGAAGACGAGAATCTGCGTCACGATGGCTACCAGATAGGCCTGCGAACGCGTTTCGATACCCGGTACATAGTAATACCAGTCGATAGGCACGGCCATGAATACGAGGGAGAATGCCGAGATGGACATGCCGACGATCATCAATTTCACCGTCGAGAAGCGGTTGAGCACGGGAATCAAGGCAATGAGGCCGACGACGATGATCGTCGGATTCAGCGCATTGACGAGGCCGATGGAGAAATCTTCATACAGCGTGCGGACGTAATACTGGGGCATCACGATGAATTGCAGCGTGAAGACGATGCGCACGCCCAGAGTCAGCACGAGAAACAGGATGAGCTTGCGGAAGGCGCTTTCCTTCCAGACTTCCTTGAAAAGCTGGAGGGGCCTGCGCTGCGTGTTCGTCTGCATGCGCTCCGAAGGCTCGGCATAATTGTTTTCATTGATGAGGCGCGTGGCGAGGAAGGCGCAGCAGCACATCGCCGTGCCGAAGTTCACCACCCAGAAACCACCGTCCACCGAGCCGTATGCATCACGGAAGCCCTGCACGACGAAGGCGCTGGCGACAACGGCCGAAATATTCATCAACAGGTAGTACACATTGAATCCCGTCGCACGGGCCGTGAACGTGGTGAATCGCCGAATCGACGTCTGAATGACGGGCGACATGAACGCCGTACCGAACGACATGATGAAGATGCCAGCCATCACTCCGATGCGGGCGCAGTCGGCATCCAGTCCGATGGACGCTCCCAGAGAAGACGAGCAGATATCGGGGGAGAGCCCCATTACCAGACGCCCGAACAGCAACAGGCAGAACCCGATTGCATACGACCGCTTCAGGCCGATGATGTCGCAGATGGAGCCTACTGCGAAAACGAATGCGGAAATGAACAGTGTGTAGAAGCCTACCCAGAGCGAAGCGTTCGCATCGTCGAAACCGCAGTAGTCCGACAGGTAGAGCACGAAAATGGCGATCAGGGAGAAATAGGCGATGCCATCGAAAAACTGAATGAGGTTCGTTAGCCAGAAATCCTTCGAGACGGTTTTAAGAATCTTGAATTCGGAAAAATACTGGACAATAGGATTCTGTTTGTTACTCATGTACGTAAATGGGAGATGGCAGCAAGAAAAATGCGCCGTATTTTCTATTAAAAACGGCGCACTTTCAAGCCATAAATTCCAAGATGGGGAATTTGGGAACGCGAGGTTACTTCAAAACGGCTCCGGAGCTTGCATTCCCGGCAAGCCTCTGGTAACGGCGCAACCACGAAGAATCGATTTCCTTGTGAACGGGTTTCCAGTTTTTACGGCGCTCGGCGATCTCTTCTTCGCTCAAATGGGCTTCGAGCCTGCGCTCGGGAATGGAATATTCGATGATATCCCCATTGCGCAGCAGGCCGATCAGGCCGCCTTCCGCCGCTTCCGGCGAAATATGGCCGATGCACGCGCCGTGCGTGGCGCCGGAAAAGCGGCCGTCCGTAATCAGGGCCACCTTCGCGCCGAGTCCCTGCCCCATGATGTACGAGGTGGGAGCCAGCATTTCCTGCATGCCCGGGCCGCCTTTCGGCCCCTCGTTGCGGATGACGACCACATCCCCCGCCTTCACCTTGCCCGCAAGGATGCCTTCGCAGGCTTCTTCCTGGGATTCGAAAATAACGGCAGGCCCCTTGTGCGCCATCATATCGGGATGCACGCCCGCCTTCTTGACGATGGAACCTTCGGCAGCGAGGTTGCCGAAGAGGACGGCAAGGCCGCCATCCGGCGAATACGCCTGGTCGAGGGGATGGATCACCGTGGGGTCCAGAATTTCGCAACCGTCCGTCAGTTCGGCCAGCGTCTTGCCGCTCACCGTCCGGCATTCCATATGCAAAGCGCCGGGTACCTTGGAAATTTCATGAATGATCGCACTGATGCCGCCGGCCCTCTGTACATCTTCCATATGGAAGCGGGATGAAGGGGCCACCTTGCAGATATTCGGCGTACGCCGGGAAATCTCGTTGATGCGGTTCATGTCGTAAGGCACGCCCGCTTCATGGGCGATGGCCAGCGTATGCAGCACGGTGTTCGAGCTGCCGCCCATCGCCATATCGATGGCAAAGGCATTGTCGATGGCATCCTGCGTCACGAGATCGCGGGGGCGCGGGCCTTCGGCCTTCGCCATTTCCACGGCGCGGCGGGCCGTCTCCTTCCAGAACTCCTTGCGCTCCTCGGAGGTAGCCAGCAGGGAACCGTTGCCCGGCAGGGAAAGTCCGATCACCTCCGTCAGGCAGTTCATCGAATTCGCCGTAAACATGCCCGAGCAGGAACCTGCTCCGGGACATGCCGCACACTCGATTTCGCGAAGCTCTCCGCCGGAAATCTTTCCGGCCTTGTAACGGGCCACGGCTTCAAATACGCTGTTCAAGTCAAGCACCGTACCGTCGGCCAGACGCCCGGCCGCCATCGGGCCGCCGCTGGAGAAAATAGTCGGCACATTGCAGCGCAAGGCACCCATGATCATGCCGGGAACGATTTTGTCGCAGTTCGGGATGCAGATCATCGCATCGAACGCGTGGGCGCTGAGCATCGTTTCCACGCTGTCTGCAATCAGTTCGCGGCTCGGCAGGGAGAACTTCATCCCCTTGTGAGCCATCGCGATGCCGTCGCAAACGCCCGGAAGATTGAACTCGACCGGCGTGCCGCCGGCCTTGCGTACTTCTTCCTTGATGAGCTTGGCGACTTCATGCAGATGCACATGCCCCGGAATCACCTCGTTGAAAGAATTGCAAATCGCGATGAACGGACGCTCGATATCTTCATCCGTCATCCCTGTCGCACGCATCAGGCTACGATGCGGCGCGCGTTCAAAGCCAGCCTTGGTTCTGTCGCTTAACATAGCGGAGCGAGTGTAGCATACGCGGCACCCGCTGTGAAGCACAATCGCGGAAGGAACAGGAATATCCGGCCCCCTTCCGGCAGGTCGGGCGCCGTATAAAAAAGAACACCACCCCGGAAGGATGGTGTTCCCGCTCAGAATAAAACGCACATTTTCAGGCGCACCTGCGGCGGCGCAAGGCGAGACTCGCCAAACCGAGCAGGCACAGCGTCGCCGAGGCGGGTTCGGGCACGAGCACATACACCGTGCCGCCATTCGTACGCCAGTCGGCATCACCGATACCTTCGATCGTGCCCGAGGCAATGGCCCAGCTGCTGTCGCTGTTGATCAGATTCACATCGAAGTTCTGATCGAAAGTCGTCGTATTATCGAACAACCGAACGACGAGATACTGGTAGGAATCATCCGGCGTGTAGATGTAGTACTTCAAATCGAGATTCAGCGAACCCGTCATGAGTACATTGCCGAAAGCGGCATTCATATCCACCGTTCGCACATTGCCGTTGACCAGGTCTGTAATCTGGGCACCGGCCAGCACGAATGCCGTATTGGAGCAGGAAACGGTTTCGGTACCGTTTGTGCCGGAGAACGAGGTTGTCCGACCGTTCACGGTCACATCGGCCAGAGTCAAAGTCGCGGCCTGCTGAATCGTCACCACGGTATTCGACAACGATAGGTTTCTGAGACCGTATGCGGATGTCACGGTCAACCCCATATTCGAGGAAGAACCGCGCACGGACGAACTCGTTCCGGTCAGGCCCGTTGCCGAAACGGCAATCCCCGTCAGGGAAGCGTTTCCACTGCCGGCTAAGGCCGTTATGGATGCCTTCGTACCAGAATTGAGTGTCGCGCCCTCCTTCACGGTCACATTGCGGCGTCCCATATCGCCGGAAACGGTCAGCGTACCTTCGTTCACCGCCATATTGCCGGACCAGTCGCTCGTACTGCTCGAATAATTGAAATTCACCATCCCGGAACCGACCTTCGTCACATTGCCGCTGCCGTTCAACAGAGCACGCGCGCCGGTATCCGGGGCCAGATTGATCGTCCCGGCTCCGCCGATATTCAGATTGCCGTTCAAAATGAAAGCATTGCTGTTGGGACTCCCGGAAAGCGTCAGAGCAGAACCGGCGACCCCAGGATTATACAGGAAACTACCACCCTTGGAGGAAACCGTCGTACCCTGCCCCGCACTGTGTGAAGTCCCTACCACCTCGATCGTCCCTCCGTCCAGCAGGCGGTTGGCGGCATAGTCGGCAATATTGGAAAGGGAACCGGCGTATCCGTACGTGGCAAGGCGAAGCGTACCCTGCACGGTCACCATATTGGTCGAATTCGTGTAACCCGACGTCCTCAACGTACCGGACGTAATATCAAGCGTCGCCCCGTTGGCCACGACGATTTTCGCATTGGCGTCGGAAATCGTACTCGTACCCGTAATAAACACCGTACCGTTACCGGCAATGGTCGTCCCGCACTGAATCGGCGTACCCGCTCCGCTGTAATTGAACGTACTGGCACCCGATATCCTCAATTCGGCGTTATTTGCCACTGTAATCGTTCCGACAAAGGAATTCGTACCGCTCATGGTCAACTTGCCGCCGTTCACATTCAAAGCCGAGGCAGCATCGTAAACCTGCATCGTCAGGTTGCGTGACCACACCGTTGGAGTGCTTGTACCGAGATTGTTCACATTCAGCCTGGCGCCATTGGTCAAGGAGATATTGCCTCCAGTCATCGTACCTCCGTTCAGATTGAGCGCATTGTACTGGGCTATCGTGAACGCACCCGTATATCCCGAAGCATCGCCGTTGAGGGTCACGGAATTGGCTCCGGACATACCCGCAATATTGCCGGAACCGGTCAAGGAACCGTCGATCACGATCGCGTTGCCGTCCCTCCACCCCGTATCGTGCCCCCATGTCTGATTGCCGTTCACCACGACATTGGCGCCGATCCTGACTGTGGAAACGCCTCCGGTCGTGCGGATACCGCTCGCACCGATCGTCAGCGTCTTCTTACTGTCGGCACCTTCCCCCGTTTTATCGTAGCCGATCACCAGAGTCTTGGCGCCGGACAGGGAAATACCGCCCCATGAGGCATCCGCACCCAGATTCAAGGGTGCATCGACCGTACCGTACGCGGAATTATTGTCCCACACAGCCACATCCGAAGATGTCGGCACTACGCCACCGCTCCATGCCCCTGTCTGATTCAGCGATAATGTACCGTCATTATTTTTGCCGACATTGGCTGCCATCGCAGCTGTCATGGACATACCCAGCGACAATACGAATGTGATAAACAAAGTCCTTTTCATAGCGAGAATGATAATTTACCGTATCAATATAACAAACTGCTCTTTTAGTGTCAATATGATTACTATATGTTAGAGTAATAGAAAAATATCGCACTTTACGCCAATGAAATATCAACATAAAATATTTTATACAACACATGATGATCACACAAAACGGCAAGATGCCGTTGCAGCAGCAAGACACCGGTCCATCCTCATCGCAGGCATCTTGCGACGATCGTAAACAACTATAGTGAACCGACCTGAATCGTATGCGCTGTACACTTGCCCGTCGAAGGGTGAACCAGACGAATCACATGCACTCCCGGTTGCAATTCCGCCACGGGCTGGCCGTCCCTCATCTCGATCTTCAACGTATCGCATGCCCACCGGGCATCATCCAGATTCGACTTCAACATTACATGCCTGCCCTGATTCGGCATATCGGGATCAAGCATGTAGCGCGCATTCTGAGGCGGCACGAGAATGCGTGGACTCTCCGCCAACGCATCCGCCCCAGCCAGCACGAACCTTCCGGCACCCAAAGCCCCCGGAAGATCCAGCCACCCCGCATACCGGTGATCAAGCCTCACCCGCCCGTCATCTGCATAATCGCAGGCCTCCGCCGCTCCCGGCTTGCGTGAACGTACGCACCACTCCCGGCGCACATACTCGGCAGGCACCCCGGCAGCCGGTTGCCGCCCCGTACGGCCGTCCACATCCACCTGCACCAGAGAACCCGGAGGTTCGGGAAAACCGGGCAAAGGAAACAACGCATCCTTTCCTTCATACACGGCTCGCATCACACGATGAAAAATAGGCCCGGCACCATCCACGCCGCCAAGATTCAACATCGCACGCCCGTCGTAATTCCCCACCCAGACCGCCACCGTCACCTCCTTCGTCACGCCGACGCACCAGTTATCCCGGTAATTGGACGATGTACCCGTCTTCACCGCGCAGCGGAACGGCAGGCGCAGCGGAGAACGCAGGCCGAATGTCGCCGCCCGCGCCCGCACATCCGCCAGCACATCCAGCAGAATGAAACACGTCTCCCGCGAAAGCACGGGTTCACCCGGTTGCGGCACCGACTCATGCAGGCGGGGAAAATCGCCCGGCCGCATCGGCGGCACGGGAAGCGGAGAACCCAGCCGCGCCAGCACCGCATAGGCTCTGGCCAGTTCATACAGAGTCACATTGCCCGTTCCGATCGCCAGCCCCAGACCGTACTCGTCCGCTTTCCGATCCAATGTCGAAAAACCGAGCCTGCGCAGCAACTCCAGCAAATCCTCCACACCTCCGAACGCACGCCCTCCCCCCAGCTCGTTCAGCACGCGCATCACCGGAATATTCAGAGAACTGCCCAGCGCATCGCGCATCGGTACCGGGCCCCGGAACCTCCCGTCGTAATTCCCCGGAGCGTCGATCCCGTCCGGCTGCCGGAAAAACGTCGGTACATCGGGAATCACCTCACAGGCCAAATGGCCTCTCTCCAAAGCGAGCGCATACACAAAAGGCTTCAACACCGACCCGGACGACCTCGCCACGCTGAACACTCCATCCAGCAAACCGCCAGCATCCGGCCCGCGATCCACGGAACCCAGCCAGGCAAGAGGCTCCCCTGTCGCATTATCCAGCACCACCACAGCCGCCTGCGACACACGGTGCCCGGCCAGCTTCCCCACCTCCTCCCGGGCAATACGCTCCACCTGCCTCTGCAGGCGCACATCGAGAGAACACCGCAAACTTCCTGCATCATGCCCTCGCTGCACACGCGAAACCACATGGGGAGCCACAACCTCCCCCCACGGCCTGCGCCGGTGTGCACTGCAGTCCACCGGCTCCTCCAGCGCACGGGCCACAGCCTCCCGGGAATACCCACGCTCGGATTCCAGACGCCTCAAAATCCAATCCCGCCGAGCCTTCGCCCGCTCCGGATACTTCAGGGGATTCAGCCGCGAAGGGGCATTCGGCAAAGCGGCAAGCAACGCGCACTGCGCCAGCGACAACTCCCGCAACCCCTTCCCGAAATAGAAAAACGAAGCCGCCTCCGGCCCGAAACACTGATTCCCATACCCCAGCCTCGCAAAATACTTCACCAGCACCTCCTCCCTGCTCCAGCACATCGCCATACGCCTCGCCTGCAGCAGCTCCCGCACCTTATTCCCCCAGGTCCTTCGTTCGGGAGACGAAGAACCTTCCATCAACTTAGCCAACTGCCCGTGAATCGTCGATGCACCGGATGCCCGCCCAGCCAGACCGACCCGGCTCGCCGCCGCACGCACCACAGCCAGTACATCCACCCCGCCATGCTCCTCGAAACGGCGATCCTCCGCCACCAGCACCGCATCGACCAACGCTTGCGGAAGCTCCTCGAACCTCACCACGCTCCGCACATCCCCGCCCCTGTCGGGCAAAAAAGCCAGAGGCCTGCCGTTCCTGTCAAACAACGTCAGCGGCGCGGAAGCCTCATCCTGCGGCAAAGGAACCAGCCACGGCAACGCGAACCAAACCAGCAGAAACAGAACAGCCACTGCAACAGCCGGCCACAGCGCCCGGCGCATGGCACGGCACAGCCTTCCCCGCCTGCCGCCGCATGGAACATCGGCCTTCACCGTCATCCCCTCCTTCGCTCCCACTTGCCATCTCCTACCGACAGCACCTCGACATACACCTTATCCAGCCCTCGCTCGCGGAAACCCAGCTTCTTCGCCGCCGCAGAACTGATATCCAGCAGCCTGCCCTTCACAAAAGGCCCCCGATCATTCACACGAAGCACGATACTCCTGCCTGTGCGGCAGGAAGTCACGCGAATCTTGCACGGCAAAGGAAGAGTCCTGTGCGCCGCATGCTCGTGATAACTCTTCACATCCTCTCCAAGCGCCGTCTTGCCGGAACACAACCCGAAAAACGACGTCTCATCATAATGGGAACAAATCCCGACCGCCTTGTAATGCAGGGCCTGATCCACCGTCATCGGCACAATACGCTGCCCCTTCACCGTATAGGGAGCCATCTTGTAGCCGGGATAATCCCGCTCCTTCGGATTCACCGACTGGAAACACGAAACCAGCGGCAGCATACAGGCGAACAACAGGCAGACTCTCACGCACATCCCTTGCATTATGGCGAAACCCGCCGCATGTGTCAACAGAAAGCCCCACCCCTGCCCAAGGAAAACTGCGCCTCATTCATGGATGCAAAAAGAGTCGTTCGGACCCTGTAAGCCAGATTCTGTCCATCCCCTTGCAGGGACTGTGTGATCATTTTTCTCACGGAGCGAACTCCGTGCCGCGCCTTCTCAGGGGCGCGGTGCGACTAATACCCGGGGATCCGACGAGCAGGCAACCCTTCCCCTGTTTGTCTTGCATCGCGTGGGGTTTACCCTGCCTCCCTCGTTGCCTTGGGAGCGGTGAGCTCTTACCTCCCCGTTTCGCCCTTGCCTGTACTCCGAAGAGCCATCGGCGGTTTATTTTCTGTGGCACTTTCCGTCCGGCGGGCCTTGGGAACCCGCCGTCTCCCGCTTTCACGGGACACGCTGCCTTGCGATGTCCGGACTTTCCTCTACGAACGCAAGGCCCGCAGCGATCACCCGGATCCGAACGACGCCCACAGAGTACCTCACCAGCGCCCCGCTGTCCAGAGCAAAACCGAACCATCACCGCCGGAATCGCCATTTACCCGTCTTTTCTCAAGGCAAAACAACAGCCATCCTTCATGCAATCATCCGGTCCGGACAGGCAAATCGGCCCGGCTCATCAACTTTCGGATAGACATCCCATCTAGGAAAGCCTAAAATAAGTCAACTTATATTCGTTCCATGAACCTGACACATACCACCTTCCTCCGAACCGCCTATATTGCCGGCGTAATCACGGCCACAGCTCTCCCCGGCCATGCAGCCCCCTCCAAACCCCCACTCACCGACTGGAACTACCTGCCCTCGCACGGCCAATCCCTCTCCGTCGGATGGACGGCAAACCCGGTCATCACCACCGATAAAAACAACGAAAACCAACTCATGTTCAAAAGCGGTGTCCGTGCCTACGAAAACGGCAACGACCGCAGCGCCGTCGTACCCTTGGCCGAAGGCACCAACGGCCCCCGTGGAGAAACCCCGGTCTCGGGCGCGGCCTGCCGACTGATACAACTCGGCAAAAAACAGAACCCCTCCCTGGCGAAAACCCAATTCATCTGCTCGGCAACGGGAGTCGGAGGAGCCAGCATCGACGCCGTGGACAAAGGCACGGACGCATACAACCGCATCATCGCCGACTTGAAAGCAGGCAAAGAACTGGCCGACAAAGAGAAAAAAACATACTCCATGCCCGCCTTCATCTGGACGCAGGGCGAAACCGACCACCAGAACAAAAAAAGCAAGGAATGGTACAAAGAGAAAATGCGCCAGCTCATCGCGGACATCGACGCGGACGCCAAAGCCATCACCGGACAGAAAAACGACGTCCTTTGCTTCGGCTATCAGGTCGGTTCCCACCTCAACTATTACCAGTTCAACCCTTCTGACCATCCGCTCATAGCCCTTGCCCAGCTGGAAATGGCCTTGGACAAAGACAGCCGCTACATCATGACCACGCCCATGTACCAATTCGAATACAGCGACGGCGTACACCTCACCGCACCCATGTCCCGGCTCTACGGCGAATATGTCGGCTACGTCATGAAACGGGTCATGATCGACGGCGTAGACTGGAAACCCGTCCATCCTCTCCAGCACAGAATCAAAAAAACAGGCAACGAATGGACCGTCGATATCCAATTCTATGCCCCGGTTCCTCCCATGGTATTGGACACCAAAGCCGTCGACGACCCCGGAAACTATGGATTCACCCTCGTCACGCCGGAAGGAGAAAAACTCCCGATCAAATCGGTCAAAATCATGGGCAAAGACGTCGTCAGACTCGTCACGACCGCAGACCCGAGCAAAAGCAGCCTGCGCTATGGAATGACATTCAACGAACACCGTAAATCAGGCCCCAAAACAGGCCCTCGCGGTTGCCTCCGCGACTCTCAGGGAAACAAACTCAAAGCAAAAATTGCCGACAAGGAATACCGCATGGACAACTGGTGCCCCTTCTTCGACTACTCCCTCGCGGCCACACCGGACAACGGCAAATAAACCTTCCGCCACCCCACCTTCAACACCATACGGGATGCCTGACCGCAGGCATCCCGTTTTTTATCGTGGCAACAATACGCACACGCCATCATCACCCCGCCAAACACACGCAAACCGTCTACCGGAACCTGCTCCTCCGGCAAACGGCAACCTCAAACCACCGCCATCCTGCGCCAAACGCCCCTCTCCTGCTCGTTGCAATCTTCAGAAAGGCACAATCCGCCGAAAACAATGCACGAACACCACAACCAAAAACAAGGCATTTCGGAACGGAACGGCAAACCAGGGAAAACGGCGAGGCATCACCGCCTCGCCCGATGCGGCAGCCTGAGCCAAACCTCGGGCAAGCTCCTCCAGAAAAGCGATGGACACGGGGAAATCCTTGATACCCTTCACCCACTCATCCGGAACCTCCCCCCTCATACCGGCCAGCGCACCGTAAATCGCCCCCGTCGTATCCGTATCCCCGCCGAGATACAGAACCGCCCCCATCCCTCCCTTGAAATCCCCCTCATGATGCAACAGCGCATAAAGACACACCGGAACCGTATGATACATATACCCCGACACCCCCTTCCGCAACCCCAGCGAACAAGCGAACTCCTGCACGGAATCACCCTTCCCTCTACTCTCGCGCATCGCCTCCATCAGCCGCTGCCAATCGGCATCCTCACCGCCAACGGCAGCCCAATCCTCAAAGGACGGTAACGAAGCCCCCTCCCTGCCCATCGCGAAACGCGCCAAATGCGCCGCCGTCATCGCAACCGCCATCGCTCCGACCACTGCCTTCGGATCGCTATGCGTCATCCGCGTCGCCGCCCGCACATACTGGCCCAGCCTCTCTACATCATCAGCGAAGAAAATCCCGACCGCCGCCACCCGCATCGCCGGGCCATTGCCGGCGGAAAACACCCCGCTCCGCTCGGGCGACACCCCGAACCACAACCTCACAATCGACTTCAACGTCGCCATCCCGATCCCCGCAGGCAGACCCAACAACCACCACCGCAAACTGCCGGCAAACTCCTTTCGAAACGCCGCCACATCCCGGGGATGCTTCATCAACGCCCGTCCCAGCAAAACGGAATGCTCCGTATCATCGGAAACCATCCCATACTTGAACAGGAACCCCTGCTTCCACCGTCCCTTCCACCGTCCCTTCCACCGCCTCCGCACCGTACCCGCAGACAAATTCTCCGCCGGCAACCCCAAACTATCCCCCACCGCCGTCCCAACCAAACACCCCTGAAACAACCGGGACAGAACCTCCTGATCTGCATTCAACATTTCCATCATAAAACTTAATCTTTGAAAACTACTCTATCCACGCGACAATTAGCATCATCAATCAAAACATCCCACAATCCATTCAACACCAAAGCCATTATCCATTTATAAAATCTATTTTCTTGAATTCGGAATACTTTTACTCTACTCCGTGAAACGGAAGTGTTCTAATGAAGCAACCCTATAATAAATATATTTTTTGCTTATAACAAATGAATTACGCAATAAAATGATATATTCAAAAACTAAATTAATGAAAATATTTTTTCCGCATCTAATTCATTCAATTTCATTTGTTCTTCGATATTACCGTTAGCATGAACACTTTTATCGATTAATTTATATGTAGATGCAGATATTATTCGATTCATAGGATCTCTAGCTTTTCCCTTTAAATCAAGATTGTATGAACATATTAAAACACTCCTAAATTGTGCATTAAAAACATTCTGATATGTACGAAATTGATCAATTGCAGCATTCAAATAATCACACGAATCACCATGACTATAGAAAAATACATGTTGAGCTTTATATAGCAGATGCGCTTTAAAATCTACTTCGTGTTTACCTCCTTCATTTTGATGCTCAATAATTTTCCCACTCGATTCAAATATTTTTTGGAAAACTTTCCTGATCGTGGTCGTTTTTCCTGTTCCACTATTCCCTTGTAATACAATAATTTTCACTTATTTAGTATTCAACATTGATGTTTCATTCAATTGTGCGAACCATTACTAATCAATTAGATGGAATTTCCAACTCTTCACAAAAATTTCCCTATATATTTCAGTCTACGTGTTGGATTCTGACAATTCCTAAATCATCAAGATAAACAACTTGATTGAATTCCATTTGAAGAAGCTTGTCATCACGTTGCTTAAAACGATAAAAGGTCAATCCATTCATGGCAATAACCATATCATCCAGCCAGATTTCAAGTTCTTTTTTAAGGTCACCTACGGTTAAGCCTGAAATTCTAGTTCCTGCATCAATTCGATCATTCACATTACTCATATCAATTGTAATTGTATCATCTTTTCTCTCTTACTCAAATACAAAAGTTCGGAACCTAAACCAAACTTTCTTAATTCCTTTCATATAATATTATAAAATGATAAATCACGCATAATTAATACCAATCACTATCTCATCAACCAGACCTTCTTCATTGTATACGACAATGAAGTTTTATAAAAAAATGATAATTAATATATTGCAATTCAATATATGGAAATTTTCCGTTTTTAAACAGTTCGTATAACAAAAATATTATCTATGAAAACTAATGTATTATAAACAATTAATATAATCAATTTGTTTGAATGTGGTATACTTTTATCCTACTCCGTGAAACGGGATTATTCTGACCTGTTTTAGGATATCTGACGTGGCTCTTATCTATTAATATAGAATCGGATTGCATAGTGTACTCTTCGATTGGGATAATATATGAGGAGACCACCGGAAGAAGTATTCCTTGTATGGAAGATTATGAATGACAAAAGAGCAAGGGGATTGAGGACGGGTAAAAGAAAGGGCAGTTTGTCAATGACATACGATTTTACTTATATCTGGATATGAGTTCAAGTAAATACGCATCATCAATAGAGTCAATGTTTGAATTAAAAACTAATTGCTCTTCAGATACAGAATCTATACAATCAGAAATTTTCATAATATCTTCAAAGGTAAATCCATATCTTAATAACATTATTTCTTTTTGATCATTAGTTCCATATTTAAAATAATCAACCATTGATTTTGCTCTAACATCATCATGTTTATCATAATAATTTCTGAAAGCCACGATAAATTTATCCGCCAATGAAATTGAGATAACCTTATCTAAATAATCATATGTATCGAATACAACAACGTCATAATTAATATCTTCTATCTTCGATTGGGAATCATATAAGGGTATGTAAAAATTTATTTTATTCGGTAAGAAAGAAGCAGCTGGTGTAATAGGAGGTCTTAACTCAGCAACTAACTCATCAAATTCATGTTTATTAATTTCTCCATTTTTCAATTTTTTTTTCAATGAAGAAAATTCTTCTGATTTCGTTAGTAACTTGTATCGTAAAATAGCTATCTGTCTAAATGTTTTATTTTGTATTTTCCATAGCAATATCGTAATTGCTGTTGATAAGACACCACGTTCATATTTCAACAAATCGCGATTAAGATATATTTCGAATATTAATGCAAATGATTTTTTGATTAAATCACGTCTCACATCATCTAATTGTCTATACTCTTTTGCTGTTATTATTTTGTTATTTTGAAATAAAATATTCAATAAATCACCGATTGTTTTTTCTAAAATTTCAGATTGCAATCTACATACTTGTGACTCTGGCAATCCAAACTCGTCATTTATGTTATTATTTTTTATTGAATCTATAAATTCATATTCATCATCAGTTTTATCATCTATTTCTTCTTTATCAAGGCGAGAAACAGGATCTATCTTACTAGATGAATTAATATACTTAGAAAAATTTTTGACACATGTCTTATTAACGATTACAAATCCATAATCAAACAAATTCAGTTTACTTACCTGAGATCTTCCGGACCGCCCAATTAGATTTTTTAAATCTAGAGGAGTAGTTCCATTTTTAACATTACTAAATCTAAAATAGTCAATGACTACTGCATCAAATGGCAGATTGACCCCTTGCAGCAAGGTTGATGTGGCAAAACAAATCCTAGCAAATCCCGCGCTAATAAATTTTTCTATCAAAAACCGCACTCTGAGAGGTATGGACCCATGGTGTATAACTACACCATATTTTAATAATTCAATAAATTCAGAATAAATTTTAGAACTTCCTATATCATCTTGAACCTTATTTATTATTGATAAGGCTATTGCATTGTCTATTGGATGGCATATAGTTATATATTTCTTGAATTTGTATCTTATCTTTCTTTCGTATATTGATCTTTTGGACACATATATCAGTATACATTTATTTTGTCGTATAAGTGTTTCTATAATTTTCTCATTAAAAAGAAATTGATTCTTTCTGTAGTGGCAATCTTTCTCATACGGAGAAAAAGCATATAAACGATCTTTTTTGGAATCCAACGAAAGGAAAATTTTTCCAACTATATTTTGAGTGTATACCTGAGCAGAAGAATTTTCAGAATTAATGTGATGCTTAGAAAGTTGAGCCTGAGGATTATCTATGAATGGATGGGCAAAAACTTTTCTTGCATTTGGAAATTTTAAGAGAATTCGCCTAACCAAGGCATCAAATTTAATCCCTCTTTTTTCTTCTTCAGATATTTGAGCTTCGTCAAACAAAAATAAGGATATATCTAGATTATATATTCCTTTAAAAATATCAATAGCGCGCTCTGGAGTTAAAACAAATATCTTCCTTGATATATTTTTTGTATTAACATTATCTATGTGGTCTAATATTAAAATATTTTTCGAATTACGGAAAGCATTTCTTATATTCATCAGATATTCTGCTATAAGAGCACGGGAAGGCACTATAATGATAATATCTCTTTTTTCTTCTCTTAAAAGATCTCGGAATAGATGAGATTTTCCTGTACTTGTTGGTGCTGAAAACGAGAATATATTATTATTGTGTATTTCTAAATAAATAGATGCTTGCGATGGTGTGTAAAGATGATTTGTTTCTTTTTTGATAATTTCTCTAAATGAGGCATATACCAAAGAAATAACATCATGTGGCTGCTTGACCTTATAAAATACACCTAAAACATATAATATTCTTTGCTCATATTGTAGAAAAACATCTGGATAAGCGTGTTTTATATGAGCCAGAATTTCCAATAGAAAAGCATTAGCGGGACCATCTTTGTGCAATTGAATGATTATATCATTCAATGCTCGATGAGCTTCTCTTTCACTTCTTATTTCTATGGATGACATATTTTTATTCCTATTACAAAAATTTCGTTGCCCGCATGAATAATATCTCCAAATTCTGTTAAAGATGTGATTTTTTTGATAATTCCATCAAAAGTCTGTGTATTTTGTAGAGAAAACGCGGCACAATAACATTTGTCTCCTTTTAGAAAGTTATCAATAGATTCCTTACCTGCGATTATTTGTAAATGAGGTAAATCTCGATTTCCTTTTTCGTGATTGATAAAAGATACTATTTGTTCAATGGCGGCCTTATATGGATTTCTAACAGAACTATATTTTGCCTCACCAAAAGAAATGAGCTTCCGTGGCGTAATAGTGTGAAAATCAAATCCTGCATTTCCTGATTTTTTTTCTTTCCATAATTCGGACAGAGGGAGAACTTCATGTGATAAAAGTTTTTCAAGACTTGAACCCGCTGTCATAGAGATTAAATATTCTCCAAAATCCGTACTAATTGGATCTTCTGAAACGGAAAAGATCGCAACTAATTTATCAATTGTTTCAAAAGATGTTTCTGTATAAGATAATTTTCCGATTACATCTAATTTATCAATCCATGATGTGTTTTTTATAGATTCGATTAATTCTTTTGCATAGTTCGGAATATTATTAATTTCGACACATATAAAATGTACATTTTTATAATCAAATAAATTGATGAGATGTTTATTTATCTGATGACCAACTATTTTCATAAGAATGATATGAATCCATGAATAGTACTAACATATTCACAGAAATGTATAAAGTAGAAAATCTAATTTTCCCCAATATTTTCCCCATACCTCTATAAACAAAAAAACGCAATATACTCATTACGAATATATTGCGATAGAAAATTAATGGCGGACAGGGAGGGATTCGAAGCCACGGCCCATTGATTATAAGCGATTTGCAGTGAATTCAATAGACTAAAAAGGATACTTTGAGAATATAATTGTATAAGTTATTCATTACAAATGATAATAAACATCCCATGAATATCATTTTCTTCAACTTCTTCCCCCGAAATATCTTCAAGCATCTCGGGATTTATCTCTCCTGCCTTTATAGTTTTGATGGAGAGAAAATTTTCGAGTTGCTATTTTCGTTCAAATGTTCTAAAAGTACACACACCCTGCAAGAAAATGTGTACTTTTGATTCATGACTATCCCTACTCCAGTCAAGGAATTTTTCCGAAATAAAGGCGGCGTTGTCCGGCGTGGAGAACTCCTTCCTACACTGATGACCGCAAGAATGCTGCAGAAATATATGGAACGAGGGATTATTCAGAGATGGGGGCGCGGCATTTACCGCCTCAGCGATGAAAACCTGCATGGTGCCCCAGAAATGCTTATGGTGGCCAGAAAATATCCTATGGCGGTCATCTGCCTTGTGTCAGCGCTTTCATTCCATGACATGACGACACAAATTCCTCATGCGATTGATATTGCCATCCCTTACCAAAGGAATGTTCCCAGAGCTTCCTATCCGCTCGTACGTGCATTCCGGTTTCGTGATACCATTTATGAAGCAGGCATTGAAATTCATGATATGCAAGGAGTTCCCCTGAAAGTCTACAATAAGGAAAAAACTCTTGTGGATGTGTTCCGCTTCAGGAACAGGCTTGGAATGGATGTTTTTCTAGAAGCCCTCAAAATGTACACGAATAATCACCTCATCAATCTGCCTCTCATTCATGAATATGCCGCCCTTCGCGGAGTTACCCATACAATCATGCCTTATTTGGAAACACTCGTATGAGCAAGGAACACCCCGCCAACAAAGCCGCTTCGGTAAGAGACAAGCTTTACAACCTGTCACGGCAAAGCGAACGGAATTTTCAGGAAATTGTTCAGTATTATGCGATGGAGAGATTCCTGTATCGTTTGGGACAATCTGAATTTCAACATAGCTTCATCCTTAAAGGAGCGCTCATGCTACGCGTGTGGATGGTTCCTCAGGCACGGGCAACGATGGACATTGACTTGTTGGGCAAATTGGATAATAGTGCTTCTTCCATTGAAGAGTGCATTAAAATGATTCTGAACTTGTCGGTGCCGGATGACGGGCTTGTATTTGATCCAAAGTCGGTGTCTTCCATGGAAATTACCCAAGATGCGGATTACCGAGGACGCCGTATTCTGTTTCTTGGTTATATGGAACAAATGAGAATACGGATGAAAATTGACATAGGCTTTTCCGATATCGTGCTGCCGGCTCCCGTTCCCATTCATTTTCCTACGGCACTGGATATGGATGCCCCAATTTTGTTGGGATATACTCGGGAAAGCGCCATTGCTGAAAAATTCCACGCCATGGTTTTCCTGGGGCTTCAAAATTCCAGAATGAAGGATTTCTATGACATTTACGTTTTGTCCAACCATCATTCGTTTGAAGGAAATCTTTTATGCCAATCCCTTCAGGCTACTTTTAAAAGGCGCCATCTGAATATGCCATCCTCTTTAATAATAACGTCTTCTTCATTTCTGAAAATGAAGGAGGTGCAATGGGCTGCCTTCTTGAAGAAATTTTCTGATTCTCTACTCTCTGGGATTCCAGGCCATTTGGAAGAAATCGTTCAAAGAATTTCTTCTTTCCTGCTGCCGCCATGTCAAGCGTTGCTGTCCAAGGAGGCTTTCGAGAAAACCTGGAATCCGTTGATTGGCGGCTGGGATGAATCAACGCCATGAGCAAACACTTCTTGCGTCATTAACACAGCACACCCCCTCCCTGTGAAGGGTGGAATCTATTCTGACAGGCTGTATTGCTTCTTCACAGGACATCGACCGTGTACTCATATCCATCCTTATCCAGAATCTTCTTGAGAGATTCGATCAATTTCCCGTTTTCCTTGGGTATGTAGACGGCGTCATGCACATTGATGGCTTCAGGATGCGCTTTGCAGAAATCCCTCAAGATATCCTCGTACCGGAAGAGGTCATGCACGGAGGGCAGGTTTTCGATCGCTCCAAGAAATTTTTCACTCTCTTCCCCGAACCTTTCCTGCAGGAAGTTCCGGATGTGGTTGCGGCACCGGGTTCTTGTGCCTTTGCACACCTTTTCCGAGAACATGGAGAAAATCCAGCAGAGCATGGCCAGCTTCTCTTCATTCCTCTGTTTTCTGCTGTGGTCGCACAGAAGGGTGTCCCTGCCGATTGCATCCAGCATCAGGACGCAGCCGCCCCGGGATGCAAGCGCCTGGATGATGGAATTGGTGAAATCGATCTCCACCATGGTGACTCCGTAAATGCTGTTGAAGACATATGACCTCATGTCTGACGACATGCCGGTGAACATGTTGAATACCCCGGAATGGAGTTCGTTCTTACTTTTCTTGTTATAGAATTTTTTCCCGGCGATACTGGATACGAATGCGGTCATTTCCTTCTCCGGTTTCCTTTTCCTCTCCTGCTCGACCAGAAGACGGAAGACTTTAAAAGTGCAGTCCGCCTTGAATACCGTATTGCTCTTTTCACTGTGAAGTACGCACGGAGGGATGTCCATGGATTCCATTCCAAGGTGGAGCAACCCCCGTTCAACGTACGGTTCCACTTTCCTGTTCTGTGCGGAACTGAGGTTTCCATTGCCGATTCCGGAATTGAAGATGTCGCGGTACAAGGCTTTTTTCACGTTGACGAGGGATACCGTCAGGTAGACGGTGTGCCCGGGCTGGAAGTTCTCGGTCATTCCTAACATTTCGTCAATGATGCCGTTCATATTTTCTTCTTTCGTCAACCTCATATCCCGATGGACTATTCCGAATTTGTCCGCAAGATCGTTCTCATTGGCGATGCGGCAATGGGACATGATGGTCTTGACGATGCGGTTGAGAGGATATGAGGGAGGAGTTATAGTGATTATTTTTTCCATAACTCCTCATTTTTAATTATATCTTTGGTACAAAAATATTTTTTTATTATAGTAATGATATTTTTTATATTACTTTAATAATAAAATTGTAATTTATTTTTTATTGATATTTTCTTGATTGATGCATAAGATACTGATGCTTCCTCATGGCTTCTCACAGACAAAAAAATCTTCCTTCCGTGCAAAAAGATACCAGAAAAATTACCCCGGCCGGAAGGGAAACACTACGCAGGAAAGCGATCACCATGTACAAGCGTTCTTGCTCAGTTGCCATGATTTCTGCAAAACTAGGAATCAGGAAAGCAACCATATACAGATGGATAAAATTATATAAAACTCACGGATTTAAAATGTACAAGGAAGGCAAACGAGGCAGGCCTCTCCTGAATTACTACGTACCTGAAAGGCAGCAACGCTGACAAACAAGAATTTTTTACGGAACCAGTTCAAGCCTTTTTATCCTGTTCCATGGAAAAAATATTGCCATTTTCTACAAGGCAAGACGATGAGGCAGTATGGAAGGCAAGTCAGGCAAAAATGGAGTCCACGTATTCGGGAGTAAGTTTCCAGTAGAGTCCGGCATCCTTCTTGCGCGTCGGCCTGTAGTAGTGCTTCCGTATCATCTGGATGCTGTTGCCCATTTCATCGGCCACGTCCGACATGTTCCCGAAGCAGGTGACCTTGTAGGTGCAGTAGCTGTGCCGGAACCCGTTCTGCTTCGCTTCGACGTGTCCGGGGATTATCCTCCTGAAGGCGTCGTAAATGCGGTCCGCATGTATTTTGCACCGGCTGAAGTCGAAGACAAGCCCGTGTCTGCGTTCGCAGGCAAGAAGCCATTTCTTGGCGACGCTGGGAAGGTGGACGATACGCCGCCCCGTCTTGCCTCCCGCCAGGTAGAAGTCGCCGTCTTCGTCCGGATGGCTCAGATCAAGTTCCTCCCATGTAATGTAGGCGAATTCGGACAATCTGACTCCGCAGAACATGGCGATGGCCAGGGGGGCGAGCATGTTCTTCCGGTGCGTTTTCGTGTAATGGAGGATTTGCGCCGCTTCGTCGACCGTATAGGTGCCGGGTTCGGGGTGGACCGCCCGGGGGCATTTGATGCCGGACATGTCGATGTCGCACCACTTGAAGAAGGAGATGACGGCGGACCGGTAGTGCTGGCGGGTCTTTTCAGCCACGTCCAGCCCGAACAGCCATTGCTCGGCTTCCTCTTTCCGGATGGCGCTGACGATGCGGTTCCCGAAAGCTTCCTTGAAGAGCCTGACCCGGGCGAGGGTCATGCGGAGGTTTTCTCGGTTGGGGGATGTCAGGAGGCGGTGCTTCTTCCATTCGGCATGGAGACCCCTGACTGTGCGCCCCTGCCTGGGATGGGAGACGCATCCCATGTACCGCCGGATGAACTCCGCAAGAGAGATGGAAGGACTTGTCTTGTAGAATTTCTCCATCATGATCCTGTCTTCCGGTGAAACGGGCATTTCCTCGTTCAATCCCTTCCGGGAAAGCTCCTCTTCCAGCATGCGGCATTTTTCAAGTCCTTCCTTCCTGTCCCTGACCCGGCGCTTGTTGTTCTTCGTCGTTCCGTCCGGGTTGACGGTGTTCCAGTAGACGCGGTACCTTCCGTCGTTCTCCCGGACGAGCCTGCATAATTTGAATTTCCTGTTCTTCATGTGCAAAGGAATTTTAACGCGTTTCCTTGACTGCGTACGCGTTAAAATGCCAAAACAGGCAATTTATTTTCCTTTTAAAAAGATCGCAGGATGGAATCAGCCGACCAGCCCGGAGATGGCCCGGGCCAGCATGCTCCCAATGGAAGCACCTTCTTGAAGCGCCTTTTCCTCCAGCTTCCGGTAGACCTCCGGAGACACCTTGACTGTCAGGGACAAGGCGGCGTCCACCTCCACGCCGGGAACCATCCCCTGACCTGCCTCTCCCGGCGCGGCTGGCGCCCGGTCGATGATCCTCCGCACGAGCCGCTGCTTGAGAACGGGAACCGCCTTCTGCGACATCCAGTTGCGCACGGTGATTTCGGAGATGCCGCACTGCTCCGCAAGCCACTTGTAGCCAAGCCCATGGCTTTTCAACCACTGCTTGACTTCGCTCTTGAAAGCGGCTTGTTCCCCCTCCCGGCTCATGGCATGCAGTTTAACACAACTGTGCCGGAAGACAAGAACAAGTATCCATGTGAGATATTCTAACTCCCGGAGCGGACGAGGGATGCGACCGCATTTGCCACCAGTTCCTCGACGGAGCAGCCCGCATCCAACGCCTTCCGCGCCAGTTTTGCATAGTCGTCCATGGACAGCCCGAACCTGAACCCGTCTTCCTGATTCCCTTCGATGAACCTGATCCGTTCCTTGCGGGGGCTGGCAAGCGCCGCCAGGCAGCGGAGGAACCTTTTCGGAATATCTTTTTGAGACACCCATTCCCTGACGGTATCTTCAGGTATTCCGCAGGCGGAAGCAACGGCGGCATAGTTCAAATTATTCTTTTCCATCCATTTTTCGAAGAACTCAGTACTTGTGAAATCTTTTCCGGGTATTTGCATAAGGAAAACATACCATAAGTTCATGCCTTCGTAAATTACCTTTTTGAGATATTAATGTTTACAATAATATCTTATTGAGATATCGTAATTCTACCGGATGAAAGATGTTCCCACCTCGAACGGCGGACATGCCATCCGGTTCATACAACCATCAAAAGAAAACCAACAGATGAACCCGCAGGAAATAGACAGCCGTATCCATGAATTAAGCCTTGAAGCCGCTTCCTTGAGGACAACCGGGCATGAACTCACTCCCGCCGACGAAGCGAGGCTGAACGATATTCTGAACGAGATCGCCGCTCTGGAAATGCAGAAACGGAACCAGCAGAGACAGGGTGGCGGCATGCCGCACAACACTGCTCCTTCATTCCATTATCCGCAACCTCCGCAACCAGGATACCCCCAGCCGCATTCCGGCTACGGATACCCCGCTCCACCCCAGATGACGGGATATCCCTGCGTGCAGCAGCAGTTCATGACAGGGGGAGTTCCCCTCAAGTCCAAAACGACATGCTTGATTATGTGCATTTTGCTCGGAGGATTCGGAGCTCATAGATTTTATGTGGGAAAAGCAGGAACCGGAATTCTTTCCCTGTTAACTCTCGGATGCTTTGGCGTTTGGACGATTATTGATCTTATCCTCATTTGTACGGACAAATTCAAGGATGGATTTAACCGCCCTCTCGGTTCCTGAATACGTGTACAAGCCTTGTTTACTATCAATTATCAGACTGTTATGGATAAAAATTGTAAAACGAAGCTGTCATATGCGCTTGCCGGCTTTTGCACAGGCGCGCTTGCCGTTGCTCTTGCCTTCTGGCTTCCTTCGAAGATGTTCTCCCCGCAGTCCCGACTGGTTTCAATGATGCAGGATATTACGAAGATATGCGAGGACAACATGTCCACTCCCAGGGAAGGTGACGAGCAATTGCTGGAATACCTTACGAAAAACGCACCTGGGGCGGCCCAGCATATCGTGCAGATTATTTGCAACGGCGCGGCCATGACCCGGGATGGCGACCGTGAAGAATATTTCAATGAAGTCTCTTCAGAGCTTCAAAAGGAAATCAAGAATACGTCGGGCGCCGTGCTCAGGATGTATTCCAAGCTCGACGGAAGCAGCGAAGTCATGGACAGGTTCCGCTCTCTTCCCGATATCGGTACTCTGACCAATCCACAATCCAATAACATAAAAAATCGCATGGATTTCGATGACATCCGTTACACACAGGCGGCAACAACGGGAGACTTCGACACCAGCGCCTATATGAATGCGGGATCGAGCATCACCGGCAACCAATACACCTTTGAGGGCAAGGTGGACAATATTCTCACTGTCGACAACAACTCCCTGCTCTCCGTCATCCCTGCCGGCAGCACGGACAAAAACATCCGCCTTCCCCTCATCCTGAAAAAAGATGCGGCGGGGAACCTCAACGTCATGCGCAACGACTCCTACATCTTTGAAGTCCTCTGCCGCAACGGGCGCGATGCCCATGGAGACATCGTCAAAGGCATGCTCCTCATCAAAAACCTCACCGCCAAATAAACACTCCCTTCCGTAACATGCAAAACATACTCCTTTTCTTCGAAATTGGAACGGTTCTTGGGCAGGCTCGTGCAAACACAGCTTGCCGGAAGAAGCAAAGGCATAAGCAAGTTTCGATCCTTTCCTGATATGGGAAGATTGTCCTCGCCACGGTTTAATCACATGTAAAATCGTCCAAATTTCGTTGATATCCGTTTCCGGTAAAAATCAAAGTTATTTTAATCATGAGAAATAAGAATTTTCCAAATAATCCCGCACCTATGATGCTTTGCGGAAAATATATGCTTCTTGTCGCATCATGTTTTCTGGCCTCATGCGAAAAACAAAAATCCACACGTACAGAAAAGCAAGAACCCGAAAAAATGGCTCTTCCTGCATCTCGGACAATTCCGGTACACGAAGCGCTGAAACGTTTGTATGACTATGGTATTCTGGATGACAGCAAACAATCCGACGAGATTATTGAGCATTATAACCGTTGTAGAAACGGAGATGCCTTATTTGAAGAGTTCCCGCACCTCGCAGCCGTTTTTGGGTTGGCACTAAAAAACGGCAAAAAAGTACCATTGTCCTGCATTGAATCACTCATCGCAGCTGGAGCCGATATTAATTATACGACTAATATGGGGAATGCACCTATTGTGCAAGCAGCACAACTGGGAAATAGTTGTGATGTTGTGAAGCTGCTTCTCGAACATGGTGCTGATGCTAATATTCAAAACAAAAATGGTGAAACTGCATTAATGGCTGCTATCCGAGAAAAGTATTATTTTAAAAACGAATACTTGATGTATAATTATCATACGAACTATCCCCTATGCAAACTGCTTTTAGAACATGGCGCTGATGTTAATATTAAAGATAACACTGAAAATACAATTTTGATGGCAGCTGTCAGAACAGGGAATACTGATTTTGTTCAATTATTTCTTGAATACAAGGCTGATGTTAATATTAAAGGAGATGGAGATACGGCATTAACGTATGCCGCAAAGTATCAAAATTATCCAATGTGCAAATTACTCCTAGACCATGGAGCTGACGTTAATATTAAAGATAACGAAGGATATACTGCATTGACTAGGGCCATCTCCAAAGAAAATATTGATCTCGTTAAACTATTTCTTGAATACGAAGATGATGTTAATAGTAAAAATACTGCATTAATAGTTTCCTCAAGGAAATATAACTATTCCCTGTGTAAACTGCTTCTAGCGCATGGGGCCGATGTTAATATTAAAGATGAAGATGGAAAAACAGTATTGATGTCGACTGTCAACACATGGGATCCCAATATTGATCTTGTTAAACTATTTCTTGAATACAAAGCCGATGTTAATATTACAGATAACGAAGGAAAGACAGCATTGATGTTGGCAATCGAATGTAGAAATATTGATATTATTAAATCCCTTCTAGACCGCGGAGTCGATGTTAATATTAAAGATAAAGCTGGATATACTGCATTAATGTTCGCCGTCGTCAAAGAAAATATTGATCTCGCAAAGCTGCTTCTCGAACATGGCGCTGATGTTAACAGCAAATACAAAGATGGAAATACGGCATTAATGGAGGCCGTCGGCAAAGGAAATATTGATCTCACAAAGCTGCTTCTCGAACATGGCGCTGATGTTAACATCCAAAACAAAGATAGAATTACGGCATTGAGAATCGCGATTAATCATCACCATAACAATATCACAGAAATACTTCGTAGATACGGAGCCGACGTTAATACTAAACAATCATCTTCCGTACCATCCGAAACATGGAACCATGTTGATTCAACATATTACGGGATGGGTTCTCCGAATCACAGTGGATCATCATTTTGCGGTACTTTGTACGACTTGAAGCAAACAAAATCGGGAACTGACTCCCCTTATAGGGAACATACCCAGGCCAATTGCGAAGGCGTCTTGAAGGAAATCAGCCATTTCTACAATTCCGGCTGGCCCAAGGGGTATTTCGACAAATATTTCAAGTCGCCTACCAATCTGTATATAACCTGCTTCTACATGTTGCACAGTTTGGACAAGGAAGCTCCGTATGCCTATCAGGTACAGGACAAGGTTCAGCCATCGCGTTGGGTAGCCGTCTATCGTGGTACAGTGCATGCTCCCAAATCAGGCACATTCCGTTTCGTAGGCATTGGTGATTCCGTGCTGGCTGTCCGGTTCAACGGAAAGAATGTACTCGCTTGTGGATTCCACACGCTGGAAGACAATACATGGAATGGCAATAACCGGCCAACCTACCGGCAAGACAAGGATTTCTATGCCTATGAAAACTGTGATGCTTGGAACAATCTGTTCGGAGGTTTTCAAGCAGGAATACCATTTACTGTAGAGAAGGACCAGTGGTATGAAATGGATGTACTCGTTTCCGAAATCGGGGGGGGAGCATTCGGCTTCTGCCTGTTGATCGACGATATGGATGATACCGCAACACCTCGGGATCGCCGTGGATCGCCTGTTTTCCAGCTTTTCCGGACAAACCTGGTAGAACCCACATCGGCAGATGCCTATTCACGGATCAAATATCTTGATGAGAATATGAGGGTACATCCTCCCTATAACAGGAATAGCCTTGTTTGGGCAACTTCTGAACCATCCCAAAAACCGGCGTCGGCAAACAATAGTTCAAACAACGATACGAAATCGGAAGAAGCAAAAAACATCGTCTTAAAACATATTAATTCGTCATCCTCATGTGATAATTCAGTCGATCTACAAGTGAGCTGCTTCTATAATTCCGTAGATTATTTCGACAAGAAAAATACGACCTTACATGATATTCGCAACGATTGCCTTCAGTATGCAGAGCAATATCCCGTCAGAACTTTCCAAAGTGAAAAAATTTCAGTTCATAAAATGACCGAAGAAGATATGTATAATATTGAAGCGCACATCAGTTGTACAGTGACCGATCACGCAGGAAAGACGCGGCAGTTGAACCTGGTCACAACATACCATGTGAAAATATTTTCTGACGGAGCCAAAATCGTCTACATAAAAAGTAAAAAGAAGTAAAAATATATTACATTCATTCTATCACGAGAGTAAACAGGAACCAGTAAAACGGTTCCTGTTTCTTCATATACGGACTCACTGCAAGGGGGCCTGGTGCGCCCACTGCCGCCTGCCACAGAGCCACCCCGATGCATCATGGCGGGGATATGGCACCATTCCGGGCATCCCCCGTTTTATGGACGCTTTCCCACTATTCGAATTGCATATGAATGACTCCATCCATAAAGCCCCCTTCCTGGACAAGGTCAAAAAATGACTTTTCAAAAAATTAAAAAAAATCTCTATTAGATATCGTCGACAATTACTCGAGCCAGATAAGAATGCCGATGAAATGAGCGAGGGAAAGAAAAGAAGAAGCCAATTTCTCATACCGTGTCGCAAATCCTCTGAATCTCTTCATTTTCAGAAAAAGTCTCTCTACAAGATTTCTCTCCTTGTACAAATGGGTATCGTATTTTCTTTGTTCCCGCCTGTTTTTACGCGGAGGAATCACGGCAACTGCCCCCATACTCTCAACAGCTTGAACAACATAATCCGCATCATAACCGCGATCTGCCAAAACGTGACATGCTTGCTGTCCCTGCAGTAAGGCCATGGCCTGCTTGTAATCAGATTCTTCTCCTCCCGTCAGAATAAATTTCATCGGATTGCCATGGGAATCGCAGAGCGCATGCATTTTGCTTGTTCGGCCTCCTCGGGATTTACCTATTTGCTCATTTTTTTCCCCCTTTGGCTCCACATGCATATTGATGAACTCTTACAATTGTTGAGTCAATCATGAGCCATTCCGTATCCGCGCTACACGCGAGAGTGTTAAAAATTGTTTGCCAGACTCCTTTGCGGCTCCATCTCAAAAATCTTTTATGTACACTGTGCCATTTTCCATATTTCTCCGGAATATCTCTCCAACCACATCCTGTTTTTGCCTTGTATATGATAGCTTCGATGAACAACCGGTTGTCTTTGGCTGTACATCCAACATCCTGCTTTTTACCGGGAAGAAAATCCTTGATTCTTTCCCATTGGTCGTCTCTCAACTGATGCCTGAGTGATCCGCTCATGCTATCTATTATAATCCATTCTCTTTAATTGTCGACAATATCTAATCAAATTTAGATTTTATGTATAGATGTTATTCCATCATAAAAATATCTCAAACTGAATTCTTCGAAAGGATGTATATTTTTGATGCTATTCACCATCTTAGGAAATCCGATTCGATTGAATTCGTTTATAATATGATGTATTTGAGTTTCCTCATTTTCTAAATCTATAAGTCCAGATGTCTGAATTTTTTTACTCAACATCCTAGGTAACCCATATTCTTCTAATTCGTATACCAATCTGGGCAAAAATGCATGCGAAATTTTTGCAATAAAAGGACTAATGTCAACGTTATTGTTAAATATTTTCTTTTGAAGAAAGTTTATATCTTGCAACACGGATGGTATTTTAAAGGTTGATATTCTTTCTAATTCAAAGTATTTGTCGATTGTTATTTCATTTTTATGTAAAAAAGAGAGTATTTTAGGTATTGAGAGATGCCAATTTTGCGATATGGCTTTAATGTAAGCAACCATATTTGTATACGAAATTCCTACATTACCTACATAATTGAGGACTAAGAATAGATTAGATTTCCAATCATTCGGATTATTAGAATTTAGATATTTCATGCCACTCCACACACGAGGCCTCGATGTCATGTCTCGCGCAATATCCCTTAACGTATTGGGGCTAAAACTAGGAAGTGAATTTTCTTTAATGAGATTTCTATAGACACCTTTTCCAAGAATTGAATCCATTTCATCATTGAACGCTACAATTTTTATTATTTGATCTCTCGTTAATTCTTGATCGAATTTTTCCGTATCTAGAGAATTAAGTAGATCTTCTGTAAATTCTAATTTCAATTCTGTAGCTTTTTCTTCAGGAGGCGCTTCTAACAAATAAATTTTTCCTATAAAATGCCTAAACATTCTTCCTCCTCGTCCGATTATATTTTTGTAGGTAAAATCATTCAATTTAGGGCGTCCGTTTTTACTTGCCCAAATAATAACATTTTCTGCAGATGTATTCACACCCTCAATAATTGATGATGTTGATATTAGATTATCTAATCCTTTTTTTTCTTCAAAAAGCTTTACTTGAATTTGACTTAATGATCGATGTAATTTCCCATTATGTATTCCAACGCCTTTCTTTACTAACTTGTTTAGAATGTAATTGTTACCATAATTAATACAAAGCCAATCAGAAAAATAGTTCAACAATTTATTATCATTATCATCAAAATTATCATTAAGTATATTCGTTATTGTGTCTATGTTTGTAAATGTTCCTGCATATATTAATGTCTTTGTTTTTTTAGAATAGAGTATTTCTAAAAGTCGATCTTTTTTGAAATTTTCATCAGATGATGATGAGCTTTTAAAATCTTCTGATATTTCAGAAACTACTGTATTAAAATCAAGCTCTACAAATTCCATCCCTTTTGTAAATGGATTATCTTCTAACGATGAAAGAGAAAGGTTTGGAGCTAGGAAATATTTTTGCTTGGCTATACTACCTAATTCTAGAATAGATTTCAGGAGAATTGGAGCTCTATCTTTATCGAATGATGTCCCTGCTTTGTAAAATTCATCTACGATGAGAATGTCAATAGAATCAATTTTTCCGATATAGCTGATTGCTCTTTCTTGTGGAAATATAAATATATTATTTTTTGCTAATTCTATGCCTACATCAGGTGTTGTTATTATTCTATATTCATTTGAAAAACGTTTGTAAATTCTTCTCCTTGCTTCATCGGTTAATGCAATAGTTGGTACAATAATAACAACATTTTTTGGTTTTTTAATAGAAATAAAAGCATCTATAATAAAACTTTTTCCAAAACTTGTTGGGGCAGTTACTGCTATACTTTTACCTTCAAGGAGTTTTTTTAATAATGAGGATTGTCCTCTATGAAGTGTTATTGGTTTTAGATCTCCTATATCTGCTTTAAAGGCTTCATATATAAATCTTTCTTGCCAAGATGCAGTTTGAGGTTGCAAATATGGATACAAACCAGTCTCTCTAATTAGATAATTAATTAGTGGCGTATATTCTATTTTATTTTCTTCTAGGTGATTTAATAATCTTATTAATTCATCGCGAGCGTTTTTTTCTTGTCCTAATAAAATTAGGTCGTTGATATTTTGGCATTTTTCAAATATCGACTCCATATTATACTCCTTGATAAAATTCTATATGTGAAACAAAGGAATTTACTATTGTTTCTTTACAGGGAACAGGAAACAATATTAAGTGAAATGAGATTTCAGCATATTTATGAATGTATGCCCCTAGTTTTTTTATTTGTTTTTTGAAATATGCCTCTGCTCGTTCCCTATGATACTCTGCTATTGAGTCTTTATAGTCTTGTGTTAATTCTTTAGATGATTTTGTTTTTTCGCATTCATGCAAAAGTAAAATAGGTATATGCAATTTTTGTTTTAGATTATCAATTGAATTTTTTTGATGCAGAAAATCAAGAACTTCTTTTCTTGTATTTTCATTCGAAATTAATCTGTCAATATCATTTATATTTGTTATAATAGTATTTTCTTTACGCAATTTTTCAGGATTTAATGAATTTTCTATGGAGCTAATGATTCTATCAAATCTGGCATTTTCAATGCTTGTATAAAATTTGGCTTCTCCAAACCAAATCGAAAAATTATTATCATTCTCTATTACTATGTGAACACTATCTGCTCCTTTTGCATTGTCTTGTGGGTTTTGTTTATGGAAAATTTTTGGGACAACAGGCAATGCCTGATAGTGATGTTTCATGATACCATATAAAATAATTTCGGCCAATTCGCTCCCTTCTCCAATATTATCTTTATCAGTAAGTCGAAGATTTTTTGCGGCGGTCTGTAGTGTAGTATGAGGTTCGCCAATCAAACTTTCTCTTTCCTGACATGAAAGAGATGTTTCTGCAATATTATCCCAAATAAAATTTTGGAATTTTTTATATCTCCATTCGCCATTTTCAAAATCATTTATCAGACTTAGAAGATTTTTATTACTTATTGGATTTAGTGATTTGTCAGTAACAATATTCGAGAAAGAATCATCTATTAAAATCTCAAAATTTAGACTGCTCATAACATCCCTATACTATTACATATGATTATAAGATAACAAGAGATTTCAGAACCATACACGTTCATTTTTCCCCATTTCTTCCCCATGCCTCTACAAACAAAAGCCGCAATATGCTCATTACGAATATATTACGGCGTGAAATTAATGGCGGACAGGGAGGGATTCGAACCCTCGGTACCCTTTTGGGGTACACACACTTTCCAGGCGTGCTCATTCGACCACTCTGACACCTGCCCGCTTAGGTTGTGTCGGTCGTTGACGGGCGGCATACTACCTGCTTTCCTACATTTTGGCAAGTTTTATTTTCGTTTTTTTTCGGACCGTTTTTTCGGGAGGATGTGGCTCTTTTGAGATTTCTTCTTTTCGGGAGTGAATGCATGAGTATTCGCCAAACAGGGTGATGGTTCATCCTGACATGCCGTGTGATGAAGTCCCTCTTCCTGCTTGACAGGGTTGCATCTTCTCGATAGACTGCGCGCACGTTATCCGCGTTGTTTTCTTCGGAGGAGTGCCAGAGCGGTTTAATGGAACGGTCTTGAAAACCGTCGAGGGGGTAACCTCTCCGTGGGTTCGAATCCCACCTCCTCCGCCACCTTTTTGAATAAGCTGAGAGAAGCCTAGTCGCTATCCCCTTGAAGGCGGAGCTTTTTTATTCCCAGCTTATCCCGGCTTATGCTAGATTGCTTGCGTAACTTACTACGTAACTTTTCGTAAAAGTTACGTACACGCAAAATCACAATCATGGCAAGCATCGTACAAAGAAAACGGCACTGGTATGCTCAGTTTACCGGAGAAGAAGGAAAGCGCCACACGCGAGCAACCGGAATCCTGATCAACCCCGACAAAAAGAAAGACGGCTACACCCCGGCAGCAGCCAAGGCAAAGGCCATCCTGATCGCGGAAGAATTCGAAGCATCCGCCCGCGGCGAACGGAACGCCAGAAAAGCAGCGTCACGCGTCTATGAAATATCCGGTTCCGGAAACGACCGGACCACCGAAACGGAATCCCCTTCCCTGAGTTCCTACATCGAAGAATACACCGCCAAAAAATCAGGCCATGCGAAACCGGCCACCATCAAGGCCGACGAACGCGCATTCAATCAATTCATGGCCTGGGCCGGAATCTACAAAAAAGCGGAAGGCGGAAAAAACTGCCCCATCGACAAAATCACGAAAGGCGATGCCATGGACTTCATTCATCAGCAAGCAAAGCGCGTCACAGGGGGAACAGTCAAACGATATTGTGCAAGCCTAAGCGCACTCTTCAGCGATGCCTTTGATCATGAAATCATCAACAGAAATCCATTCTTGAAAATGGAACAGGCAAAAGTTCTTCGAGGAGATCCAGCAGAAAAGAAAGCATTCACCATGCAGGAAATCTCTCTGCTACTCGAAAAAACGCCAGACTGGGTATCACGCCTCATTAGATGTTCACTCTACCTGAATGGACTTCGGCTTGGTGACACGGCCATGCTGAAATGGAACCAATTCGACTTCGACCGTGGCATTTTCATGGCTCGCCAGCAGAAAACGAATGGCATCGTCATGTTTCCCATACGCGAAGAACTTGCGGCCTACCTTCAGTCAATACGTTGGCATGAAACAGGAACATACGTCAACCCGCAAGCCGTCAAACTAATGAAATCCTTCAACACCGGCGCTCTCTCCCTCGAAGTCAATGCCCACATCAAAGGCGTACTTGGGACAATGTCCGCCCCCATGCAAAACCTCTCCGGAGACCGCCGCCGCGTCTCGCCCAAAACCTTCCACTCCCTCCGCAAAACGGCCGCCACCCTCATGGTCACAAGCGGAGTACCGGCAGAAGTGGCCCGCCACCTGACGGGCCACCGCTCGAACGCCATGCTCGGCCGCTACGTCGTCCCGGAAGCAGACACCCTGGACGAAGCGCAGCACAAAATCCCGTGGATTGCCTAATCGTCCCAGCCGCGAGAATGAATGAAATTCGTCACCGTCTTCACAGGATTCATCAGGGCGCTTCCCAGCAGCATGGCGCTTCCCACCGTCCCCCCGAAAGCGCCTCCGATCACGCCCACGGACGATGACAAACGAATGCTCTGTTTCACATATTCCCCGAAATCCCCTTCCTTGTCTCCGTCCATCATATCGATCATCTTTTCGACAGCCCGCCTCGTACCTCCTAAATCAACCACTCCACGCCCGGCCGAACCGACGTACACCCCCATGTCGATATCCGCCAGCTTCAGCAGATAATCCACGCCGCCTTCCAGCATCTCCCCCACTAGGGGAATCCCGTTCAACGGCCCGAACGCCGCCGCAAAGACATACCCCAGCCAATCGCGCTTCTCCCACTCGTCGGGATCGTCTCGAATGAAATCCAGCAGAATGCCTACCAGCGTATTCAGGATCCCGTAGGCAAACCAGACCTGGACTGACTTCTTGTACTGCCCGCTGCGAAACAACGACAGGCACAAACCGGCCTTGTTGATATTCTCGCTCATCATGAACAGCACGGGCTTCGCAATCGAAGGCAGCCGGTTCCACAACTCAGATTTCTGCATCCAGTTCTGGGGCTGCGCCGCCATGTCGATGGACCCATGCACCCCGGCCCATCCCGCCAGATCGCAATCAGCTTCGCTCATCCCCTTGGCTTTCGCCCGGTTGTAATGGACATAGTACACGGCTGTCATGCTCATGGCATTCAGCCGCATGTCGATATACTCCATCGGACTCATCCCCGCCTGCAGCATGCTCTCCACGGCATTCGCCTTCTCACCTGTCGGCAGCATCATCTGACGCTCGGCGAGTCCTAATTGCCCGCCGAATCGCGTTTGCATCTCCGGGCTGGCAAGCATCTTCTCCACAGTCATCGGAGTCTTCTTGCCCCGGATCATCGCCATCGCCTTCATCCATTCGGCAAACCCGATACTCGGATCCCCGGCCCATCCGTTCAGCACGGCGGAAGTCTGCCTCAGCATCGTTTCCAGCTTGAATCCGAGAACGGCATTCGCCTTCGCTCCATACAGCTTCCCGATCACGCGATCGGCCGCGCCAAGGCTCATCGCCCCGCGCACACCCATCGTCTCAATCATGGAGACCCAGCGCCTCAGCCGCTCGTACAGCTCTTCTCCCAGATGCACGGCCAGCACATTGGCAAAATCCTGATCGGACAGGAAAGCCCGCCAGTCGGACACAATATCCTGCGTAAACATCCAGTTGTCGGAAATCTCCGTGGCCTCCATGAACACGGACAACGCTCCACGCCTCAAATCCAGATCGTGATTGTGGAATGTCCTCACCTTCATGAACCCCTTCCCGCCGCCCTGCATGGCGCCCATCCCCTGCAGAATCTCCGCTTCCGCGCTCTTCATGCGCGCCACGTCGAACCGGGCGGCAAAGTAATTCTCCACCCTCGGGAAAGGCACGCCGTAGGTAGCCTCGTACACGGCGGCAATCCTGTCGCCCTGCTCCTTGAAAAGCTTCCTCAGTTCGTAGCCGAATTGCAGCACATCCTGCCCGATCCACTCCTTCAGCTTCCCGATCGTTTCGGCATCGAACCCCTGCCGCGCCAGCGTACCGGCATACTCCGCCTGTTCGCTCATCAGGATAATGTACAGAGCCGTATCCTTCGAGGTCTCGAAGTTCTCCACCGTCTCCATCTCCCCCTCGTACTCCAGCCGCACCAGATTATCCGCCTTCGGAGGTCTCGGCTTCTTCATCGTCTTGCGCATCTCGTCCGTCGCCTTCTCGTACTCGTTCAGCTCCCTCCGGTATACGGCCTCCCGTGCATCGCGCTCCTTGCGCCATCTGGCCAGCTCCTCCACATCGCGCTCCGTCGGAATCGTGCGCATCTTCTCCATATTCTCGGAAGTCGGCTTCTCATCGGCCTTGGCTGCTGCCTCTTCCTGCTCCTGCCGGTAGGCCTCCCGCTCTTCCGGCGTCTTGTTCAGCCAGACATCCACCATCTGGGAAGCGATCTCCACCCGCTCCATGCGGATTCTCTGCAGGGAAATACCCGTCTTGTGAACCTCCTTCAGCCTATTCATCGCCTTCCAGTTCTTCTTGCCGAGATACTGCTTAGCCAAGGCATGCACCTGTTCCACCCGCTGCCTGCGGGCGGCTGCGATACCCTGAAAAGCGGCAGCCTGCCGGGCCTGCATCAGCCCGGCCAGACCTTCCAGCGCCGGGTATTTTCTCAACTGCTGCAGAATATGCGGCATGCTCAGCAAGACACCGTCCATCGTCAGCGCATCCTTCAGCGTACTCTTCCTGTGCTTCGCCAGATTCACGGCATTGAAGGAAGGCCGCCCGCCGAAAAGGCGTATCGCCTTGCCGAGAATCCTTCTGGTTCTGGCCTGCCTCATATCGCGCACCTCGTCCCAGGCAAACCGTTCCTTCTGGATGAAAGAACTCAGCTCGGCATGCACCGCCGCCGCCTGCTCCATCGTCATATCATGCAGGGCGCCGAACAGAGCCAGTTCAGCCAGCCGGTCCTCGGCATCAGCCAGCTCGGAAGCTGTTCCCGCATCCTTCGCTTTCTGCACGGCTCCTTCCAGCACGCCAAGGGCTTCCTCCTTTTCTTCCTGCGTGTAGCTCATCAGCTTATCGATCTCCTGAAGCCGCCTGTACCCGGCTGCCGAAAGAAGCCCTTTCTTCTGGCGCATCGTCCGGCTGTCCACCTGCGGCTTCACCCGGTCAAGCAGCCTGTCGATTTCAACAATCACGCAATCGCGCCCCCAGCGGTTCAGCCTCTCGTCCGTCTTCTTCAAAAGGTGAGCCACCACTTCATGTAACCTCCGCTCGCCATACTCCTTCACCATCTCCTCCAGTTCGCCTTCATCTATTTTCCCCCGCAGAGAATCCAGCTCTCTCGTCTTTTGAAAAATAATATCGCGTGTAAAGACAAGATCGCGGGTAAAATCCAGATCCCCCGTCGCGGCCAGTTCGGCGAACACCTGCATCTTCTTCAGGTAGGGATTCAGGGAGAACCTGTACTTGCTCGGCAGCGAACCCGCCACCGCCTGCGCCAGATGCATCGCGCTTCCGATCGCCACAATGGCCTTTTCCCGCTCGTCCGCCGCCAGATTGTCATATCGGTTCCACAGCTCGATACAGCGTTGAATATCCTCGTGGATCGTCCTCGTCAGCACTTCGTGCCCGCGCACCTTCTGGCTTGGCACCAGCAGCTCCTCGGCCAGCCCGAAATCTCCGCGCACCGAAAACGACGTTCCGGGCATCCTCTGCTTCTCTTTCCACTTGACAAGATCCGCTGGCGTGTGTATCTTGTTTCCAGAGCCTTTCCTCACTGCTTGTCCGGGCAATTGGAGCCCGTGAGATACCAGTAGAGGACGGGCTTTTTTGATGTCTGCATACAGCATCGGGTGAGAGAAAAGAGCCCTCACATTCTCCTTGCCGTACACGCTCATGATGCGGTTCACCGTCACCTGATGCGCCTGCTCCGCCGATTTTGCATTGAGATGCACCACCACAAGCACATGGTCATCCCCTTCCTTCAGCTCCGTCAGAACCTCCAGCGAATTGCCGGATGCCACGGACTGGAACACGGCCAAAGGCGACGCCACGGCGTCAGGTATCCTCTCCATGGCTTCGCGCGTCACGGCGTGCTTCTCCTTCATCACCTTATCGATCACGCCCGGCGTAATCACCATGTCATGAGCCTTCGCCCCCAGCATCCGCAGCACGGAAGGAGTCGGGCAAACTTTCATATCTGCCGTCCGCTTCACAGTCTTCCCGTCGAAATAGGCATCCAGAGCGCCCTTCCATGCCGCCGCCACCTGCCCGGCATCCGGGAACTGCGAATCGTCATCTTCACGCCTGAGTGAAAACGTCGTTCCAGCCGTCGTCAGAGGCGAACCGTCCACACGTGACTTCCCGTCCCATGCCCGCGCCTGTTCCACCACCTCGCGGAATGCGGGCCAGTTCCTCACCTGCTCGATACTCTCCTTCAGCTTCATCACCGCATCCGGGTCGAAATCCTCGTTCATGGCATCCGACTCCCTGATCAGCCTCCTTTCCAGCGCACGCATCTTCCGCTGCACATACTCCGCAGCACGCCGTGCATCCTCCCGCGTCGCCCCCTCTCCCAGTGCAGCCGTTGCCTGCATCGTCGCCACGGCAGCCTTCACGCCGCGCTCCAGCTCCTCCATGCCCACCTTCTGCAGGTCTTCGTTCCGGGGAGCGGCCGCAGCAAGGCGCTCGGCGGCCTTCATCGGCACACCCCCCGCCAGAACAGCTCGGTACAGCTCCTCCCCGGCCAGAGCGCCCACACGTGCAGCCTTCCCCAGGGATCCGGATTCCAAACCGTGCGCCTTCAAGCCCGCCGCATCCAAACCGGCTTCGCGCACCGCCGCCGCCATGGCGAGCGGATCCTTCGTCCGGCGCGCGCCCTCGATCCCCTGGGCATTCACCTCCTCCTGCACCGCTGTCGCCATATCCTTCACCACGGCATCCTCCTCCGGAGCAGGTGCGGCAGCCTGTTCCACGGCCGCCATGCCGTCCTCTTCCTCGGCAGCCGCAGCAGCAAGCCCCATCTCCTTCAAGGCGGGAGCCGCGTAGGCGGTCGAGGCAGCAGCCACGGCCTTCCCATGCACCTCGGCAGCCGTCTTCACCTGCAAATCCTTGAAATACTCCGCCGTCCTCCCCGTGAACTCGTGAATAGATCTCACAAAATCCTTATTCAACTTCCCGGCGGCATGCAGATCGTTGAACATCTTCCCCAGCTTGCACAGGGCATGGGCCCGGCGCATCATCCGGGCGAGCATCCGAAGAAAAGCCTTCAGCCAGTCGGAAATATTCAGCTTCTCCGAACGTGCCAGCAGATCGCTCTTCACCATCTTCGACACCGCCTCCGTCACCTGCGCCTCCGTCACATTGCCGGAATCGGGCAGGAAAGCGTTCGCCATACCCATCTCCTTCTGAAGAGCCCGAAAATGCCCTGCCCACCAGCCCAGGCTCCGGCCGTCCCGCTTCGACCGTTCAAACTCGTCTTCGATCACCTCCTCCATCACATCCATCGCCCCGATCTCCCCGGCTGCGTAGCGCAGCAGAGTCTTACCGGAATCCATCATTCGCGTCCGATTCGCAGCGCTGCTGTAAATATGCCGGTCTGCGTAAGCGTCCCACTCCTCGTTCGTGAACCTCTCCTGCCCGGCAGCCAGCCGCGCCTCATCCAGCAGGGACCTCTCGCGGGAAAGCTTCTCCGCATCCCGCATCTTCTCCAGCTTCACGCGCTCGCCGAAAGCTTCCCCCATGCGCGCCGCCTGCCCCAGCGTCAAATCGGCATCGACGGCAGGATCCACAATCTGTGAAACCATGTACTGCTTGTCGGCAGCCGCCTTGTCCATCCGAATCCGGGCCATCACGGCCAGCCTCTCCATACTCTCCTGAGTATCGGCCTGCCCCATATCCCGCACCTTCCAGTTCTCATCCGTCTTCAGCTTGCCGACCATCGCATTCGCCACCATGTTATCCCGCGCCATCAGCTCTCCGCGCATGAACTCATTCTCGAAAAGCGTCTGCATATAGCCCGTAGCCGTCTTATCGTCCAGCATGAACGGCGCAGCTTCCACCAGCTCCCCGGCCTCGTTGCGCACACGCATCGTCATCTTCCACTTCCCGTCCTCCATCCTCTCCGCACGCGGCAGCATACCGTTCTCCACGGCATCCTCATACCCCGCCAGATCCTCCACCCACTCCATATCCTGCTCCATCGACGTGAACCCGACCCGGACATTCTGCATCAGCTCGTCCACGGATTTCCTCTGATTATCCGCCAGATACCTCCTCCCGAGCTGAAACTTCTCCTCCGGCTTCACCGTATTCGCCACCTCCACGGCCTGCTCCTCCGTCAGCCCCATCGCCTGCAGATTCTTCGGCTTCGTCGTCATCCACATCGCATCCCTCCGGTACCGGCCGAGATTCGCCCCGGCAAACATACCGCCCATCGCCATCATCGAAAACCACGTCCCCGTATCCAGCGTCAGATCGGCGCACTGCCTGTACACCTCCTGCGAAAGCGTACGCCGCCCGCCGTCTGCCGTGCGGGAAGTCGCATTGTCTTCCCCCAGCATCATCGCCAGATAATAGTCGCCCGGCACCCCGGCCAGAATACCCGCGTACTCCTCGACCATCTCACCCAGCCCGGCGCGGCCGGTTGCCACGCCATACCTCAGCATCGCGCTCCCGTAGTGCGCCCTGCTCCACGCAATCTTCGCGCCGCTCGCATACCCCCACAGTTTGTTCAGGCGAAATGCCCGGCCCGTCGCAGCCTTCAAAGCCAGCGGATACTTCAGGGCAGCCTGCACGGCCTTCGTCTGCGCCACCTCCTTGAACAGCTTCCCGGCCCGCGGTCCGCCCCACCGCGTCACCTTCCCGATGCCGAACATGAACTCACTGCCCACCTCCACGCCGCCGATCAACATGCCGCGCAAAAGAGCGTTTCCCCCGCTGCTGCCATCCGCAATCAGTTCATCCATCCTGTCGTTCGTGCGAGACCCGAACATCAACCATGGTGACGCTTGGAAAGTAAGAGTGGAAGCCATGCCCTGCGCCAAAGTGTCCCGCCACTCGCCGTAAAACAAATCCTTCCTGGTAGAAGAAGTCTGCATATCCCGCACCATGCCAAGAAGATCATTCCTCACTTCCATTTCTTCCTGAGAAAGATTGTATTTCCTGTCATATTTCTCCAAGGCATGATTCATCCTCTCCTGCGTCATCGATCCGTTTTCCACTCGTTTCTCCAGATCATACACAACCTGCCCGTGCATGCCTTTCTCGATCAAATCTGCAGTCGAACCGAGAACATTTCCTAAAGTCGCCCCGATCTGCCGTAGAAAACCTGATTTTTCAAGAATGGCATCCAAAGGAATAATGCCATGTTTCAGGTATATTGTTCCAAGGCTTTCTCCTTCATACGGATTTTCCTTAACCGTAGTCACCCCCTCTTGAATCAGCTTCAATACTTCATCGTATGCTACCTGATCGCGTTTCTTGAGTTTCACAAGCTTCACAGCCAAATCGCTCAAATCCGACGGTCTCCACGCTTCATTCTTGAGACCTTCCATACCTACGGCAACGGATTTTTCCGGAAAAACATCATCCAGAAAGGTATCAATACTCTCACGGCGTGCCCGCGCGAAATCGAACACCTCATACACATGAACCTGTACTTCCGGATCAAGGTCGGAAATGGATTCGTACACCGTATTCGCAGACTTTCCGGAAATAACCTCACGATAGATGCGTTTCTTCTCTTTCTCTACCGTCGCATTCAAGGCATCCACTCGCTGGCGATCCGCTTTGGACTGCTTCAAACGCTGGCCCAACACGGAAAACCACTCCGCATCATTCATCGAAAAAGGCATCCCGTACTCTTCTGCCATACGTGCATACCCGGCATCACCTGCGCCATAAACGGAATCCTTAATGTACCGAACGGCCACATGCTGTCGGTCTTCTTCAGAAAGCGCCAGAAACTCATCTGCATAGACCTCTCCATGCAATGCAATCATATCCCATCTCATCCCCGGGTATTCTTTGGGATCGAGAAAAAGCACCTCAGCCTTCTGCGAAACAGCATCCACCCGCTCACGCTCCGCCTTCTCGCGCGGATCCCACCCCTCGCGGAACATCATCTGATCCTCGAAACGCGCCATCGGCGTAGCCGCGCCCTCCGCCGAAAAGAACCCGTCCCGCCCGGCATTGAACAACGCCCCGTAACCGGCAGCATCCAAATTATCCAAATCCACGGAATGCTCCACCAAACCGGAACGCTCCGCATTGAAACCCGTAAAAACGGCCGTATTCGGCCCCGCCTGCTCGTCAATCGTCATATTCATCCCTTGATCGCTTTAAGATTCCTGTTCACCCCGCTTACCCAGTGGGCATTCAGCCCGCCCGGATCATTCCCCGCGCCGATCGGCGCATACTTCGCCCCGATGGAAGCCACATCGCTCAGCCCCTTATCGATATAATTCCTCTTCAACTGCCTCGCCATATAAAAAACACTCTCCTCAACACTGCCGAACGTCCGCGGCCCTTTCGCATCGGAAACACCCATCGCATTCCGCTTATTCCGGAAAGCCGAACTCGTACCGTTCCCTGTCTCGTGCATGGCTATCGCCATCAGCAAATCCGGATCCACGCCGTACTTCCTCCCGGCCGCCGCAAAAACGGGTGCCAGCCGCTCAAGCCCCGTCCCTGCCGCCGCCTGCTTCAGCCTCTCCGCATTCACCTGCACAGACCGCCTATTCTGCACCCCCTTCATCACCTCCTGCTCGCCATACCGCGCACGCTCCTCCTCGGACTGCGGCCGGATCGACACCCGCGCACCTCCGGCCACCTTCGCCTCCCACCCCTTCACCGTCGCGGCCACACTCTCCGTCACCCCGACACCTCCACCCTCAGAACTCCCCACCACCGGCACGAGAATCACCTTCTTATCCGCCGTCTCCACCTCCATCATCAGCGGCGTATCTCCGTACGCATCCAGCACGGCCGCAGGCACCACAGCCCCGCGCACCGCCAAATCCTCCACATCGAACGTCTGCACCTGCGCCACCTGCTCCCTACGGGCAAACGGCACGCGGTCCGCCCGGTTGAACTCGCTGAACCTCCCCTGCTGCGCCGTCCTCATATTCTCCTCCTGCGCCTTCTGCCGCTCCAAAGCCTGCACCACCTCACCCGTCATCTTCTGCCCCGTCACCTCCGTCACCAAATCGTAAAACTTAAGCTTCTGCTGCATCTTCGTCGCCTTCTTACCCTCATCCGTCAGCCGGTAATTATTGAAAGCCTCCAGAATCAGCCTCTCATTGTGCGCCACCTCCTTCGCGGCGTCATCCTTCTGCACCGCAATCATATTCCCGTCCAGCCTCCGCTTATCCGCATCATCCCCATCCGCATACCTGTGGATATTTGTCTTCGGGTGCAGATAATTCATCCCCTTCAGAGAAGACATCGCATCGGAAGGATCGAACTTCCCGTACACAGCCGCCCCCGCCTCATCCATCAACTTCAACTTATCGGCAATCACATCCGCGCCAACCCCCATCGCCTCCCACTTCCGCTTGAACGCATCCTGATACTGCTGCATCTGCACACTCCCCTTCGGAGCATCAGGGCACCGCACCGCATCCCACTCCATCGCGGAATAAACCTTGTTCCACGTATCTTCATCGATCCGGCCCTCATTCTTCCAAATCGAATTGATAATATCCAGCTCATCGGCCCTCCATGAACCTCCCTCGAAAGCCTTCCTCAAATCCTCCACCTTCCCGTTCCGGATAGCATCGCTCACCGCCACCGTCCCGTCACAATCCGCCATCTCCTGAGCATCCTTCAGCAAAGAATCATACTTCGCAGGCCCAACCGAACGAATCAGCTCATCACGATCCTCCGGCCGCGCCGCCTTCACCAGAAACTCCATCGCCCCCCGCTGCGTCTTCACCGCAGAAAACCACCCCTCGTAAGAACGCGCCTGCTCGCCCTCCCGCTGCGCCTTCTCCGCCTTCTGCCGGGAATCCGCAAACCGTGCGTGCATCGTCTGCACCCCCAGAAACTTCTCATCCGGCGTCAAATCAGGACGGGCAAGAATCGCCTGCTCCGCCTCCTCCAGCCGCCCCTGCCCCTCGTACACCTGCGCCAAAGCATCCAGCCCGGCAATCTTGCTCTTGCGGGCCACCTGCGCCCCGTACCCCTGAAGAGAAATAGCCTGTGCCGTCCGGATCTTCGCCAGCTCCAGCTCCATCTGAGGCCGCACCTCCGCAGGTGCCGACTCCATTGCCGCACTGTAAAACTCATTCCACCTCTCCTCATACTCCGGCATGAAATTCTCGGCATCCAGCCTGTTCGCAAACCCCTTCTTCCCGTCCGTCATCAAACTGCTGTACATCAGCTCAGCCCCTGCCTTCGTCTGGAAAAGGGAAGCCTCAGCCTGCTCCCGTTGCCGGATCGCGTCCAGCTGCGCCAAATCCTGACTGGACTGCATCAAAGCGGAAGAAACATGCTTCAACCCTCCGGCCACCGCCTGCGCCCCCTGCAAATTGCCGGAAGCCGGAGAAACCGGCATAAACCTCACACCGCTCGAAGCATCACCGTAACCGATCGCTACACCGTTTGACATACCTCCACCTTACCAGAAAAAAATGCACCCCGGAACTGGCAGCAAACGACCAGAGGCGCGAAGCATCCCGCCCCGCGCCTCCGCATCGTCATCCTGCCTCCCTGTATCAGGAAACAAGCCCGGCGCGCACAAGCGCCGTCACGCCCGGCTCGCCCTTAATGTAATCATCGTGCAGGGGATCGCTCTCATCCGTAATAATTCGCATCGCCCTCTCCTTGCCGATCGCACCGCCCCCTTGGCTGCCCGGCGTCCCGATCGACTTCCGGCCGTCATCCTGCATGAACTGAGCCACATGGTGCATAATCTTCACGAACGCCGTATTATTCCGCAAAGCCATCGCCTCATCCGAATTCTCATCCAGCCCAAGACGCCCGGCCATCTGACTCCACGCCTGCCCGGCAGACTGCATCTTCGCAGCAAACTCATTGCCCCACGATCCCTTCAGCTCATTCACCCTCTTCTCCTGCTCGGCCGCCTGCTCCGCCACCTGCTTCTCGGCTGCCACGCGCTCCAGCTCCACCTGCTTATCCAGCATCGCCTGAAGCGCAGCCTTCGGCACATGGTGCTGATGCGCCACATCGGCCAGAACCTTCACCTGCTCATCATTCCACTCCACGCCAGCGGGCAGATTATCCGGCTTCTTCAGCCCGTAGCCATCGGCATTCTCCGGCACTCCTGCCAGCCCGCGCCAGCGGGCCACCTCCTCCGGCGTCGCCCCCTCTCCTGGAACATGCGGCTGCTTGCTCTCAAGATGCCTGTAACTCTTCGCCAAATCCGCGGCAGACTTGAACTTGCCAAGCCCGGCATACTCCTCTCCGAACTGGTTATGCCAGCCATCGACGAACGAACCGTCCGCATTCACCCATGCGGCACTTCCTCCTCCACCGGCGCCTCCTGCGCCATTCCCATTAAGCAAAGGCGCACCACCCTTATTCTCATCATTATTCTGTGGATCCATAAAAAATCAAAAAGTAAAAAGGTTAAAAAAGTTAAAGCCCATAGCAGAACTCAATCTTCGCAGCCGACTTGAAAACGGCGAAATTGGCTGGATTTCCCTCAGCATACCGCTCCCATTTCAGCATGAACTTAGCCTCCGGCAAATGCTCAAAATCCCACCGCAGCCATGCTGCATTGAAATTCATGCACAACTCATCGCGCGGCGGTGGTCCATCCACCTCATCCTCTCCCTCCGGCATCTTCTCATCAGGCAGCACACCGCCTTCTTCCTTCTTCTCCGGCTTCTCCGGCTTCTCATCAGGCGCACCGCCCTCCTTCGACTCCTCCGGCTTATTCTCGCCGGAAAGCCCTGGCAAATCAGGCAGCAGGGAACCGCCGCCATCATCCCCGGAAGAACGTGCAGCCATCCACTCGGCCAAACCGGCCGCATGCTTATTCCTCGCCTGAACGGAAACGAAATCCACCCCCACCTCCGAATTCACGCCGATCTTCTTCCCATCGAAGAAAATGGCACCGTCATCTTTTATCTCGTATGTATTATTCATTGGGAAAACTTCTTCATCATCATCATCACCTCATACACCACCGACTTCCGCCCATCGGCGAACGCCGCCTGCACCGGCTCGCTCGTCGCAGCGAACGAAGGCACACCGTACCCAGTCCGCTCCTTCAGAAACTCCAGCACCGCCTCCCCTTCAGGCGAAGAGAAAAGCGAGTGAACCCGCTTCTCCCCCTCCTCCAGCTTCATCAATCTCTCATTCTTGTTCATGGTAAAAAAATCATTGAATGCCTTCTGCCAGCTTCATCGCATCAGCCCCCTTCTTCATCGTATCGGCCTGCACATTCTCCTCCTGAGCCGCCAGCATCCGCTTCCGCTCCTCCTCACGCGCAGCGCGCAGCTCTTGCACCGCCTTCGACTTCTTCATCCAGTCGGGATCCAGCCCCATAATCCGGGACGCATCCTTCACGAACCTGTCGAAATCCACATTATCCAGCACCTCAGGCGACACCTGCGCCACCTGAAGCAGAATCTCGCTCAGAGACTGGAACGCACCCATCTGCTGCGCCTTGATCGCCAGCGCAATCTTCGAGCTGAACGAAACATTCGGCACCCCGATAAACGCCTGCCCTCCGGAAGCCTGCTTGGAAAAAGAAGCCGGTGGCTTCGTGAACATCCCGTGATCGTACAACAGGCAAAACACATGCAGCAGCATCGGCGTCAGAAACTCCGAACTGAACCGCGCGAAAATCGGGTGAAACATACCCAGGGACTCCTGTTGCCGCGCAGAAACCTCCATGGCCGTCATCCGCTTATCCTCCTGAAGAATCGGCTTGAACAACGGCACAAAAAACATATTCTCGATAATATTCCGCTTATCCTCCACCCGGTCCTTATCGAACTGGTACCCTGATTCCGTCATCCATGTGGAAGGCTTCGCCACCTCTCCATTATTCGGATTGAACGGCGTAATTCCTCCGGGTGAATGATCGATCGAACCAATAAGCGCATCCGGCGCCAGCACACGGGGAAACGTCGCATTCTCCGTCGCAAGATCCGTCATCGCCTCAAGGAAATTCGCCTGCTTCGCCACCGGAAGCGCAAAAATCCCCGGAGAAATCGCATACGGCCCATTCTCCCACCGCAGCCAGCGGCTCGTCAGATACGGCATCCGCTCGAACCCGCCCTCATGCACGATCGACTTACTCTTCACGTGTACATACACACTCGCAAAAGGCATCCCCCTGTTCCCAGCCTTACCGTATCCATCCGTACGAGGGAACACCGCATGCAAATACTGCTCCTCCTCATCCTGCTTCTTCTCATCGGCCGCATTCTTCTGCACCACATCCGGCAAATGATCATCATCTCCGGAAAACATCTGCACAGCCTGCCGTGGCGTAAGATTAAACTCTCGGAACACCGTATCCACAAACTGCTCCGCATCCTCCTGAAGGCAATAGCTCCCCACAACCTCCTCCCGGAAAAACAGCATATCCCTCTTATCGCTCCACCCCGCATACATGCACCCGCACCCGTAGGCGCTCCTGTTCGCAAAATGCTCATACGCCGCCGTATAGAAATTGCTCCCGGCCAGCGCCTTCCTCGCCACATCCGTACAAGCCGCCAGCCACTCCTTCACCTCCTCATCATGCTCCATATTGGCGGGGGCATCGAACGAAAACCAGTTCTCCCCCATAGGCGTAATCTGCACCAGCTGCCCATTCGCAAGAATCTGGCATGACTGCATCGCCGTCACATCCAGCAAACGCGCCACCGCATACTGATCGTACCCCTCCGCATCGCGATCCACGCTCTTCGCACTGCACACGCTTGCAGACATCGGATAGCACAGCTCCCTCACCGGCTTCCACGCACGATCATAATTCGCCCTCTGTCCCTTCATCTTGTCGAAGCGATTCAAAATAACCTTCGCATCCATATCTTACTTTACAAAAGTGTTTTGCCGAAATGAAACCCGGCCTTCCTCCGCGCGGCATAATTATCCGCCGAACCCGTAGAACTCTCGCTCGTCGTCCCGGCCGTCGCCGTACTTCCGGAATCATCAGGCAGCAGCGAAGCCGCAGAAGGCCCCTTAGCCATTTTTGCCATCCTGGAACCAATCAAAGCCGCCGTACCGCCGTACGCACCGCCAAGAAGCGCCCCGGCGGTTGTCGTACTCACTCCAAGAGTCGAAGCCGTTGCTCCAATGCCCAAACCAGTAGCACCGAATGCCCCGGCAGCAACGCCGCCGGTCAAAGCACCGGCAGTCACTCCAAGCAACACCTTCGACCCGGTATCGCCGAAAACCTTCTTAAATGTCCTGCCTATCCCGAACATGATTTCACAGAGTAGCGAACTGAACGTGCATCCAGTCATAATTGCATTCCCGTCCAAGAGAAACCGCACCCACGGACTCCCAAATCTCCCACCAAATATCGCATTCAGCACGGCTCAAAGTCGCCTTAGGCTTCTTCGTCGAATAATCGTTGCGCTCCGGGTCGAAATCCAGAGCAATCCCCCAGGCGTGCATACTCTTCGCCTTCCCTGTTGAAGTCGAACGGTTGTTATAACTGCCGCCGTACACATCCAGCCCAAGCTCGTGAATACGCTCTGCGCCGTAATACCTAAAAACCATCGTCAGGGCATCCTTCACCGCATTCGCCACCAGCCGGTGAACACGAATCGTCGAAAGCTTCTTCCCCTCGTAAAACATCGGGTACGGCAAAGAAACATTCACCAGATTGCTCTCGTCGCCGGAAAAACCGAAAATCGACTTGTTCGACCTCACCTCTGCCTGTGAAGGCCACATTGTCGGAAGATGAATATCAAGCTTCCCGGCAATCGCTGCAAACGTCTTCGGCCCGGCTACGCCGTCAGGTGTCACCCCCACGGCCCGCTGCACCGCAGGCCATGTACAAACATTCTCTCCTTTCATCATCCCCTTGTATTGCAGCGCCTCAACAATAACCGCCAGCGTCTTCGGCCCGGCGATACCGTCAGCCGTCACTCCCAGCCTGCGCTGGATAGCCTTAATCATATTTTTCATTTGCTTGATTTGTGTTCGAGGTTTTGGATTCGTATATTCATCTCTTGTAATGCTTTAGCGTTTTCCGTTATCCATTTTGTTTGTTCGGAAACGAATCCTCGGAAATCCCAGTAAATCACTCCGGCCACGGCAAAGCCCAAGAGCATAATAAACTCCGCCTTGTACTCCCTCATTACTGAAAAATATCCCTTAACCTTGTCGCACATGGTCGTTATTTGAATTTAGAGGTTACAGAGCGACACAAGGTGCAACCCGTGCCGGTCACGCGGTGCATGATGGCATGCGCTGCGTCAATCTGCTGCACCTGCTCCGGGGTCACCGGGGCGCAGGAGGTGAAGAAGGACGCGCCCCACAAGACCACCGCCCCCACGGAAGCGCAGGCAATGCCGAATAGCCATTTGCGCCAGCCTGAAGACGTAGAGGCCTGTCTGGCCAGCCATTCCCGCACGTCGTCGCCTGCGTGTGTGGCGATAATTCCCGGCGCGGCTTTGGCTACGGCTGTCCATGCATGTTTATGGATTCCATAGCCAAGCAATCCGTCGTTTTTGTCGTACTCCATTTCAGCACGCGTGTGTACATCACGGAGATATATGCCGATTGTTTCCGCGCAATCATGCGTGGGTTCCGGTGTGTTGTTGGTTTCGCTCATTGTTCTTCTGTGGTTTCCGGCCACGCGATGGCGGCAAGTTCTTCATGTGTAGTGGCGGCACGGGCTGCCATTTCGAGGCGATTCTGGATGCCAATGATCTTCGCTTCGGCATCACCGGCCTTCTTGACATTTGCAAGGATCCGCTCGACGAGAGCTTCTACCGGAATGCCGATTTCAGAGGCAATGGCTCGGACGAACTGTGCTTCCGGCGTAGCGGATTCCGGATCCGCTTGCAATGCACGCGCTCCGGATGCCTGCTTCTCACGCGTATCAACTTCCGGATAGCTGAACCCGGTCTTGGCTGCTTCAGACCGACTCCCAGCCTCGGCTTGAATCTCGGCGATGCACTGGGCGCGGTAGTCTTCCAGAGGCACCGCCTCATACGTCTGGACGATCTGTCCGGCATGGGCGGTGTAAACGGCAACCTCCCACGGCGCGGCAGGCTGCTCCGAGTATGTGACAGGCAAGTACCCGTCGGCCAGCAGTTGCTCGGCGTTGGCTTCGCTGTTGTAGTTGACGACAAGCCCGGAGTCCGTCACGTTGACGGGCGGCGCTGGCTCTATGTTGTATTTGTCGATTATTTTTGCGTATGTGGTCATTGTTTGTAGGCGTTTTGTTGTTCGGGTGAGGCGGGAGTTAAAGCGTCGCCGATGTCGATTTTGAAAAAGCGGAACTCATTGGCCGTTACTTCGAGGATTTGCCAGCGGATGACGACGCACGGCTTGTCATACGGCGCGATGATGTCCACATAATAGCCTTGATTACCCGCAAAATACGTATTGGTGTAAGTGCCGAGGTCGATTTCTTCGCCGCTTGCTGTTATGCCTGTGATGCTGTACTTTTTGACTTGGCATCCCCATTGAACATTGGTGTAGTACATGGTGCGGAGTACAAGCCCGGCAGGGTACCAGAGTTCCAGATATGGCAAGCTTCCATCGGCGTTTTTTTTGCCCATCCAACATTGGTTGACAACATTCATGGGCGTAAACGATGTCCAGCCGTCTGCATAGCCGATGTACACGTTGCTTGCACGGGCGGCGATGGTTCCGCCTCCCCATGTGCCGGGCTTGATAAGCGGCGGCTGCGTCCACTGATACAGAGGGCCGCCGCCAGTGGGCCGGAATGGAGTCGGTATCGTCATGGCTGATGTGGGAGGGGCACGCAATAAGCGTAGTTGATTTCAGGGGTCATGCCCGGCACTTTGCGAATTGTGACGCGGTAGGAGGTATATTCCTTGCTCATTAGAGGAACAACGCCGACCCATTGCCAGCCGCCGTTAAAGTCGATGGGAGGGGCGCAATATCCAGTATCTACCCATACCTCAAACGTGATGACGCGCCCGGCCGCATCGTCGAACGTGCAATCTGCAAAGGTGCAGTCAATTGGGTTATCGGTGAACGGGAAGTGATAAATCTCCCCGTGACGTAAAATATTGTCTGCCGGATTACCCGTAACAATCTTTTGTCCGGGAATGACGGTCGGTGCAGGAGTTCCGCCCCCACCGGACGACACACCGGCAGGGGCTGCATTAAAACATTCGGTAAGGGCTGCGTTATCGTTTGTCACATCGGGGTGCAGGCCAATGGCAACAAAATAATATTGACCGGCTGTCGTAGCGTCCAGAACGGTGACAGTATCGCCGGATTGTAGTGTGTATTTAACTTGGCACGCCCCTGGAGTGGTGACGGCGTAGGTTTTGCCCGGCGTTGTGTTAATGATTCTCATACTAGTGTGAATGCTGGTGTTGCTGTGTTTTTCGTGGGATGATAGATGGCATTTGACGCAGTGGACATTGTAACTAATGGTTTGTTGCTACCGCTTTCCGTATCGGAGATTGCGAGGTTGATCTGCCGGATAGCCCTGCTGGACAACGTATTGGTAACCGTGCTGCAAATGTTGCCGGTCGATCCTCCGTAGTTGTACAGCGTGATACTGTTGTCATTGGTGTGGGTAATGCTAGCCGACGTGCCGCCATACAAGGCGGCGGAACCAGCAGAGAGCGTCAGGCTGGCCGTGGTGCCGCTCTTGACGGTCGCGGACGTGGTGCCGTTGATGCTGACGACGGTTCCGGAGTAGTTGGACAAGTCCACATCCACCATGCCAAGGGGATTCACCGTCAAAGCTCGTCCCAGATTGTTGATCAGAACGAACACGCCGGAGCCTGACATGGCCGCCACAAAGCGGTTCGTAAGTCTGGCATCCGTCAGTATCTCTTCAAGAATGTTGCCCGTCGCCGCCGTGATCGCGTCTCCCACTGCTCCGGTTTCAATGAGCTGCAGGATTTCGGCCTTGATCGCCTGACATTGAGAAAGCATAGACGCAGCATTCACAGCTGACTGACCCGCGGCATTCGCAGCTGTCTCCGCCCGGTTCGTAGCCACATCCACAGCATCATTCACCCTCTTCTCGAACTCCTTGAAAAGAGCATCGGCCCGTGCCTTGAAATCGTCTAATGCCTGCTTGGCAGCTGTTGCCGAGTCTGCCGCCTTACCTGCCGAACCGGCAGCCTCCGCGGCACTTTCACCGGAGCGTACGGCGGAAGCCTCCGCCTCCCGCGCAGCATTCACCGCCTTCTCCACATCCTCCGCCCGGAGATTCAGAAACGGCACATCCAACGTCAGCCCGTCCTCATCCTGCATCATCACCCGCCAAACACGATCCACTCGCCCAACGGCTCCACCGGAAACCTCCAGCCGAACCTTACGGCTCACCGACACGAAAAACCATTGCCCATCAGGCAACGACTCCGAATAAACGAACTCCTCCACCCCTCGGTTATCCAGCGCCACCAGCCGCGCAGAACCGCCGTTCAGCCTCAGCGTCACGGCATACGGTTGTCGGGGAGTCGTCTGGTAAACATCCTTCACGACCCCACTCTACACGCAGCACCTGCATCCGGTAACTGGCAACAACCGACCAGATGCCAAATCTAAATCATATCACGCGGCAGCACATCGATCCTCATCGCCTCAAGAATCGACTTCAACTCATCCGAACCGCTCACCTCCACCTTCTGCGTCACACTGCCGAGAATCTGAAGCATCATCCTCATCGCCTTCAGCTTCACGCTGAACGGCACCTTCTGCGTCCCGTCATCATTCACACCTACGTCCTCATACAAATCTTTCAATTTGAACATGATATTCGGTGTCTCCATCTCCCACCCCTTTTCCGCACGCTCGCGTAAGCGCAGGCGGGCGCGTCGCACCTCAGGCTTTTTCAGGGCTTCGGAAGCTGCCGTACCATCACCGGCCAACGGCTTCTTCCTCTTGCTAGCCTTCGCCCACGCCTCAGCCTTGCCCATCCCCTGGGCAAGGTACATCACAAACCGGGCCAGCTTCTCGCTCAGCCCCTCCGTCATCAGCTCCTTCAGTTCTTCTTTCATGGTTTTGCAACAAAATCAAACTCCCTTTGTCCCGGCGAAGAATCGCCCTTCCTTCGTCCGGCCGACCGCACCGGAGAAGGCCCGGCCACCCGGCACAGCTTCCGCAGCACAGCCCGCCCCGCCCGCGTCGGGGAAATCCGAAGCTCCGAACGGCACGGACAATCCGCCACCTGCTCGATCCTCAGCAAATCCTCCATCTTCTCCAGCGCCGCCCGCACCGCAAACCGCCTCACCCCGCAAGCCCGTGCCAGAGAACTCACGCTCTTCCGGCCGTCCGCGGTTTGCGCCAGCAGCAGAATCTGCACTTGCAGCATCGTCAGCCCGCTCCGCCGCACCCGGCCGATCACATCCATCAGCATCGTTGAATCCATCGCCTTCATCCGTGAAATTTCTTGTACTTCTGATTCTCCTTCCACCACCGCTCCGCCTGCACCAGCACCCCGCGAATCTCGCGGAACATCGACTTCAGCGAATCCGGCCGGAAATACCGCCCGCCCTTCTCGTCTTGCGGCATCCGAGACGCCATGAACTGCTCCACCATCAGGCGATACTGGTAAAACTCCGGCCCCACCGCCCGCCATGCCTCCTCCGCAGCCCGCCGCTCGGCACGGCTCAGCCTGCCAACCGCGCTCCCGCAATCCGGCACAGACCAAACCGGACGAACGGACCGCACATCGAACACGAACTGCTCGAACCCGTACGGCGCCTCCATACCACCAACCTCCCCCCCGGCTGCGCCGGGTGAGGCGTAGGCGACAAGGGGTGAGGCGACCTGAGCGGAGACAGGGGGAGGGGGCAAGGATGCGCCAGCATCCGCCTCCCCTCCCGCGTCGAAGCGATGGGAGACGTCTGCGTAGGACGGCGAAGCGGCAGTGGCAGAGGGCGAGCCGTCAGGCTCAGTCCCTGCCGCGCCGCGCAGCCGCCCGGAGCAGCACCCCGCAGGAGCCGGAGCCTCACCCGGCGCAGCCGGGGGGCGGCGCGCCCCCCCCTTCCCGGAAAAGCCGGGGGGGATAGAGGGGGGTAAAGTCTCCTCTCCTCTCCTCTGGTCACAAAAATTTGTGACACCATCCAGGCACGCCTCATCCCCCTGATTTTTTGCCGACCTGTTCGACCGGCTCTTCTCCTGCCGTTGCGCCCCCTCCGCCCGCAGCTTGGCGGACGTACCGTTATGCTCGCAAAACTCCGGCATCTCCAGCACGCCATACAAATCTGTCTGAATCCACCCCACGCTCATCATCGCCGCGCAGAACCCCGGCAGCGCCGCCACCTCATCCACCTCACCCTCCGTAATGATAATCTCGCCGAACCGGCTATTAAGATCCATCCAGTCCATCCACTGCATGAAATGCCCGGCCAGCTTCCACCGGTCAACTTCCAGCTTGCGGGCCATCATCCGGACTTTCGCATTATCCGTCAGCCCGCCCACATACTTGATCCACCGAAGTGAACACTTTTTTTGAATCGCCATCGCTATATATATAATAGAGGTAAAAAATCAAATGGTACGATACAGGCTTGCCGCCTGCCCGCCTCCGGCCTCGATCGTCAGCCCGTACCCACACATCACCACCCGGTGGCGGAACGCCAGCTTATCGCAGGACTGCATCACAGCCCACACCGGGAACCGCCCGTCCCGGCACAGCGACTTGCCCACATACACATACTGCGTCCACACCTTCGAGCCGCCACGCGCCACCGATGCGGAAAAAGGCAGCTTCCAGCACTTCCCGGCCTCTTCGGCGGAATCCCCCAGAGAAAGGCGGCTATCGCGAATCGCCTTATCCCGGTCCCGCTCCTCCTTCCACCGCTCCCGCTCGCGCAAATCGTTCATCACCTCCTGCTCGCGGCGCGCGGCGGCGCGCTTCTCGCGCTCCTGATGCTCCTGAATCAGCCGGGAACGCTCGCTGGATTCATACATGGCGCACTCATAGGCGCTATGATTGATCCACGCATTATCAGGCTCCTCTCCGCGCTGAATACTGGAGGGATGCACAATAAGCCCCTGACCGTTCTCAAGCATCGTCACCAGGCAAAAAACGGCATTACCCGCACGCAAATCATCACGCTCCACACGCACAGCATGGAAATTACTGAACCGAAGCATCGCTCCCTCCTTCCTCTCCGGGTTCACCAGGTTCATCAGCCACCGGAACAACAGGCTCCGCCGGGGGCGCCACCTTCTTCTTCCGCGTCCTCGTACCCGCCGCCAGCTGAGCCTTGTACTCGCGGGCGCGCTTCTGCCTCCGCCGATGATGATACCTCAGCTTTTCAAGCAACCGGCGAACCTGCTCCTTCTTGCGGCGAATCTCGCGCTCGGCATCCTGCTTCGTCTGATACTCTCTCTCCTTCAATTCCTCGACCTCTTTCTCAAACTTGGAACATCCCTCAACCGCCACATAATAACATTTCTGAATATGTTTATATTTTTCATGCTTTGCTTCCGCTGCTTGCCTTTGGGCTTCACTGATTGAAAGACGATCCAAAAGCTCCAAGGCAAAATTCTTCCACCATTCCGAAAAATAGGAAAAAAGCGGCATATCCTCATCAGAACTACTTTTCAATTTATTGATCATCTCATCCATCAAGGGAGTTACTTTTTTGTCAAGGGGTTTATTCATCGTTCAATTAAAGGGAAAAAGTTGAAAAAACCAGCACGCCAGCAGAACCAGCGCCCAGAAAACTGCAAGCACAGCCACCACCCCGGCGGCTGAGGAAAAACGGGGCCTTGCCGTGGGAAAATGAAGCTGGTGAACCTCATCCTCAGTCAGCCCGGCATCGAACACCGGCGGAGCATCCATCCGGCAATGCACGTAGAACGTCGCCGCCCGCACCGCAGAATACGGCACACCATCCGCACCCCGCGCCACGTTCACGGGAAGATCTCTCTTATTTCTTTCATTCGGTTTCATCTATCAAAAAAGCATGGGTTGGGGTTGGTAGTTGAGCCAGAGGACTTCTGTTTTCGCCTGTCCTTGCGTCGTGTGGGAAACCGTGCTCTCCCTCCACCATCCGGGCAGACGGTCATTGTACATTTCGGAGTCATAGCCAGACAGTACGACACGACCCTTTAACTCCTGCAGGAACGCGAGAAGCTGTTCGTGATCGGCGTCTCGGTAATCATGCGCATAGCGGAACCGTTTGTTCCGCGTTTCCTGAATGTACGGCGGATCCACATAGTGGAGCGTGTCCGGCGAATCGTATCTGGACATGATGGACAGGGCGTCCATTTTGTTAATCTCGATATTGCGACTCCTCAGTTCCGCGGCGCACTCTCGCACTACGTCAGGATATTCACGCCATGTCTTCGGGTAGGGCGTTGTCCTGGTCAACCCGTCGCGCTTGAATCCCGGTTTATAGATGCCACCGCCGTAACTCATCATGGAGTTGATGGCAAATCTCAAGGCATCCTCTACCGGGTCGCCCGTAAGATCGAACGACCGGCTATACGCCTCTTGTGCGTACGGGGTCAACTCAATCAGGCGTGCCAGTTTTTCGGATTGAGCAGGATCCTTCAAAACCTCGAAAAAATTCACCACTCTGTCGTCAAGATCGTTGTAAACCTCAAGGAATGCGGGTGTTTTGTTGAGTAGAACCGCGGCAGATCCTCCAAACGGCTCAACGTAGAATTTATGCTCAGGGAAAAATCCGATGATCCACGGCGCGATTCTGTTTTTGCCGCCGGGGTACCGGGCCAAGGCTCGTTTACGGGGTGACTTGGTGTCCATCACTCGCTCTCCTTTCCGCTCTCAGGCTCGTACTTATCGCACACATTGCTATCAAATGATAGGGTCGGAGGCTCCACGTCACTGAGAAGAAGCGATGGATGACCGCAAGTAAGCGGATATGCGAATACTTCGAAATACTTACAATTTCCGCAAGTGTTCGGAGCATTATCATCATCCTTTTGCCGTTCCGCCCGCGTTGCGGCTGCATTACGCTGCCGCTTGCCGAGGTCGAGCCGGTTGTGGCATCGCTGGCACAAAGCAATCAGGTTAGGATATGCGTTGTTGATCTCTGGGTCGGCCAGCCACTCGCAATGATGGACGGTCAACACGACTTTGCTCTTAGTCAAGGGGTGAGGCTGATGGTTGACAGCTCCGCACAGCTCGCACTTGTTCCCGGCTCGCTCTCGCTGCGCCTTGCTGATCTCTGCCCAGTTGGCCGGGTACTTGGATTTGTCCTTAATTGGCATGGATGGCCTCCTCTCCAATCGTCAACACGGAAGGGCCGTACACGGTTCTCACTTTGAGCGGTTTCCGTATTCGCAGGCAAGCTATCAAGAGCCGCCGCTCCTCAATGAGATTTGCCTGTGGTTGCCTGAGTGCCGATTTGACTTTTTGCACTTTGCCGGATCGTAGGACGTGCAAAAGCCCCCATGATTCAGGAAGTTCGGAAATCCCTATGATTCCGGGCTGGCAAATGTAATATCGGAAATCGCCCATGCCTTTTTCGGGGAGTCGACGGAACGGCTTTTTCGCATCTGACGCGAAATCAGCCTTGCTTGTCTTGGCCTCTACCAGCACGCTACACGCCGACCGGAATCCGATTGCGTCAGGCTGCTCGGTTGTGATGATGCAGTTTGGTTCGGCGATTGCTACGCTGCACTTCCCGGCATTCAGTAACCATTTTTCTGCGATTTTGCACAGTTCGAAATGAGTGAATCCATCCCTGTATTTTCGCAAAAGCTCGCGTCCCGCCTTGTCGGATTTTTTCAAAGCTTCGCAAATAACACATTCTTCGACATGAAATTTTTCGGCGAGTTGAGCGATGGAAAGTCCATCAGCAACCGCCTTTTTGACGGATTCGGGCGGACACAAGAGATCGACTGCAAACAAGTTCGCCTGTCGTTCCATGTTCATGGCTTCTCCTCCTTTCCATGACTGACGATTTTTCTGAAAACAAGGATGCTTCCACCAGACACAAAAAATCCTTCGGGGAGCGTATTTATTTTGAAAAGCTCGAAACCTTCAATGGATAAACGATTCATCTGATGTTCGTACTCTTCGGTATTGAAACCTAAAACCTTAACAACTCGATATTCAAACGTTTCCATCCCGCCCCTCCTCCCTAGCTTCCTCCATCGCCCCCGCCAGCCGGGCTTGCATATCGGCGGGCATGGGGGCGGGGTAACGTCCTCGCGGAGACCCCAAGGCCACACGCCTACGCTTTCGGCATAGTATTGATTTTCGTCGGAATCCTCGAAAAACCATCCGTAATCCGTGTCGGGAGATGATACGCTGGCAACCGTAACGCGCTTGCCGTCTAGGAGCTGCACGACGTCTCCAATCTGGATGCGCATACAGGCCGGGAATTTGCTCACAAGCTCTTCCCACGCATCCCAGCATTTTTGAATACCGAGGTGGTACGCAATGGGGATTGTTGATAGTCCGCATTCGCAAAATATGCAACTTGTCTCTCCGTCTCCTACTCCATACACTAAATTACTTGGTGTATTTCCGCAAATAGGACATTTCGAGTATTCGTGTTTCATTTCTCGCCTCCCTTAATCTCAATGATTTTGTACTCGACGACCCATACCCACGGGTTGCTGTCCCATGCCTTGGCTCCGTTGATGGAGTCGATTATCGACTCATAGGATTCCCGTGGGGTGGAGCATGTGTATTTTTCCCTCCGAAAGTCAAAATACGCAGTATAACCATACTCTCGCGTGGAGAGCACCCCCTCGGCCATACAATCATCCCATGATATATCCTGCAACCGCTCAACGCGGATGTTGGTTATCTCAAGCATGATGCGGCTCGCCCAGCGCGGCATGTGGATTGCGGGAATAGACCGCTTGTGATCGACCTTGGCGAGCCATCCTTCGGGGTAGTCCATTGGCAGGAATTTATGATCCGCGCCGTAGAGCCAGCTGCCGTCACCATCATTCCAGAGTCGCTCCCTCACCCACAGCTGATCTCCAATCGTGCCGTAGGGGCATGGGATGCAGATTTGGTTTGAGCCATTGCTTAACATTACAATAGCTATTCCCAATTCATCACCCTTCACGATTTGTTCCGTGAAGAACATTTTGACGAACTCATACCCTTCCGGGATGTTCTTCAGCCCCGTCATCCGGCGAGTCTGCGTCTTGCGACGGGCAAGGTTCGCCAGCACCATCGGTGCCGACATGAGGATTGGTCGTGTGTTCATTTCGTGCCTCCTATCTCGGCAATTCGCATGAAAAACGACGGGACACACACGCCACCCGAATCAGGCATGCGCTTAACATGATCCGCTGCTTGATTCGCAATCTCCAAGAATACGGCGCGAATAATACCGCAGCTTGACATTCTCTTTGAATATAAACGGAATTTGTCTAGTGGGGGTAAAACGGAATCCGTATTTCTTCTAATAAGTTCACGCGCCATAAAGACCGGATGTTTCCCGGCGTCCAAAGTGAAATGATCACCGAACGCCGTCATCATCTCGCCGCAAATCGCAAAATTGGAATCATCCACCTGCACCTCATAAAGTGAAATAACGGCACCCCAACCTTTGAACTGGCGGCGGCGCGAGAACATCTCTTCAAGGATGGTGAGCTTACGTTTTTCCTCGGATCCAATGCTTTCAACGGAACGAACCATATCATTCCATCCTTTCCGGGAGTGTGAATACATCTTGCATGAAAGGCACCCATAGAGGCGCGCGCCGCGAACAATCAGCTTACGCCCTGCTTTGAAGCAAACAGGACACGCTGCGAGCTTATTTCTTTTGTCAGCACTCATTTTTTATAATTGGTGTAATCTGTTAAATCTGTGGCTAAACATGAACCCAACGCATCTTCTGGCCGCGTCCACCCCCTTTTTCTGCTTCATCCGGCACAATACCCGCACGATCCGGAACGAACCCGGCGCAGGGAACCTGCCACGGGTATCGCAAAAGATCCGGGCAATTTATGTAAAACGACCCATCCTCCCGGAACCGCAAAGGCAGCGCCTTGATATGAACCCACGCCCCGCCGAACGCCTGAAGCACATACTCCCGCTTCTCCGCCGGACTCATCGCCTTGAAAGCCTTCGTCATACCTCGCCTCCTTCCATCAAAACAACCCCGTCATCACTGATCACTCCGCGCTTCTTCGCCAGCTCAATCACGGCATCAGCCTCACCTGCATTGATCAAAAACGCCCGTTGAAGCATCGAATGGCTACACCTCTTCTCACGGATCATCTCGGCCAAGCAGCGGCGGTACAGCTCCTCATTCACCTCTGGAGTTCCTATGCCCTTCAGCTCCCTCTGCTTCGGACGCGTTGCAAGAATCTCATCCTGAAGCCAGCCACGCTTCAGATATTCGTCATAAGCAGCCGGATCGAACCGGTAATTCATTCGGCATGAACTATCCCGCACCTCGTAGGAATCGAGGGCATCAAGCACACGCCCCTCAAACACACTGACAAACCGAAGAACCATCTCCCGCGCCTGAAAAAGACCTTTGATAGTCGTCTTTTCATCCAGCACAATATCCAAAAAACTGGGGAACACCTTGGCTTCATCGTAAAAACGCCAATGGACATTCTTTGCGCCGCATACAGTGGCAATCTTCGCTTCCATATATCCGAGATCCCGGAAATGCGCGTTCGGCATCACATCGGGATTCGCCTTCTTATCTTGTTGTTTCTTGCTCATGATTTTTTGTGGGTAAAAATGAAAAGTGGACTTGTGCGCTTCAAAAAGACCGGCAGCGGCACGCACGTTCCGCCGCCGGGCAGAATCTTATGTACAGTCGTTCAAATCGTTACTTCATGGCTTCCTCCTTTCCGGTTTTTATGGGAAAATCTTCAAACTCTGCGTCTATCTGTGGCTAAAAAAACTCGCAAAGAAAAGCCCACCAGGCGAACGGTCCGAACACGGCACAGCACGCCACATAAAACCAGTCATCCCCCGTCAGCATCCGGCCGCCGCCGCCTTCCTTCCGGCAAACTCGTGCATGTGGGTCATCGCCTGGAAGAAATCTTCCCGGTTGTACCTCTTCACCCCCGCCTTCTTTGCCCGGCCGGCAGCTGCGTCCGGATCCGCAAAATCCTCCGTGGCAAAAAACCTCACCACGCCGGGAACCACGCCGCCCACCTCCTCCTCGGAAAGCACCCGCCGCAGCTCCACCGCCGCAAACACCTTGTCCACATACGGCAGAGCCACCCCGTACCTCACGCCCAGATCCTTCCGGCTCAGCCACGCTTCCTCCACCCCGGCCAGCTTGCGCTCCAACGCAAGCAGCCGACCTTCAAAAAATTGCAGTTGTTCTTCGCTCATGGGGTATCGTGTGGTTCAAACGTCAAGCCTTCGGAGCAGCGGCGCAGGCTTCATACACCGCCTCGAAATCCTCCCGGATACTCTGGCGGAAACCGAGTGCCGCCTGCAAAGCCTCCTTCTCGCTTCCGTGAGACTTCACCGAAAAATACCGGCAAATCTTCCGGCCGCCCCGGCTCACCGCCACGCGGTACCCATAAAAAGAAGTCTCCCGGTACGTGTACTTCGTAATATTCTTATGCTTCTTCATATCCTTTTACCTGTTACCTATTCCCTTTTACCTATTCCCTATTCCCTGATCAGGCCGGTTGATTCTTCACAAACTTCACCTTCACCATCCCGCACACCTCCTCGTCCTCCGCCACAATGCGGCACCTCTCCCCATTCGCCCAGAACACGCATCCATCCTCCACGCGCTCCAGCTCATGCAGCCGGCACCCGGCCAGCAGCGTAATGCGCCCTGCCTCCTCCAGCTCTGCATACATCTCCTTCGTCAGCTCGATAATCATCTTGTCGTTCATCCTGTTGTTTCTTTCTATGGTTGCTTGTTATTTTTGAAATGTTATATTCGATCCGATGCTTGAAATACTAGACACCTTCTCCATCACGGAAAAAATCATCACTGGCCTCGGTGTCACCGGCGGCATTTCCCTCATCTGCTGGTGCAGAAAAATCATCGCCAGCTGGCTGAAAAGGCGTATCAACAGAACTCGCCACCTCCTCCGGCCCCACCAAAGCTTCCCGCGCCATACACTTCAGTTCGCACGCCTCGTCCGCCAGCAAAGACAGCTCATCCTTCGTAACAAAAGGCTTCATGCAGAGATTGCACAGCTGAACCTCCAGTTCTCGCAGAAAAACAAACAAACGGGCGATGATCAGCTGGCCGTCCTCCTTTTCGCCGCGAAGCAACAGGCTTTTACTGCCGCTCAAGTGGCGCATTCCATCAAGTGGAATCCTCAATTCACTGAACTCATCATCAGCCAATGCCTGCAGGCGCAAACCATCCGCGCCGCCTACAACTACCTGCGGCCCACACTCTACAGTCTCACCAACCACGGAAGAGCCTTCCTGCTGGAGCAAGGCCTTCTGCCTCGCCGCTGAACCACGCCCCCGCAGGTCGATCACTTCATACGGCCAGCCGCAGGGATGCACCGCCATCCGCGGATACTCCTCCCGGTACATGCCGCCCTCTTTCCCTGAACGTTCTTCCTTCATACTCTTACCTTTTACCTGTTACCTCTTCCCTGATCAGGCCGGTTGCTTCGCCTCCTTCACGGTAGCCGCCAGTCCGTTAGGCGTCACGTCGGCATGCCTGTCGGCAGCCTCCGCCACCATCAGCTCGAAAGCATCCTTCGGCGTAATGTGGAGTTCATTGCTGATTTCCATCACCCGCGCCATTGTGCGGGGGCTCAAGCTCAACCAGTCGATCTTTGCGCGTTTCGTTGCTTGCATGAAAATATAATTATCAGTTTTACTTATACGCGTCAACACAAAATATCATTTTTCCTTATAATTATATTATTTACTTTATCAGCAAACCTGATAAATTTCTTGCATGCCCACAAAAGAAGATATCGACAATTGGTTAAAAGCTATTGGAAAGAACCGCAAATGGTTGGCTGAAAAATGTCTGGTGCAACCGGGGCAATGTTACAATTGGTTTGCAGTAAATGGGAAAATTCCAAAAAAGAAATTACTACTCATCAAATCTTGGATGGAGGAACAGACCCAAGAGGTTGTATGCATTGATCTTCCCGATCTTGATTCGCGCGGGAAAATGGAACTTCGGCTGGACTATGAAACCCAGCTCAAGGTGGAAAAGGAAGCCCTGCGCCTCGGCATGGAACTCTCCGCTTACTGCACCGAAGCAGTAGAATGGTGCTGCTCCCAGCCGGACATCGGCGCGCGCCTCGCCGCCCGCCTCGCCGCCAAACGGGCCGCCATGCCCGCGCCGGATACCGTACCCGACATCCCCACCACCTTCATCGGCACGGGAACGCACGTCCAGCAACTGGCTCCGCAGCCGGATTCCTCCCAGAATAAACCGTCTCTCTCCTGAGGGCGACCATGCACGCTGCGCTCAACTATTGCCGAGCGCACTGCCCCAAGGGGGAAACCGTTTCACTGTCGGAGTGGGGAGAATGAGTAAAAGTATCTATCATTTTATGGGCATAATGCACCATTTTCAAGCAGGAAAGAATCTTTTTCGCACATTCACTCAATACTGATAACAAATAAAATACAACAAAATAAAATAGAGGCATTTTAGACAAAAAACATTTTTTGATAGAACTGCCTCAAAAGATCACAAAAAAAGCCCTGCGAACCCGCAGGGCTTTCTATTTTACAGAAGAGATACTCCGTATCTATTGTCCAGTATCTCTCCGAATAATCTTCTCATCGAATCCTACAATGCGAACTTTCCCATACTGCTCAGGCGGATCAATGGCAAATACCCATTTGGCGACACCTTTCGCCTTTTTGTTTGTTTTGATGTTTGTATAGGAATATTCTACTTCGGCCACTAATGAATAGATACTGTGTGTAGATGGCGACTTACAACAATCCCATTTCAAAATGGCATACTTCCGCAGATGCCATTTATCCCAATTCTTGTAGGTGGACTGCAAAATTTCTTCTGGTGTTGCAGGGCCATCCTTCTTATAACAGTATTGCACATGTGGTGCATATAATGGCCTCAATTCAAAAGAATTGCCTGCTTGCTCTGCTGCAACATACTTCTTCAACAAATCATGTAACATCCTGCGTTCGCTGGAAGTACATTCAATACTATCATATTCCGTTTGTAAATGATTAAGAGCCGTTGAATCCTCGTCTACAGGCTTTGCAATAGGAACAGAGGAATCCTTTTCTTGCGAAGTGACGTTTTTGAACCATCCATATGTGAACCGTCCCAGGATATCCAACTTCGATGATAGTTCCTGCATTTGCGCCTCCAATCGGTCTTGTCGTTCTTTTATTTCCACCAGTGAATCCTGCTTCTGAGCAAATTGTGATCGCTTATGATCGGAAAAACGCTTCTTGAAAAATTGGTACCATTCCTCATCCGACGTAGAAGATGGCAATCCCATATCGTCCGCCATCTTTTTATAACCATCGTTTCCTCCACCATAAATAAGATCGTTTACCATGCGCACCGCCCGCATGTGTCGCGATTCTTCGGAACTGAGATCCCAGTCTTCAAGCCATATCTTACCATACAGTATTTCAGCCTTCCTCCGGGCAATCCCATTTTCTTTTAAATCTTCAAAAAGAACCTCGCAATCATCTATTGAATGAATGGATTTCATGCTTTCTAACGTCATCTCCAAATGATCAACACGCGATTTCCATTGTTGAACATCTTGGGAAATTCCATTTAAGCGTTCTTCACGTTGATTCTTAATCTGATGATCCTCACAATATAAAAAACTCAAGATTGCGAGCCAAATGATTATCAATACAATAATTATTGTATTGATATAGTGTGAAAATCCTGTCTTTTTTAGAGAATCCCTTATCATATCATTCATACTTATGAATCTATTATATCATTAACATTAACAAAATAAAATATAAAATATACTACTAATTAAATTTAGTTAGAAAAATAACATTGATTCTATCTTCCTTGCAAGGCATAATCCAAACATCTTCATTACGTTTATGTCTGAACCTCTTAAAATAATTCTTGACGGCAAGATATATGAAAAAGAAGCAATTTTTGCAGCATGTCGGGAATTGTCTCCTTTTGCCAGCATCAATATACTTTCACCGAATACTTCTGACATTGTAGTAGAAGTAACACCCCTTGCTGTTGAATCAAGCGATCCGCAGGATTTCGAGCAAAAATTGAGAACCCTCCTCATTGATAGCCAGATCCGGCTTGATTTGAACAAACAATTCGGCGTCATACGCGATATTATCGTAAAACAAGCCTTTGCTCCGATTGCCAATCTTGATGAAGAACTCAAAAAGATACAATGAACTACCAATTACTGCCTTTTGAATATCGCCGCATTGGGCATCGTATTCTCCTAGTCAACGAATGTGGAGACTATACATGGCTTCTGCCACAACACTTCGATGATATCAGGCATGGTATTTTCGATGCGCTGCCTGATAACTTATTGCATGAACTGGAAAGTCGGCACTTTATTTCCAAACCGGAACATTTGGGAACGGCTATTGAGTTAAGTGCAGCCAAATATCGCACACGCAAAGCTTTCTTACGTGATTTCACCGTGCTGCATATGATGGTAATCACATTGAAATGCAATCATAAATGTGAATACTGCCAAGTTTCTAGCGAAGAAGAAGATGCCTATAAATACGATATGTCTCCGGAAGTGGCGATGAAGATCATCGATCTTATTTTCAAAGCTCCAAACAAGCATCTTAAAATAGAATTTCAGGGAGGAGAACCTCTTCTAAATTGGGAAACATTAACAACGGCTGTTCTTTATGCGAAAAAGATCAATGAACAGGCAAAAAAAGATTTATCTTTCGTTGTGTGCACAAATATCTTCGCTCTGAATGATGAACATTTGGCTTTTTTCAAAGAGCATGATATCTATATCTCGACATCATTGGATGGTCCGCGTGATCTCCATGATTGCCACCGCCTCATGCGCACCAGTACCAGTAGCTACGATAAATTCGTGAAAAGCTTGCAGCATGCGCGGGAGATTCTTGGACATGATAAGGTTGCAGCTCTGATGACCGCGAGCAGTGATTCTCTTGACCGCATTGAAGAAATCATCGACGAATATATCAAGCTTGGATTCACAGGAATATTCTTCCGCTGTCTAAACCCATATGGCGATGCCTATAAAAATAAACTCTTCTATACGCCGGATCGCTTTATTGAGATGTATAAGAAGGGGCTCGAATACATCGTGGAAATCAATAAACGAGGACAAAAATTTATTGAATTCTATACAGAACTTTTAACTCGCCGTATTCTCACTCCGTTCTCCACGGGTTTTGTGGACCTGCAATCTCCATCGGGCGCAGGAATTAGCGGAGTAATCTATGATTACAATGGCGATGTTTATCCCGCTGATGAAGGGCGCATGCTTGCTCGCATGAACAACACCCACTTCCGCATGGGGAATGTATTTACCAACACATATCAGGAAATCTTTGAGAGTGATATTCTCAAAGAGATTGTATCCTCAAGTTGTATTGAATGTATGCCCGGGTGTTCAGAATGTGCATTCAGGACGTACTGCGGGGTTGATGTATTCAGAAATTATCTTGAAACAGGCAACATATCAAATGCCCGACCCAATAGCTTTTTCTGCCAAAAACAAAAAGGTATTTTCGAGCATATTTTCTCTCGGCTGGAAGACCATGATTTCTCGGATATTGTTCATTCTTGGATCGTTAAATAGAAACTGAATCGATGCGAAACATTCAATTACAAATAGTCAGTTCTCGATTACATCCTGATGGAGAAACGTTGCGCGTATCCAAACGTAAAACATATCGCGACCGGAAAAATACACTACTACTTTCGGATACGGTGAGGAAAGCATTCTTGTATCCAGCCATTGCAAAAAATACAGATTGTTTGAATGAAGGTGATATCGTCGTTGTAAAGCCGGATGGATCCTGTTATCTGGTGTGGAAACAGGATTCCATTCATAATTCCCTCTTTACCACGGATGCTTGTAATGTTCGATGCATTATGTGTCCTCAGCCCCCTAAAAAGGATGACCCATCAGTGCATCAAAGAAATTTGAGAATCCTCGAACTTCTCAAAGAAAATCCGCAAGTCATTTGCATTTCAGGAGGTGAGCCAACATTATTTCCTGAACGCATCCTTCAATATTTTCAACTCATCAATGAAAAGTTCCCATCTTGCCAGGTAGATATCCTGACCAATGCCGTAGCCTTGTCCAATTTTGACAGGGCCAAGCAGTTGGCATTAGCAGCTCCTTTGAATACAACATTTTGTGTTTCCCTGCATTCCGATGTGGCTGATTTACAGGAAGCAATCAATGGCCTGAAAGGAGGGTTCGCTAAAACAATTAAAGGTATAGGCAATCTGGGAAAACTTCGACAACATATAGAAATACGTCCGGTAATTACGCAAAAGAATCATCATTATTTGAAAGATTTTGCGCGATTCATCTATCGTAATTTTCCATTTGTCGACCATGTAGCATTCATGGGACAGGAAATTATAGGTCATGCCCAAAAGAATTATGAGCAAATATGGGTTGATCCTGTTGAATACATCGATCGTTTGTGCCATGCCGTCAAAATTGTTGACGATATGGGGATGAATGTTTCCATTTACAATATCCCCCTTTGTCTTTTACCAGAACCTTATCGGCACTTTGCGACAAGGTCAATCTCGGACTGGAAACAGGGATACGTGGCTGCCTGCGAATCCTGTACCAAAAGAGATGAATGCTGTGGAGTATTCTTGACGAGCGGTTCATACCTGACTCAAGGCATTACTCCCATTACACTGGCTCCATAACGAGCCACAACACAATAAAGAACCATGAAATTCGCATCCATATTGACATCCGTTTTGGGTCTTCTGTCATTGACAGGAGGAGCTAAAGCGGAAACTGATGTGAGCATTCGTTCTGAATTGGAAGCGCGCAATGAACAAATCGCCAATACACAGGAAACTTCTCCTTTGTATTTCGACCAGGCCATTGTGGATAAGGATATGCCTCGAGAGATGGCGCATTCTTCTCACCGCTCCCACAGTTCGCACAGCTCTCATAGTTCGCACAGTTCTCATCGTTCAAGTTACTAACTTGCACAATAAGAACTTCAAGAGCTATTGTTCACATAGTGAGCAATAGCTCTTTTATAAATATTCTTTTACCACCTCCGCGTCGCCGCAGGCTTCACCCTGCCCTCCGTATGCACATTGAGCAGCCCCAGCTTCCACGCATCGGCGAAGTACCCGGCGGCATCCGCCGTATGGCTCGTCTCGTCGTGCAGCGGCGCCTCCCGTATCTCGCCGCCGGCCGCCGTCTCCTTCGTGCGGTATGCCTCCAGCATCGCAAGCGGCGTCATCTTCACCTCGCCGTTCATATCCTCCTCCTCCACGTCCAGCCGGGCGTGGAAGCGGCACTGCGGCAGCAGCGCGCGCATATTCCCGATCGTCAGCCACTTGTCCCGCGTCCTCGGCACCACCGTCAGATTCCGCAGCCCGCACTCCTCCAGCAGCGCGGTATAGTTCTGCACCGTCCCCCGGATCACCGCGGCCGCATCGTGCGGCAGCAGGTGTGAAGCCACCTTCCGCCCGTACTGAGCTTCCCACCCGCGCACCACGTCCGCATAATGCGCGGCGTACTGCATATTCGCCTGGTAGTGGTCAACGAACAGCGGACCGGCCGCCGTCATCTGCACCAGCCAGATCGCCGTATGGTCGCTGGACCCGATGTCCCAGGCCGTGTACAGCGGCGCGAAAGGATCAAGCGGCCACTCCGCCACCCCGCCGCGCGCCCGCAGAGCGGCAATCTGCGTCCCGTAAATCGCCCCCTCCACAATCGCCTGGTAAGCCTCCCCCGGAGTTGAGGGGAACTCCTTCAGCATCGCGAAGCCCTGCTGCTCCTGCTTGCGATCGTACCAGAGCATCTGTCCGTGCGTGAACGTCCGGCCCAGCTCGCGGGAAAGCTCGTCGAAATACCGCACGATCTCCGGCCGCACCTTGATGTGCGGGTAATCCAGCTTGTATTCCCGCATCAGAAACCACGGGTAGAAATGGAACTGGAAATCGATCTCCGTCAGCTCCTGCCCCACCCTCTTCATCGCCGCGCGCAGCTTCTGGTAGTGCAGCCCCGTACGCCCGCCCTCGTGCGTACTCTCGATATTGATAATCTGCCCCGGCTCGATCGTATTCAGGGCGCCGGAATTGATTTCCGCAGCCTTCGCCGGGGAAAAAGCCGCCGTCTTCCCCAGCTCGGAAACATGCAGCCGCTGCAACGTCCCGCCGCGCAGCGACACCCCGCAATAAATCTCAGAACCGTTGCTGAACTTGATCTCGGACGCGCTCGCCTTCATCGCCACCTGCTTCTTCAGCCACGCCCCGAACTTCCATGTATCAGGATGCACCTTCGGATCGTCCAGGTACTCGTAAGCCCGCTTCACGATTTGCAGCTTTTTCTTCGCATCATCCTCCGTATTGTCGATAATCCCGGCAATCGTCCCCGGCCGGAACAGCAGAGCATCCAGATTATCAATCGAAATCAGCGTCGAAAACCCCATCTGCCGCGCCTTCAGAATATGGTTGCAGTACCACATCCGGTTGTAGTACATCCGCTGCGCCTCATTCGGCTTGAACTTGCACACCGGGCCGGACTTCGGCTTGATCGCGTAAATATTCTGCAACCGCCATGCCTGAGAAGCGAACGGAGAACCGGACAAAGCTGAAAGAATATCGCTCATAAGCCGGGAGTCTGAATACCGGGAAGAAGCTTGCTGTACGCATTCTGCCGCTCGGAATAGGCATGCCAGTTGCTCGCGATGGATCCCAGCGACGCCGCGCCGGAAAGCAACGTACCCGTCGCCGCCTGCCGGTACCCGCTTGCCGCCTGCCGCGCCTGGTACTGCCCTATCTCCGCCTGCCGCAGCACCGCCGCCGCATCGTTCGCCGCCCGCTTCATCAGATCCTCCACCTGCGTATCGAACTCCCGCGCCGCATCGCGCTCCACAATCTCCGGCGTACCCTCCATCACGGCGCCACCCGCAGCCGTACGGGCGCGCAGCGCCCCCATGTAGCGATCCTCCGCCAGCGCGGACCGCCGCGCATTCTCGCGCGCATCCCGGAAAATGGAATCGGCCGTACTCGCCGCCTGCCCGCTATTGTAATCCGCGAAATACTGCTCGGCCTGCGCCTGCTGCCGCTGCGCCTGGTACTGCATGGCCGTACTGCCTGCGGAAGCAGCCCCGCTCATAATGGATAAGCCTGTCATGGTTGCATCGAAATCGTAAAACCTTGTCGGGAGTGGAAGCCCATGCGCCCGGCCACCCGGCACAGGCGCGCATCCTCCACGGAAGAAAGAATCGTCGCGGCGCCCACCTCCCGGGCATACCCGCGCACGCACCGCAGCCCGAACCGCAGCGCCCCGGCCCGCACAGCCGCCGGAAGCGCCGGGTTCGTCGCCATCAGGTGCAGCCACATCAGGCACCCGCCCGCCGCCGTCGGGCAGGAAAACAGCCAACACACCGCCGCCGGTACCCCGTCCGCCACCGCACACACACCCACCGGAGACACCAGCTCCCCGCGCAGCCCCCCTTCCGGGAACCATGCGGCAAACTCCCGCCACCCGTCATTCGTCACCAGCTTCGCCTCGTACATCGTCTTCATTTTCGTATATTCCAGTCCAGCGTCACCGCCAGAAGGCTCATCTCCTCCAGCCCGTCATGCTCCACCACAAAGCGCAAATCCCGCTTGAAACCGCATGGCGTCATCACGAACCCCCAGCGGCCCCCGTCCTTGAAATCCACGGCCCTCATCCCCTCCCCGGCGATACCCACCTGCAACGAACTCCCGGCGTGCAGCCTCACCCCCATATTGCACGCCCGCTTCACATCGCTCATCGTATGCTGCAAGGCGCCTCCGTACACATCCACGGGCAAAGACACCATCCGGGCGCGCACCGCGTGCTGCACCCCGTCCAGCACGTCGGCGGCCAGCCTCGCCTCCGGCTTCCAGCGCATCCGCAGCAGGGCCGCCCGACCGCTCTCCGGCAGCCAGGCGGACAAATACACCATATCGTACCCGCTCGCCTCCCCGTCCGTCGGATCGTGCGTCACGCACACGGACCGGAAAAGCACCGGCTCCCCGGCATCCACCTCATGCCGGGACCACGCCACCACCCCCTGATCCTTATTGTACGAACAGCAGAACAGCCGCCCGTCCCGCGCCACCACCCAGATCATCGGCCAGGGAAGCATCTGGTAGGCCATCTCCACGGCCCCGCCCGCATCCCGCAGCAAATGCTCGGCCAGCACCGAAAGGCTCGTCGCATGGTAGCTCGCGCTCTCGTAGGTGAACGCCGTCTCGAACACATCCCCGCCGCCCCGCGCCACGAACAGCGCACTGTTCGGAGCCTGCACCGGCTGCACGTCCGCACTCCCCACGGACGACTGCAACGAAATGGAAAAACTCTGCGGCGTCACCGCCCCGCCGTTCCCACCGCCATGAAGCAGCCACTCATTGCTACCCGTCCCCACCAGCAGCCCGTTCGCCGAAAGCATCCACTGCACCGCATTCCGGTTACGGGAAAGAATCGTCAGAGCCAGCGCGGAATCGTCCAGACTGCTCATCCAGAAATTCGCGTAATCGTCCACCGTACTCCCGTACACCGTCTGCGGCTTCCCCCGCGTCCCGGCGAAATACAGCCGGTTCTCATGGAACGCGATCGCGGAAGGAAAACCGTTCTTCGGCCCGAACGCCCCGAAACTCCAATACCGCGTATACCCCGGCGAAATCCCTTGCAAATACTGCTTCCCCAGCTTCGCCGTCGCCTGCCGGGCATTCTGAACGGACTGCACTTGCAGCGTATACGGCCGGTCGCACGCCTTGATCGTCACCATCACCTTCCCGTCCTTGCTACCCGTCGCCACATCCGCCGGAACAATCCGGGTAATCACCAGCATCAAATGGCACGGCTTGCTCTCCGTCCCGGAAAACTGGTAATTCGGTCGTGCCACGGCCATACCGCTGCTCTGCGTCGTGCTGGACGCTCCTTCCCCCGTCGTAGTGCTGCTCGACGTATTCCGGCTGATCTGGCTCATATCCGTCAACTGCTCGAACGACTTCACCGCATGCCAGTCCCAGCGGCGCCAGTCCGCATCATCCGCCCGCGTATCGTAGCTCCTCATCAGCACATAGCTCGCCCCCCAAAGCCCCGTCGTCCTGATCTCCCAATCCCCGTCCACATAGCGCGGGTACATCGCAATCTGCCCTTGCAGGTAGCAATCGCTCATCTGCCGCCCGTCCTTCGTCGGCCCGCCGTACGTCCGCATGCACTCGTACAGGTAGCGCCACACCCCGCCCACCACATTCCCGTCCGCCACCTCCTGATACATCCGCGCCCCCGGCTCATGGTACACCGCCGTACCCACATCGTTCTTCTCGCCGATAGCATCCGGCTCCGCCTTCAGCCGCGCCGTATACTCGTTGCAATGGATCGTCAGCCGAATCCACTCCTTCCCGGCCATCGCCGCCGCAAACAAATCCCGGTCCGCCTTCAGCGTCACCGCATCGTCCACCCCCGTACCGGCAGGCACATACTGCACCGTCGCCTCCTGCTGCACCAGCGTCTCCCAGGGCTGCTGCGTCAGCGTCAGCTCCTTCAGCGCCACCTGAGCCGCGCCCGGCGCCAGCTCCAGCCGGAACGGATGCACCTCCGGATGCGCGCAAAACACAATATCGTTCACCTGCGTGTACTGCAAATCCCGCGCCGCCGCCCCGCTGAATGCCGTCGCCGTAAAAGCATCCGGCACCACCGCGCCATGCCTCACCGTATACAGCCGCCGGTCGAACATCCACAGCACCGCCGGATCCGTCATCTTCGCCTCGTGCGGAACCAGCCTGCTCCCCTCATCCGCCGTCTCCACCGCCTTCACCATCTCCATCCCCGGCCGCTTCGCCACGCCCCCATGCTCCAGCACAAGCAGATTCTTCACCTCCTCCATCCCGGCGGCCCGCCGCTCCACATCCAGTCGGCAAACCATCAGCGGACTCACCTCACCGGCATTCAAACTCACAAAAATCTCCTTCATCGTCTCACCAGCCCAAACGTGATTTCAACAGAGCGGACCCTCGGAACCGCTCGGCCACACTCTGATTCCTTCTGTCGCTGCTCGTCGTCTTCGCATCGTACGAAATCGCGGCAGGCAGAGCCACCTGATCCAGCGTCGCCGTCAACTGCGCCGCCAGCTCGTAATTCGCAGCCAGATTCCCGGCCAGATACGAAGCCAGCGACAACACCACGCAATCCGTAAACAACGCGGGCCACTCCTCCTCCGCCACATCGGACGACACATACGAAACAAACACCTCCTCCACCCGCGGACACTCAGCAAACACAACCTCACGCCCCCTCACAAGCCACGTCGCCAGCACACCCACGGAATCCATCCTCAAAAAATCATCCGGCAGGAAAATCGCCGCCTTCCCGTCCTCCGTCTCCTCCACCGGCATCAGCTCGCCCTTCAGGGCAAAAGCCCAGGTATACCGCTGCATAACGCTCGCCACCGCCTGCCCGTAAAAAGCAGCCGCCACCGCCGCCTCCTTCTTGGAAAGATCCGCCAGATCCTGCGCGGAAAGGCACCCCTCGCCCATCCGGCAGAGCGCCATATTCACTACTTCAAGCTTTGTTGCCATATCGTTAAAGAAAAATCCCCCGCCCCGCCCGAAACAACTGAAGCGGAACGGGGGACACTTGTTTTACCCACAAGACTACAAGGCCGAAAAAATCAGCCAGAAATCCAGCACCGCACCCTGCGTATACGTCGGGGCGGCCGTCAGCGTCACCACAAGATCCGCGTCCTCATCCAGAGAACCGGCATCCTTCGCAATAAACGCCTTGCTCGACGCAAGATTCACCGAATCGGCAAACTTCGTCGGCTCCTTATCCGTACCCACCTTCACCGTCAAGTTCGTCACGGAACCGCTCACGGCCAGCGAACACAGGTGCGGAATCAGCACCTGCCTCGGCATCAGCCTCGTCACGCGGATACTGTCGCCGGAAACAACCCCGGCAGGCAGCGTAATGCGGCAACGCTTCGAGGTCAAATACCCCTGCGTCATCTCCGCACGGCGGGTCATGCTACCCTGCACACGCTGCTGCGTGTACTGCATATCGTCTGTCAAATAATCGGACATATCATCTACTCCTTTCTATCGTTGGTCATTTGGTCTTGCACACCACTTCCACGAACTTCAGCTCGTCGGAACGGCACACCCCGTACATCTTCTCGGTGTACACCTGAATCGCATAGTTTCGCTCAGGAAGGGAATCGACACGAATATCGTCAGCAGCCCACGGGAAGAAATTCAGGCCGGAACGCACGTAGGCCAGGCATCGCGTGTTGCCGTTGGCATCCTTCGGAAGCTTGTTCGTCGTCACGAAGCGGATGCCCAGAGCCTTCTTCACGCGGCCTTCCACCAAAGCCTTCACCTCGGCATAATCGGCGCTCGTCAGCTTGTCCAGTCCGAGAAGCTGCTTCTTCACGGCGGGAGAAATCAGCAGTATCAACGGATCGCTGTTTTCTTCATCATCGTACAGCACTTCGTTCGACTCCAGAATCTCGCGAACAGTAAGCAGCTTGTCCATCGTAATCCCGCAATCGACCGGTGTCCCGCTATCCGTATAATTCACGGGAATCTTCTGGGACTCCAGCAGCGTAAGAGGCGTATTGCCTTCCATGCCACCATAATTCACGCCGAAAGCGCCGCCAATAATCAGTCCATCTTCCTTGCGGGCAAAAGCCATCTTGTGAACATGCAAAAGATCGGATGTCGCAATGGACTGCGTACCGAGAAAGATACTGTCGTTCTTGTCCAGAACGGAAGTCTTTCGCACAATCTCAGGCGTCACGGTACGCCTCGTACCCGTCACCTCATCGACAATCGTACGTCCGAGACGGTTATTCGTCTCAAGGTGAGCTTCGCTCGCATCGAGAATATCCCATACGTACTTGTTCCCGGAAGCTCCGGTGCGAACAGTCAAATAATCATTCAGCCGAGAAACCTGTTGCTGCGTCGCGTGCCGGAAATTGTTTTCAAACTCCGGCCGGAAAAAGGCCGGTATATCGTTGTTACCCATATTCGTTTTAATTTTTGAATTGATTAGAACGCATTGGGTTATCCTGAACAGGGCCCCTGCTACGCTTACCCCATCAAGCAGGCCGACCGTCGAAACAACCGGTTATCTGCGAAGCTTGCGCTGATATGAACTTACCAGCTCCCCGAAAAATCGGAACTGGCAACAACCGACCAGATACAACACCCGGCCGCGCCTGTTATGACAGAAAACGAAAACGCCTTGAAACGCACCATCAAAAACCGCGTAACAAGAAACAATATATTATCAAGAAAAACAAATAAACGTATTCTCAACAAACAAATACGATAAAATATAAAATCCCACCTCCTCCGCCAGAAAAAGCAACGCAGAGTAAACCGCAAGCCCCTGTAAATGGGGCTTTTTTGTTGCCAAGTGCTGCAAAGTGTGTCAATTTGCTGACGCACACTTTAGGTCACATTGGTGTCACCTAGTGACACTTTTGGACACACCGTTTGGTGACACCGGAGTCTACAGAGTATGGAGCTGATGGAGGGATGTCTCATATATTATTCCATCATTTATATATCTTACTCATTGTTTTTCAGTTTCATTTTACATTGAGACGACCTCTTGTCGTCTTTTCCCGTGAAAGATTTGCTCCCGTTTTCCGTAGTTTAGTATCATTCAACCTTGTTTCCATTGATGAAAGTACGTTCCCACTCGTTTGTTTCCCGGATGCTTCTGACTTCGACCGTCTGTTGCTGTCTGGCTCCGCTGTCCGGCATTTCCGCTCCGGCTTCTTCTTCCGCCAAGGCCGCTGCCTATGCGTTTGCCGATAAGAACGATCCCAATGCCAAGGTGTTTACGAATAGCCTGCTTGGCTCGCTTCGCAAGAATGTGAAGCTTGCGGATATCGCCGCCCTGCCCGATCCTGCCGTGCGCCGCCTGGCCGAGGAGCTGCGTGCCGGTACGTACAATGTTCACCCGCGCGTGGGCAAGTATATGGCCTATGAGCCAGTTGATTCTTTGGCCAAGCGTCTGAAGACGAGCGGTTATAGCCGTTTCGAGAATCCCACGGGCATTTATTTCACGGCGGGGGAAGATGCATTGGTGATCATGCAGGGAGCCGGCAATGAGAAGGTGGAGCTGAAGGTGCACGATTTCGGTCCCGACGGCAAGGAGAAGTCATATATTCTCAAGAATGGCGTGAACGTGATCAAGATGGAGAATAACGGGCTTGGCTATATCAGCTATTATACGGACGATTTCAAGAATGCGCCGCAGGTGTCCGTCCATGTGGCCGGAGGCAAGGTGAACGGCGTGTTCGATTCCTCCAAAAATACGAATGAGGATTGGAAGAAGCTTCTCGCGAATACCGTTTGCGAGGTGATCGATATCAAGGGCAAGCAGGTGCAGCTGATCTATTCCGTGGAGGAGCTGCGGAAGTCCTGCCCGGACAAGGGGCTGGAGCTGATCAATCTGTACGATCAGATCATGCGTTACCAGCATGAGATTATGGGGCTCGTGAAGTACAACAAGGTTCCCCGCAACCATATTCTGGGCCGTGTGATCTGGCGCGGTTTCATGCATGCGGACGGTTTGGGCGCAGCGTTCCACAAGGGGACGATGAACAGCGTGGCGAATCCCGACAGGATTCCGCAGGAGGCATGGGGGATTTCCCACGAGTTCGGCCATGTGAACCAGACCCGCCCGGGCATGATGTGGGTTTCCACCACGGAAGTGACGAATAACCTGTTTTCGGCATGGGCCAATTTCAAGTTGAATCCGAAGAGCATGCGCCTTGAACACGAGCGCATCAACGGCGGCGACGGCAATATGATCGGCGGCCGTTTCAATGCATTCCTGAATGCCGCCATCGTGAACGGCGAACAGTGGCTGTGCCAGAAGGGACCGGACAAGATGCAGGGTTATGAGAACGGCGGCGACCATTTCGTGAAGCTGGTGCCGTTGTGGCAGCTGCAGCTTTATTTCATGGCAGCCAAGCGCGGCAATCCCGATTTCCTCGCGGATATTTTCGAGAAGGTGCGCAACGAGAGCCAGGAGGGCAAGAGCAACGGCCGCCTTCAGCTCGATTTCATGAAGAATGTGTGCGATGCCACAAAGCAGGATTTGACGGAGTTCTTTACCAAGACCGGGATGCTGAAGCCAATCGACAAGGATATGGACGATTACCGCCGCGCCCAGCTGACGATTACCGCCGAAGAGTGCAAGGAGCTTGCCGACTATGCGAAGAAGTACCGCAAGCCGGACAGTCCCGTGATCTATTATATCAGCGTGAATTCCCTCGATGCCTATGCCAAGAAGCTGCCCGTCACCGGGAAGGAGAACGAGGGCGTGTCGGGCGACGGCAATTCCCGCATCGTGTCGCACGATGTCTGGAAGAATGTGGCCGTTTTCGAGACGTACAAGGGCGACGATCTGGTTCGCGTGACGATGGTGGGCACGGATTCTCCGGATAATTCATCCACGCGCGTGGTGTTCCCCGAAGGTTCCACTCGCATCATGGCCGTGAGCTGGGACGGCAAGCGCCTTCCGGTTTACACGGCAGGCAAATAGGCTTCCGGTCAGCGGACAATGTTTTCAGGGCGTGCATTCCGGTGCTTCGCCCTTTTTCTTTGTACCGAAGCCCCTTGATTGCCAGACGAGGTCGATTTCGGCGCGGCGCTGCCCGCCCGCCGTAACGAGGTGTCGAGTCCTTCCCGGAACGATGCCACAGGAGATGGATATTTCTTCATTCAGCAGCGTTTCCTTGCGGAAAGCCATATGGATTTCCCGGAGGCGTCCTGCCGAATATTGCCGTTCGCCCAGATCATCCAAGGCCCAGACGAGGTACGAGGCGTTGTTGACATGCCCGTTGAAGTCGATGTCCCGGCCCGTCACGCGAAACGTCCGTTGCAGGTCTCCGTTATTCAAGCCGGGTTCCCACACCGGAGGCGGTGGCACGCAGGCAGGGCATTCCGTCTTCGGAAGGAGTTCGCCCATGCGCTTCAGAGGCACGGGGCGACGGCGTTCCGTGTCGATCAGCACCCACAGGTAATCCGCTTCCGCCAGCAGGTTGCCCGCAGAATCGAAGAGCTCGAATCGCCGCCGAGCCTGCACGGGTGAGGCGATGCCCGTCCATGTGCGAAAGGCCGTTGACTCCTTCCATGCAGGCCAGCGCAGGACTCGAAGGTTCACCGCCGTTTCCACCCAGGCCAGCCCCTGCGCCATGCCCCAGTCGTAACCGAATCCGAGTGCGGCAGCATGCGTTTCGGCAGCATCCTGAATCCAGTGAAGCAGGCTTTCCGGACGCATCAGCCCGGAGGCATCGCATTCGTAACTGCACACATTCGCCGAACTCTGCCACGTATCCATCAAGCGTTTCATAGCACAATTCCCGTGGATTTCCAATCCATCCTTGCCAAGCCATGCCATGTATGACAGAATATCGATGTTGTTGAATACGTATCCTTTCGCATCATTCCACCGCCATTCACGATGATCCGTTCCTTCCTCTTTCTACGGCCGTTCGCCGTGTGCAGCCTTGCCGGGATGTCCCTGCTGCATGCGAGCCTCGCGACCGATACGCCTCAGCCAACCATTCCGGTATCGGCATGGACGGATTACCTTGAGGCCGCCGGGCGCAACGATTCCCGCCAACGCTATTCCGTGAACGAGCGCATCGGAGCCGATGCATTCTACAAAAAAGGCATCCGGGGAGAGGGCGTGCGCGTCGCCAACATCGAACCCGGCACGCTGTGGAGAGGCCATGCGATCTTCACCGGCATTCCGGAGGACAGGCTGTACTACGGCGTACAAGCCACCGCCGATTACAGCGATCTCCATGCCACGGGCGTATGCGGCGCCATCGCTGCCGGATCCGCCGACAATCCGCGAGCCATGGGCATCGCACCGAAAGCCGACCTGTATTCCGCTTCCTTTTTCAAGAAACCGCAGAATGCCGCAGCCCCGCCCTTTTCGCATACCTCCCTGCTCACCACCTACCGCCGCTTCTTCGGCAAGGCCGATGTCATCAACACTTCATGGGGCACCGTCTGGCCCACACCCACGGTCGAATTCTACTCCTACCTGCTGGATTCCTTCTGCCGGGCGCACCCGGAAACTCTCTTCGTGGCGGCAGCCGGAAATACGGGTACCTTTCCCAACCCCGCCCAGCGGGGCAAGGTCAGCACCATCGCCTCGGGATTCAACAATATAGCCGTCGGCGCACAGGGCAATGCCCCGGCCTACGATGAACTCTGCCCGAACAGTTGCCATCTGCCCGTCGATTTCATCAATCCGCACACGAACAAGCAGGAGGGCAAACGAGCCGGGGTCGACATCACGGCACCGGGAGAAATGATCGTCGTACCCACCATCAACCCGAAGGACCCGAAGCGCAACGACCTTTTCTTCAAGGCCTCGGGTACCAGCGTAGCAGCGCCCATCGTGGCGGGCGGCGCCTGCCTGCTCATTTCCTCGGCTCGAAAGAACGGATTCCCCGCCGAAGCCACGGACGCCCGCGTTCTGAAAGCCGTCCTCCTCAATGCCGCCGACAAGCCGAAAGGATGGGACAACGGCGCGCATCATGCCGCCTACCGCGATCAGGCCGACGTCTGGCTGACGACGCAGGGCCTCGACTATAAATTCGGCGCAGGCTTCCTCAACCTCGCGCAGGCCTTGAAGCAGCACGGTGAAGCGGCTCCTTCCAAGTTCTGGAACCTTTATTCGCTGAAACAGGGGCAATCGCAAACAATCCCGTTGGGCAACATACCGTCCGGCTCCACGGTGACCGCCACTCTGGCATGGTTTCAGGATTGCGCCATCAAGGGCTTTGCCCAGGCGCCCGGCGATGCAGAGCTGGACCGGCTTCTGAAGGACGGCAAACCCAGTCCTGTCGAAAAACCGGAAATCGATTACCGGGGAATGGCCGATTTCAACCTCGAATTATGCCGGATCGATCCCACCGCACCCGGCAAACCCATTCCGGTAGCCGCATCCGCCACACCGAACAACACGGTCGAGCACATCCGCTTCCAGATACCGCAAGACGGAGATTATTGCCTGAAAATCACGTTCGACCGCATGACCTACGGCGCACCTCCCGCACAAGGCGAACCCAGCGCAACCGCATGGAGCATCACCCCGCCCCCCGCCACCCGCTGACCATTCTTTCACCGCATCACACACATCCGGCACATGAAAACCACACAACGTCTCTACCTGCCCGGCTGCCTGTTCGGCATTCTCCTCGCCTTCCACCCGGTCTCGGCACAGGAAACCGCTCCGGGCATCCGTCAGAAGGCACAGCCCGCCGCGCAGGCCTCCCCGGAAGCCCAAAAGGAAGCGGGCCGCCTCGCCCTGTATCCCAGAAGCAAGGGCGATATCCGCAAGCAGCTCAAGCTCATTGCAGCCAGAAAAGCGCCATCGGGCATCGCCCCCGATGTACAGGCCGCCGTCAACACGCTCAATTCCTACCGCTACCTGAGCGGGTTATACTCCGAAGTCGCGGCCGATTCCGAGTTCAACACGCAGGCTCAGGAAGCGGCCCGCGTCTGCGCCCAGAACAACAAGATCGCCCACGATCTCGGAGGCCATACCGAATCCTGCAACCTGTTTGCCGGAAAAGGGACCCTGACGAATTCCATGCACGTTTACATGAACGACCCCGGCGACAACAACCGCGCCGAACGCGGACACCGCCGCAACAGCATGAGCTACAACCTCGACAAGGTCGGCTTCGGCCAGAAAGGCGACTTCAGCGCCATGCGCGTATTCGGCAAGGGCACGCGGAACGAACGGGCCGAACAGGGATGGAGCTACCCGGGCCGGGGATATTACCCGAAGGAATGGATGCTCGGAAACGGCTGGAGCTACTACCCGCCGGACGGCGTGACGCTGGACAAGGACACGAAGGTGAACATGTGGAAGGTCACGTCCTCGCCGAAAGCCGCCCTCCCGACCGACACGGAACCCAAGGGCAAGAAAATTGCCGTCGGGCAGATTTATGCCCACCCGCGCAACCTCGTCTTCGAACCGCAGCTTCCGGCCAATGCCAAAGGAAAAGGCATCTACTGGGTACGTATCGTATCCGGCGATTTCACGGATCAGTACGTCGTCGAGCTGTTTTGAGTCTTGCGGGCCAATCGGTGTCAAGTCCTCATTTTATCTACCAAAATGAGGACTTTTTGCCTCTCCGGCACCGTTTTAAGGCCGCCATGGCCCCATTGGCGCATTTTTTTCACTACTAACAGCGTCTTTTTCTCTAAAAGTTGTGGATTTGCCTTTACAAAAGGCATCCTGCGGTGCTAGCTTAGAGGCCTATGAACAAAGCTCAACTCATCGATTCCATCCAGAAGAATCTCGGTGAAGGTGCAACCCGCAAGTGCGCTGCTGCAGCCCTCGACGCAGTTCTTACGTCCATCACGACCGCAGTCAAGACCGAAAAGGTTCAGATCATCGGTTTCGGGACGTTTGAAACCAAGTCCCGTCCGGCTCGCACTGGCCACAATCCCAAGACAGGCGCTACGATGCAGATCCCCGCTTCCAAGACGGTGGCATTCAAGGCATCCTCTGCCCTCAAAAAGTAAGAAGAAACTCATTCGAGTTCATTTTCAGAACCTTCACTCCGCATGGGTGAAGGTTCTTTGTCTATCCATGGATTGCCCGTCCTCCAACGGCAAATGCTGGCAGGAAAAGCCCATTTTGCTACAGCAAAGGCTTGACTTGATTTGCCTGCGCGTGTAGCTTTATGGGACTCATGTCCAGTTCTACGTTGTATATATTCGATTGTCTTTCGGGTAAACTGCGTGCCTCACAAGGCGACCTCGTTTCCATCGGCAAGTCGAGGGACAACACGGTTCGAGCGGACATGGACGCCGATATAGCAGGCTCCTTTTCCCGAAAAAGAAATTTTTATACATTCTTCCCGCAACGAAGCATCGGCGCCTATACAGTCAACGGCACGGAACAGACGGCAAGTTCCGAACTGCTGCCCAATAAACTGTACCTGTTCACCGCTGCCATGGGTTGCTTCATCTGCTGGTACGGCGACGAGGACAACATGCCGAATTTCTCCTCCTACAATCTGCAGGCATGGTACCTGTACGACAAACCCAACAAGGCATGGCACGGCCCCTACGCCTTCCGCCAGCTGGCAACAGCCTCAGCCAGCCTCCCCAAGGACTGCCTCGCCACATTCGAGGGATTGGACCGCTCCGCCTTCTACCTGAAAAACCTTCTGCCCATCATTTCCTCGCGTTACCCCATCGCTGCGGCATCGAAGAAACAGAAACCGGCAGAGGCGAACCTGCCGCCCATACCGCCGGAAGCCGCCGTGCGACAGGCCTGCGAAGCCGTCGGCTGCGATGTGCCCGATACGGCAGCCACGCGCCCCATGCGCTCGGCGCACCGCCATGAACCCCCTTCGGCAGCCCAGTCGGCTCCCTCAGCCGAACAGCCCGCACGCGATATCGACCCCGAACACGGCGAATTGCTGTGCCCGGTCTGCTGGCAGCGATTCACGCTCGCGGACATCATGAACATCGCCTCCCATCCGGATCTCCGGGGCGACTCCCTGCTCGGTGAAGACGCCATGCAGCGGTTCTGGGCCACCAGCTTCAACGACAAAGGGCAGGCCCTCGATGCGAAAGGCGTACCCTGCACCGATTTCGCCTGCCCGCACTGCCGCCGCCGCCTGCCCGCCTTCTTCCTGAAACTGCGCCAGCGCATCTTCTCCATCGTCGGCGCGCCCTCATCAGGGAAATCCTACTATCTGGCCGCCCTGCTCCAGCAGCTCGAGCAAAGCCTGCCCCGGGAATACGGCCTTACCTTCCGCGATGCTGACCCGACGTGCAACGCCATCATCAACGACATGCGCAAGCGGCTCTTCTCCGCATCCTCGCCTGAAGAAGCCTACCTCACCAAAACCGATCTGGAAGGGACTCTCTACGAAACGCTGCCCAGGCACGGCCGCATGACCCGCCTGCCCAAGCCCTTTATCTACACCATCTCCGGCATCGGTTCGGACGAAAGCCCCACGGGCCTCGTCTTCTACGACAACGCGGGCGAACACTTCGAGCCTGGGCGCAACAGCGAAGACTCTCCGGGAGCGCAACACGTCGCCGTCGCAGACGGACTTTGCTTCCTGTTCGATCCCACCGTCAACCCGGACTTCCGCCGGATGCTCAAAGACGTCAACGACCCCCAGCTCCAGAACGCCTGCCGCGCCATCGACCAGCAAAGCACCATTCTCACGGAAATGGAAGTCCGCATCAAAACCCTGTTGAACCTCGCGCCACAGGAACGCATCCGGACGCCGTTCGCCTTCATCATCGGCAAATGCGATACATGGCAGCACCTCCTCGAAGGTGGCCCCCTGCTCCCTGCATCCGAAAACGGCCGCATCCTGCAGCACAACATCGATGCCAATTCGGAACACCTCCGACGCTTCCTCTTCGGCCTCCATCCGTCCATCTGCACCACCGTCGAAGCCATCTCCTCGGACGTCCGGTACTTTGCCGCCTCCGCATTCGGCACGCCTCCCGTCGAATTCACCGACACGGACAACAGCACGAAACGAATCGGCCCCGATCCGGCGCACCTCTCCCCCATCCATATCTGCGACCCCACCCTCTGGCTCCTCAGCCGCCTCGAACCCACCCTCATCCCTTCCCTGTAACCCTCACCCTCCACTCTCATGGCTTGCCAGCTCATCTACACCAGCGCACCGCGTCTTCTGGACGCCGGGCGCACGGGCTTCGGCACCGTCGCACGCAACCGAAGCCTCGGTGCCGCTCTGACTGCCTCGCTGGAACGCATCAGCACATTCAGCCGCACCACCGGAACGGAAGGCACGCGCCGCATCTTCGCCTACAGGCAAATCACCCTCGGAGCCTCAAACTTCCACATCCTCACCTCCATCGCCGATTCCGGTTCCGACTACACGGGCCGCACCAACCACACGGCGCATCACCTCGTCCTCACGGAACAGGACGTGGACGACCTGCGGCTGCACACGGATTTCACCCCGGCCGGACTCGCCCTCGCTCTCGAACGGCAGGCTTTCTGGAAAACGGAATGGACGAACAATCCCGAACTGCTGGAAGACGACACCCCCTGGAAACCGGCAACCCCAGCAACAAGCGGAGTTCCTTCCCTCTGGGAAAGCCTGACAGGCCATGAGAACAACTCCCGGCACCCTCTCGACCTTCAAACGCAGGGACTCTACCTCCTCCTCCCGCCCGACGCCACTCCGGAGATCGCACTCCGCCTGCTGGACGAAACCTCTTTTCAGTGCCCGCGCCAAGGCTGGGGATTCACATGGACGACCGACTTCGACCCCAACTACCAAGGGGCCGACTTTACGTGCATCTGCATACGCCAAGGTTCTCCGGAAGAAAAACAGGCCGAAACCGGGCGGCGCAGCATGCTTCGGGTCGATCGCCGACTGACTCCTCCGGCCTCCTCAGCGCCCGGCCTCCACTCTTCCATTCCCGATGCACCCGGCATCTCCATCGAGGATGCGCCCGAAATCCCCGGCACTCCGCCTCCCCACCTCCACATGCGGAGCATGAAAGAAAGCATTCGTGCGCAACATACATCCGATTCCCGGGAAGACGACATCCCCGAAGACGAGGAAGAAACGGAAACATCCCATTCCTCGTTGAAAATGTGGCTGGCTTTCGCCATCTCCTGCGCCCTGTGCCTTGCGGCATTCTACCTCTACACCCAGCGAGGGAGCGACTCCGCATCATCGCCGGAGAGCATGGCTGCCGTTCAGGAAGATACTCCTTCCATACCGCCCCTGATCGTCCCGCCGCCTGCTCCGACGCCCGCCATCGCCCGCGACCTCCCGGGCGCCCGCAACGCACAGGCACACCCCCCGGATCGCCCGGAGCCACCCCCAGCTCCCGCCCCTGCACCGGACAAACCGCAAACGCCGCCGCCGCCCGCCCCTGACGTTCCAGCCAAGCCTGCCCCCGTACAGCAGCCTGCGGCTTCCTCCTGCTCCGACGCCATCAAATACGGAGATCCCGTACCCGCCCAAAGCCTGAACTATCTTGATCAGGGAGGCCAATTCACCCAAGGCCGCATCGCCATCATCCCTCTGGGAGCGAAATCCGGCATGAGCGAAAAAATCGCCAGCGACGCCCACCCTGTCAAACTCGAAAAATCCGGTAACGAATATAGCTTCTCCTACCGGAAAAGTGGCGCATTCGACCCCCTGTTCACCCTCACACTCTCCCCGGACGGCTCTATCTCCGGCACGACCCCGAAAGACGTCATCATCGACATCGAATTGAACCGGAACAACCGGAACATGCGTCTCATCATTGTACCGCGCATGATCGCCACCATCCCCTCAACCGCCAAACCACCCGTTCCGGACAGTTTCCAAATCAAAGCAGGAGACCTTGACGCTTATCCGGATGCACAATCTCCCGACCGCTACAGCCTCAAACTCCGGAAAAAAGGCTTCTTCCTCGTCTCGCCGATCCTGAAATATGCCAGCAACCCGCAAAAACCAGCCAGCTACATCCGCCTGCCCCGGCTCCGGAACATATCGGACAATGCCCTGCTGATTGACCCCGACGCATGGCAATGCAAGTTCAAACAAAACGGCGATTTCGACATCTACGCCGTCTCCTGTGAAACGGCATGGCCCATCAACGACCGGCTGGAACAGGCATTCGCGAGCATCGTCGCCAAACGGCCAAACAGGCAGGCAGCCAGCCTTGCCGAATTCTACGGCGTCCTGAGCAGCATCAAATCCAGTAGCGAAGCCCGGCAATCGACGGAAAAACATGTCGACCGGTACGACACCATACTCAACGATGCCGCTTTCGACAGATTCGCCACGAAAAAACTGAACATCAAATCACAATATACTTCCCCAGCGACACGGAGATCTGAAATCGACAAACAGGCAGGATACGCCAAAGTCATGCAGGCATGCCGCGACTATATCACCAAACAACTTGAAGTGGAATACAACCGCCTGTCCGGAGAAGTCTCGGAAATCCAGCTGGAACTGGATACCATCACCCTCCACAACAACAAGCTGACCTGGCTATTCAAGGAAGTCCCCAAAGAACAGCCTGCGACCACAACCCGGCCATGAGCGACTCACCCCACACGGAAGAACTATACAGGGAATACAGGCAGAAAGTCCTGCAGGGCGATGAAGCCGGGGCTCTCGCCGCCATCCGCCGCATCCTCCAGGCCGACCCGCACGACAAAACCGCCGCCCGCGACCTCCAACGCAGACTCCGCAACCACCTGTCCAGGGAAACCCCTGTCATCAACGACCTCATGCAACGGGGCGATATGTCGGCCCTGCAAACAAACCTCGCCCGCCTCCTGGAACTGGCTACCGAAAAAGAACTCCACGCCGCCTTGCCCGAATACGCCGACTGGCAGAAAGCGCTCGCCCGCTGGCAGCATGAATGCGACGAGGCGGAACTAGCAGAACTCATCGGCTGCATCGGAAGCACGGCTACGGAAGAACAGGAAGCCGACCTCCTCCGGAACATCGAAACGCTGACCTCCGCCAAACGGCTGAACCTCACTGCGCCGCAGCAGCAATCCCTCGCCGCCCTCAAAACAACCATCAGGCAGGCACAGGAAAAGCGGGACCGCGAACAATACGCCGCCACCGAAATCGAACGTCTTGGCTCCATGCTGGAAAACATGGAAGCATCCGGCGACGGTGAACTCGAAGAAAAAAAGGCATCCTTCCTGCATGCGCGAATCGACAAACTCCGCAAACAGCTCACCCTGCTTCGCCGGGCGGATATCGGCATTCCCGAAGATATGGGAGAAAGGGCCGAAGCCGCCATCTCCCGCTGGAACCGGGCCAAGGCCACCGTCTCCCGCAAACGCCGCCTCGCCCTGCGCTTCACCCTCAGCCTCGCTGGAGGCTTCCTGCTCTGCGGAGGAATCTACTACTACCTCGACAGCAAAGCGAGCAACATCGCAGGCCGTTTGAAAGACCTGATGGAGCACCAGCAACTCTCCGAGGCCGAATCTCTTGCCGGAACCGTGCATGAAAACAGCATCCTGCCGTCATTCGGAGGCCTCGGCAACCAGCTGGACAACCTCCAGCGCTGGAGCAGCAACATCCGGCTGCTGGCTCGCAGCATCGACAACGCCTTGAACCAGCTCGACGCGAATCCGGACATCTTCGCCCTGTGGGACCCGTCGGAACGTCTGGCCTTCGGAGACAGCATCAACCGCCTCCCTCTCGAATACCGCACCCGGCGCATGGAACAATGGGCGAACATTACACGCACCTACGAACAGATGCTGACGAACAGGCGCAACCATATCCTTTCCCAAATCTCTGCCGACAGCATCCCCATGCCCGAACTGACCGGCAACTTCGACACGGATGCGCAAAAACTCAGCGAACAGCAGCAAAAGCTCGAACAGAACAAACAGCTTTTCACCGCCAACCAGCGCGAACTCGGCCTCTCGATCGACATCCTCCAGCCCATCAATGATCGGTTATCCGATATCAACAGCATCCTGCACAGCATCGAACAGGCGCGTTCTGTCGAAGCCCAGCTCAGGGAAGCGCGCACACTGGAAACCTTCAAGGCCTATCTCCAGCTACTCTCCCCTGCCAAATACCAGCCTGTCCAGAACGCCCTTGCCATGTCCGGCAAACTGCCGGATTACGACAAAATCGTCGCTCTGGTGCAATTCTCCGGCGACAACACGTATGCCGAACGCATCGAACGCAGCAAACAAATCCACTTGAACGGTCAACCGACCTTCACCCCGGAGCAGCCGATCACCCAGCAGCAGCTTGAAATCATCGCAGAACTCTTCCGCAACCAAAACTTCAAAAAACCCTACTATCGCATCCGCACCCAGTCGGGGCAGTATTATCTGGCAGAAATGCGTCCCTCGGCGCGCGACGGAGAATACATCGTCGAACGCTCGCCCATCGACCCCCGCTTCTCCGCCCTCAGCAACAACACGGCCACCATTCCCGCCAACCAGATCGCATCCATCGACACGATCGATCTGACCGACTTCTTTCAGGCGGCCGGACTCAAGGAACCCGACTTTGCCTACGGGAAAGCCAACCTCCTCCGCATACTCGGCCGCATCATCGACTACGACAGGCCGGAATGCCCGGCACTGGCCAAAGCATACTTCTACGGCAAAATACTCGACTTCATCGAGGCTTACCCCCACCCTGAAATTCCGGGAGCCTGCTTCTCTGACACATTCGAACGCGACAAAGCCTCCTTCCACCACCACCTGCGCGACAACGTCGTGGAACTGAACGCAGCCTGCTGGCTCGCCACCAATCCCACCACCCTCAAAGAGGAACAACAATGGGCTGACTGGTTCAAACGCCACAAAAACCCGCCGTATGAACAGGAAGTGAAAAACAGGCTAACAGCGCACGACAAACGGAAACCCTCCTACGTCGGCTTCATCGACCATACAGGCGCCCCGGTCTTCCTCCATGCCCTGCCGCCGGACAAACCCATCTGGTACATCAGCAAAAACGACTACTCCCTCCAGCTCATGAACAATGAGAAATCCTTCGAAAACGCCGCTTACCTGAGCCCCCTGATCTCATTCTTATAAATCCGGAAACGAACGACATGACTCTCTCTCAGACTTCCTGCAACAACGAAGAACCCGCCCCCTTGCCAGAATCGCCAGCCAATGCAAATCCTGCGGAGCCCGGCACGCTTCCCTCAACAAAACCGGCTTCCAAACAACGGCTCCAATCGCTTGATGCCCTGCGAGGCCTGGATATGCTCCTCATCGTCGGCTTGAACATCGTCGTATACGCTCTTGCTGGCATCTTCCCGAACAACGGCTTCTGCCAACTGGTGGTGAAGCAATTCCTCCACAAGCAATGGATGGGCTTCGCTCTCCTCGACCTGGTGCTGCCCCTCTTCGTCTTCATTGCCGGGGCTTCCATGGCCTTCTCGCTGGCAGGCAAAAGCGCCGACCCGGCCACGAGGAGGAAAGCCATCCTCCACCTGTACCGCCGGGCCGCCATCCTGATTCTACTCGGATTTCTCGTCAACGGCACGCTCACATGGAATGTGCAGGACATGCGCTTCGCGTCCGTACTGGGGTTGATCGGCATCTGCTGCGCCATTGGGGGCACCATCATCCTACTTGTCCGCAACCTGCCATGGATGATCGGCATCATCGCATTCATCCTCGGAAGCATCGCCTGCCTGCAATTCGGCTTCGGCGACTTCACGCCCGGCGGCAGCATCAATGCCCTCATCGACCAACATTGCCTGCCCGGCCATATCGCACAAGGACACAGCGATCCCGAAGGCATCCTTTGCATCGTCTCCGCCATCGCCCTGACTCTCATCGGCTACGTAGCCGGCACCATACTGAAAAGCAATGTACATACCCCCATCAAACGCTTCGGACTGCTTTTCCTGAGCGGAGCGGCACTCGCCGGTATCGCCTTCGTTGCCAAAGGACATTACCCGCTCATCAAGCATATCTGGACGGCGACATTCGTCTTCACGGCAGGAGGTATCAGCATCATGGCTCTGTCGCTCTTCTATCTGGTCATCGACATCTGGAAATTCCGTGCATGGAGCTTCCCGTTGCAAATCGTCGGCATGAATGCCATATTTGCCTACATTGTCGCCAAAGTTGTCGACTTCGATGCGATCAACGAACGCATCTTCTCCGGCTTCGCCGCATTCATGCCTCCTGCATGGTCGGCCCTCTTCCTCGCGTCCACCTATCTTCTCCTGCTCTGGCTGCTCCTCTTCGGCATGTACAGAAAGGGCATCTTCATCAAAGTCTGAGCCGAATCCCCGGGCAAGATAAAAAACAGGAAAACGGATTTTCCCGTAAAAAACGATGGCATATCGGCGTATATACGGAAATGAAAGACGCAGCCCTTCCCGATAGCCTTCAACTGCCGGACGATACACCCGGCAGCATGACCAGCCCGGAAGCAACAGACGCCGCCCCCGAACCCAAACGGCGGCTGCAATCGCTGGATGCCCTGCGCGGCCTCGACATGCTGTGCATCGTCGGGCTGGACTCCCTCGCACGCATTCTGGCTCAAACCTTTCCGGAACAGGCATCCTTGCAGACATTCAGCGAACAATTCGGCCACAAGGCATGGGAAGGCTTCGCCCTCTATGACCTCGTCTTCCCGCTGTTCGTCTTCATTGCGGGCGTCTCCATGGCCTTTTCCCTGCTGAAAAAAAGCGGAGAACCCGGCGCATGGTGGAAAACTCTGCTTCACCTGTACAAGCGGGCCATCGTCCTGATCCTCCTCGGATGCCTTGTCAACGGGGCCCTGAGCTGGAACCCGGAAAACATGCGCTTCGCGTCCGTACTGGGATTGATCGGCATCTCCTGCGCCGTCAGCGGCACCATCATCCTACTTGTCCGCAAAACGGCTGCCGTCGCTGCAACGGCGCTCCTCATCCTCGGAGGCATCGCCTACCTGCAATTCAACTTCGGCGACTTCACCCCTGAGGGCAGCATCAACGCCATCATCGACCGCAGCTGGCTGCCCGGCATCCTGCACGGCGGCGGTTACGACCCCGAAGGCCTGCTCTGCATCGTCTCCGCCATCGCGCTGGCACTGCTGGGCTACACCACGGGCGCAGCGCTGAAGTACAAGGAATGCACTCCTCTCATGCGCTTCGGCTTCATCTTCCTGTGCGGAGCCGCCCTGCTCAGCATCTCCCTCGTCACGGCGGAATACTACCCCATCATCAAACGCATCTGGACCTCCACCTTCGTTCTGGCTGCAGGCGGCATCGGCATGTTCCTGCTCGCCCTGTTCTATCTCGTCATCGACGTCTGGAACCTGCGGGCCTGGAGCTTCCCGCTCAAAGTCATCGGCATGAATGCGCTCTTTGCCTACATCCTGACCTCCCTCATCGACTTCGGAACCCTGAACGAACGCATCTTCTCCGGATGTGCCGAGCTGCTGGAACCGGACTACGCCCCCCTCTTCTTCGCCGCAAGCTACATCATCCTGCTGTGGCTCCTGCTCTTCGGCATGTACAGGCAACGCATCTTCGTCAAGGCCTGATTTCGCCCTACCCCTTCTGCGACCTCTGCAACGAACCTTGACGTCCGGTCAGGCCAACGAAAAACCCGTGGCACAACACCACGGGCAATCAACCAGCCGGGCAATTCGCCCCGGCCATGGCAAAACTCCGATCGCAACAGCCTCAAGCGACCTTGCCGGAATCGGAAGTATCGGTCTTCTTCTCCTCGTCGGCAGCTTCGATCTTCTTGGGAGCCTCCACCGGTTTGGCTTCGTCCTTGGTCACGCCGGAAATCTCGTCTTCAAACTCCTTCTTGGCCTTCTTGAACTCGCCAAGGCTCTTTCCGAGGCCACGAGCCAATTCGGGAAGCTTCTTCGCCCCGAAAAGAAGGAAAAGAATGATCAGGACAATCGTCAATTGCGTCGGACTAAACAAATTGGCAAGCATAACAGTCATCAGTACGAAGTAAAGTACCCCATTCTTTCACCCATGACAACCCGCAAGTGCGACTGCATGCAAATTTCCCCGGCATCCCGAAAGCGGTGCAAGGCCGAAAAAAAACTTGCAACATGAGGCGTTTTGGAGTGTAATTGCCCGCGTTATGACGGAATTGCCCAAGGCGTACGAACCTCAGATTGTAGAAGAAAAATGGCAGTCTCGCTGGATGTCGGAGCACTGCTTCCATGCCGACGAACACTCCTCCAAACCCGCCTATTCCATCGTCATCCCTCCGCCCAACGTCACGGGAGTCCTTCACCTCGGCCACGTTCTGAACAACTCCATTCAGGACATTCTCGCACGCCGCGCACGCCAGCTTGGCAAGGAAGTACTCTGGCTTCCCGGCACGGACCATGCGGGCATCGCCACCCAGGTGCGCGTGGAAAAAGACCTCCGCCAGCGCACGGGCCAAACCCGCCACGACCTCGGCCGCGACGAATTCCTCAAACTCGTCTGGGAATGGAAAGACAAACACGGCGGCATCATCTTCAAACAGCTCAAAAAGCTCGGCTGCTCCTGCGACTGGGAACGCGAACGCTTCACCATGGACGAGCAATTCACCCACGAAGTCAGCCGCGCCTTCGTCGAACTCTTCAAGGAAGGCCTCATCTACCGCGGCCGCCGCATGGTCAACTGGTGCCCCGTCTCCCTGACCGCGCTCTCCGACGAGGAAGTCATCATGAAGCCCACAAAGAGCAAGCTCTACACCATCCGCTACAAACTGGAAAACGGATCGGGAGAACTGCTCGTCGCCACCACCCGCCCGGAAACCATCATGGCGGACGTCGCCGTCGCCGTCAACCCCAACGACCCCCGCTTCGGCCATCTCATCGGGCAAAACGTCATCCGCCCCCTCTGTGCTGCGCCCATCCCCATCATCGCGGATGAACACGTCGAAATCGAATTCGGCACAGGTGCGCTCAAAATCACCCCTGCCCACGACCGCGCCGACTTTGAAATCGGCCAGAAAAACAACCTCGAAATTATCGACGTTCTCACCCCGGACGGCCGCATCGAATGCCCCGGCTGCCCCGAGCTGCACGGCCTCGACCGCTTCGAAGCCCGCGACAAATCCGTCGAAATCCTCCGTGGCCTCGGTCTCCTCCACAAAGTCGAAGAATACGAAAACAACGTCGGCTACTCCGAACGCGCCGACGTCCCCATCGAACCACGCCTCTCCATGCAGTGGTTCCTCAAATACCCCTGCGTCAAGGAAGCAGCCGAAGCCGTTGCCTCCGGAGACATCACCTTCCGCCCCGCACGTTGGGCGAAAACCTACGCGCACTGGCTCGAAAACATTCAGGACTGGTGCATCTCCCGCCAGCTCTGGTGGGGCCACCGCATCCCCGTCTGGTACCGCAAAAACGCAGCCGACACCCTGAAAGCCGCCCCCTCCCTCGACGTCTCCGACGAAGCCACGGGCAACATCCACGTCGGCACCACACCGCCTGCCGATCCCGAAAACTGGGAACAGGACGGCGATGTGCTCGACACATGGTTCTCCTCATGGCTCTGGCCCTTCGGCACCATGGATGAAGAACTCCGCGCCAAATTCTACCCCACCAGCGACCTCGTCACCGGACCGGACATCATCTTCTTCTGGGTGGCCCGCATGATCATGGCAGGCTACCGCTTTGAAGACAGGAAACCCTTCTCGAACGTCTTCTTCACCTCCATCATCCGCGACATCCTCGGCCGCAAAATGAGCAAATCCCTCGGCAACTCGCCCGACCCGCTCGACCTCATGGCCACTTACGGCGCAGACGGCCTCCGCTTCGGCCTCATGCGCATCGCCCCCACCGGCACGGACGTCCGCTTCGACGAATCGCAAATCGGCGAAGGCCGCAACTTCGCCAACAAACTCTACAATGCCGCGCGCTTCCGCATGATGCAGGGCGAAACCGATGCCGCCGCAGAACCGGCCTACACCGCCGTCCACATCGACATCCTCGCCAAACTCAAACAACTCCACACCGACGTCGCGGACGCACTCGCCGCCTACGAATTCAACGCCTACACCCAGGCCCTCTACCAATTCTTCTGGTCCGAATACTGCGCCCTCTTCCTTGAGGCCATCAAAAACGACCTCCGAGAAGGAGCCGACCCGTCCGCCCGCGCCGCCACCCTCGGCACCATGGACACCGTCATGCGCCACTACCTCGCACTGCTCCACCCCATCATGCCCCACATCACCGAAGAACTGTGGGCATCGCTCGGATTTGCAGCAGCAGAAGCGGGCAAGCCACTCATGGTCACCCCCCTGCCCGATCCCTCCAGCCTCCTGCAAAACATCGGCGAAGAACAACGCACAGCCGCAGGAACGCTCGCCGCAGCCCTCTACGAAACCGCCAACCGCGCGCGCAACCTCAAGGCCGAATACAACCTCGCCACCAACAAAAAGGTTCAATTCATCCTCAAACCCTCCATGAATGTCGACCCCGACACCGCCTCCCGCCTTGCCCTGCTGGCCGGAGCCGAAACCGTCGGCATCGAACCTGCCTACGCAGCCGAAAAAGGAACACCTGCCAGCCTCACCCCCCTCGGTGAACTCTTCCTCCCGCTCGAAGGCCTCGTCGATGTAGACGCCGAACGCGAACGCATCCGCAAGGAACTCGAAAAAATCGCCCGGGAAATCTCCAAATGCGAAGGTAAACTCGGAAATGCAGGCTTCATCGACCGCGCACCCGCCGATGTCGTCGCACAGGAACGCGCCCGCTTGACCGAATGGCAGAGCAAACAGGCACAACTGACCGGAATGCTCTCCGCCCTGCTATAACGCCAGCACCAAACCTGCGTCCATGAACCGCATCGTCCACCTGACCGCCGAACACCGCGAACTGCTCGACATACTGGGAGTAAAGTCCCCCGCCACACTGGCAAGGTACAATGCGGAACAACTGCTGAACGACCTCCGGCTGGCAAACACCCACTTCGAACGCAACCTCCCCCTTCCCGACGAACGGCTGGTAGAAGGATGGATCGCCCAGGCTCAGACCATCGTCCGGGAAGAAACGGCCGTCCCGCAGGAACAGGAAACCGGTGCCGTCAAAGAAACAGACAACCTGCCCAACCGCCTTGGAGGAAAAGCGCTCCCCGTCCTGACGCACCACAAGCGCACCCCGGCAGCCTCGCACCGCAAGGCAAGGGAAGAAACTGCCGATCGATCCGTCTCGGAACGCTACATGCATCCTCGCGGCATCCGGCACACCACGCCGATCCGTACATGGCTCGGTGCAGTCATCGCCATCCTCTTCTGGCTGTGCGGCCTCTCCCTGATCTTCCTGCTGCCGTACATCCTCCTCTTCAATCATGCGCTGTTGCGCTGGCACATCATCGCCTTCGCCTTCATCGGCCTAATCCTCTTCCTCTACCTGATCGTCTCCTTCCGATGCCGGTGCAGCGTCTGTAAAATACGCATCTTCTCGTGGCAACGCTATGTGCGCAACAGGAAAATGCACACGATCTGGGGCCTGGGTCGCGTCGTCCCCACTGCCTTGCACATCCTGCTCTTCAAATGGTTCCGCTGCCCCTCCTGCGGTACGGCACAGCGGCTCCGCAACCCACACTCATCCCGATGAACACAGCCATCTGCTTCCTGCCCCTCGCCATGCCCGCCTTGGCGGTTTCCGGTGAAGCGCAACAAAGCCAACCCTCCTCCCCACACTACATCCTCGCGCAGGAACTGATCGAACTCCTCCATGCCACGGACAGCATCCTGAGCATGTGCTACGATGCGGAAAGCATCCGGAACGCCATCCCGCAGCTTGAAACCCAGAGGATGACAATGAACGCCATCGCCGTCCGGCAAAGCGAACTGCCCGACCCGACCGCCGAAGAGGAAAAGGAAGTCCTGCAACTCAAGGATCAATTCAATTCGGCATGGAATAACGTATCCGGACAAATCGACCGGCTCATCCTCAACGGGCTGGTCACGCCCGAACTGGCGAATGTCCTCTCACTGGATCCTTCGCTCGTCGCGCAGCAACAGGCACAGCCCGCCACACCCCCGGCCCGTTAACCGCATACTCGCCCCGAACAGGGAACTTCTTGCCCTGCGAACCCAACCCGCCACCATGACAGGTTGGGCACTTGCATACCCGCATCGCCATGTTATAGTGCGGATTCAAACCAACATAATAATATGGCTGATCAAATACGCTTCTTTGACACGACACTGAGAGATGGAGAACAATGCCCCGGGGCCTCCATGAACCTTCGTCAAAAGCTCGAAGTCGCCCGTCAGCTAGAAAAACTGGGAGTGGACATCATCGAAGCAGGCTTCCCCTGCATCTCTGACGGAGACTTTGAAGCAGTCCACACCATCGCCACGGAAATCAAACACTGCACCATCGCAGGCCTCGCACGCTGCGTGCCTGGCGACATCGATGCCGCCGTCAAAGCTCTGGCTCCTGCCGGAGACCGCGCACGTGTCCACATCTTCCTGGCCACCAGCCCCCTGCACCGCGAGTACAAACTCAAGAAAACCAAAGAGGAAATCCTCGTCATGGCCGTCGAAGGCGTCGCCCATGCCAAAAAATACGTGCAGGACATCGAATTTTCCGCAGAAGACGCCTCCCGCACCGAACTCGACTACCTCGCACAGGTCGTCGAAGCCGTCATCGCAGCCGGAGCCACCACCGTCAACATCCCCGACACCGTCGGCTACACCACACCGGACGAATACGCACGCATCATCACCTACCTCAAGGAAAACGTGCCCAACATCGAACAGGCGATCATCTCCGTCCACTGCCACAACGACCTCGGCCTTGCCGTCGCCAACTCGCTGGCAGCCGTCAAGGCGGGAGCCCGGCAGGTCGAAGGAGCCATCAACGGCATCGGCGAACGCGCAGGCAACTCCGCGCTGGAAGAAGTCATCATGGCCATCTCCACCCGCCCGGAAGCCTTCGGAGGAGTCACCCACGGCGTCCACATCAAGGAAATCGTCAAAACCTCGCAGGTCGTCGCCCGCATGAGCGGCATGCCCGTCCAGCGATCGAAGGCTGTCGTCGGTGAAAACGCATTCGCCCACGGCTCCGGCATCCACCAGCACGGCATCCTCAGCAAACGAGAAACCTACGAAATCATCGACCCTGAAACCATCGGCTGGGGCGCGACGGAACTCCCGCTCACCAAACACTCCGGCAGAGCCGCCGTCCGCCAACGCCTCGAAAAACTCGGCTACGTCCTCACGGAAGAAGAACTCACCCACGTCTTCGAACGCTTCAAAAAAGTAGGCGACTCCAAGAAATTCGTCTATGACGACGACATCTCCTCCCTCGTCAACGACTCGCTGGACAGCCAACAGGGACTCTGGAGCCTCGACTTCATCCAATTCGTCGCAGGCACTCACGCCCGCGCCACCGCCACGCTCAGCCTCATCATCGACAACGACAAACGCGAAGACTGCGCCACGGGCAACGGCCCGGTCAACGCCGTCTTCAAAGCCATCGACCGCATCACCAAAACAAAAGGCAAACTCGTCGAATACAACGTACGGGCTGCCTCGCAGGGGCAGGACTCCGTCGGCGAAGTCTTCGTCAAAGTCGACTTCGGCACAGGCAAACCCGTCTCCGGCAAAGGCGCCGCCACCGACATCATCGAAGCCTCGGTCCGCGCCTACCTGAACGCCGTCAACAGGTCCCTCACCATCCCGGCATGCCAAATGCGCGAATGCTGACCCATCCATGAGCAGCGTGCCTCGCATCATCGTCGGCCTCGGCAACCCGGGGCAGACATACGCCGGAACCCGGCACAACGTCGGGTTCATGGCGCTTGATGCGCTGGCACGCCACTGGAATATACCCTACAAACTTGACAAAGCGAGAAAAGCCGAACTGGCCGCAGGCCCCGGCGTCCTCCTCGTCAAACCGCAAACCTACATGAACGACTCGGGAGCCAGCATCGGCCCCCTCATGCGGTACTTCAAATTCTCCCCCGAACAAATCCTCGTCATCTACGACGACATCGCCTTCCCTGTCGGAACCCTCAAACTCCGCCCCGGCGGATCTGCCGGAGGACACAACGGCATCAAATCCCTCATCGCCCACTTGGGCACAGACAAATTCCCCCGCCTCCGCATCGGCATAGGAGCCCCCGGCGGCAAGGAAATGACCGCCCACGTACTCGGCAAATTCCGCCCTGACGAACAGGAACTCCTCGGTGTCTCCATCGAAAAGGCGGCGGATGCCGCCCGTTACGCCGCTACCCACGGCATCGAAGCCGCCATGAACATCTACAACGTTCAGTAAACGGCCCTTACCCCAACAAAGCGCAACCCCGCTGCAACCCCGCTGCAACCCCGCTGCAACCCCGCTGCAACCCCGCTGCAACCCCGCTGCAACCCCGCTGCAACCCCGCTGCAACCCCGCTGCAACCCCGCTGCAACCGCGTGGGGTGCGACAGCCTGCAACGCCACGGATGCCATCCTCGCCGTCGTTTCAATCCACGCACCCGCGAGGGGTGCGACTTGGCCATGTTGCTGCCGTTGCGATATGAGTCCGTGTTTCAATCCACGCACCCGCGAGGGGTGCGACTTCGTGGACATGATCGAAGAAGCCATCGACAACAGTTTCAATCCACGCACCCGCGAGGGGTGCGACCATGACAAGCTTGCGACTGGCGGTCAGCACCTCAAGTTTCAATCCACGCACCCGCGAGGGGTGCGACGCGACCGGGAATACGTGCGGGATTCCCCGACCGGGTTTCAATCCACGCACCCGCGAGGGGTGCGACATTCCGTTCTAGCAGAGGCTGCGACAGGCAGCGGGTTTCAATCCACGCACCCGCGAGGGGTGCGACCGTCGGCAGGCATACGCAATGTCGTGCAGTACCCGTTTCAATCCACGCACCCGCGAGGGGTGCGACCCTCCACGCCCGACACGTTTTCCCGCATCATCGGTTTCAATCCACGCACCCGCGAGGGGTGCGACCATGACAAGCTTGCGACTGGCGGTCAGCACCTCAAGTTTCAATCCACGCACCCGCGAGGGGTGCGACTTGTGATGTACTGGGCAATTGGCTGACCATCGGAGTTTCAATCCACGCACCCGCGAGGGGTGCGACCGGCCGAACTCGAAGCGGCGGCCGCGGGTATCGGTGTTTCAATCCACGCACCCGCGAGGGGTGCGACTTCGTCGCACGCTGCATCTCCATGATGCCTGTGTTGTTTCAATCCACGCACCCGCGAGGGGTGCGACCGCTATCGTATGCTCGCACGATATTTCTGATGTTGTTTCAATCCACGCACCCGCGAGGGGTGCGACGGCGCATTCCCGTCCTTTGTCAACCATATCTCGCGTTTCAATCCACGCACCCGCGAGGGGTGCGACGGGATGACGTGTGGCTTGATGTGACGGTTTTCCGGTTTCAATCCACGCACCCGCGAGGGGTGCGACTGCCACTTTGTAACATGTTGTCACCAAAGAGGCAATTCCTTTATTTCCGCCGACGAGCTGTCAATATACATTATTTGACAACTTCATAAAGCGGGCTTGTTTGTCAATCTGATGAACACGAGGCTGTTGCCGATTTCGCGGATGTTCCGGGAATTTCGGTACAGCTTGGGGTTCGCGCGTGTTGCGCCCTGCCTGCGGTCGATTGATGTTTCAGATGATGAGCGTGCCGTCGATGTCGTAGCTTTTCTTGGCTCCGACATGGAGGATTTTCCCTTCATCATCCTTGCCCAGAAAGTAGAAGCGCAGGCTGTCTTCTTCCGGGTCCATGGTATCGAGGAGCTGCTGTTTGACGGAGACAAAGAGGTTCGGCGGGATTTTGCATTCGAAGACGGAGTTCTGCACGCGCTGTCCGTAGTTTTCACAGATGCGTGCAATGCGCCGCAGTCTCCGGGCTCCCGTCCTCGTGGCCGTAGCCACATCATAGCTGATGATGACGAACATGTTATCTCCAAAGCATGGGGGTGTAGGCGTCCACATCGCCGCGCAGGTGGCGGGCGAGCAGGCGCGCCTGAATGTGCGGCAGCAGGCCGATGGTGATTTTTTCGCCGATGACGGGGTGCATGATGGTTTCCTTTTTGCGTTCCTGCCATGCGCTGAGGACGATTTTCCGGCTTTCTTCTTTGAGGAAGACGGCGCCGCTTTCTTCCCGAGTGAAGTCGCCCGGTTTGATCTGGCGGCGGTTGATGAGGGTGAGGACGAGGCGGTCATCCAGTACGGCGCGGAATTCTTCCATGAGGTCGAGGGCCAGTCCGGGGCGGCCCGGCCGGTCGCGGTGCAGGACGCCGACGGCTGCATCAAGGCCGCACGATTCGAGCGCAGAGCGGCAGTCGTGCGCCAGCAAGGCGTAAACGAAGGACATGAGGGCGTTGACGGAGTCGCGCGGAGGCCTCCGGGAGCGTCCGCAGAAGATGAAGGCCGGGTCATCGTGGGCGATGGCTGTCGGGAAGGCGGAGAAGTAGGCGTCCGCCGCGTTACCTTCTATGCCAAGAAGTTCGGCGGCGTCGCGCGCTTTTCGGGCGGCCTGCACCGAGTATGCCAGAGAGGAGATGACAGGCTCGAGGTTGATGCCCGAGCGGTCGCGGTCGACACGCAGGAGGACATGGCGGGCATTGAGGATTTTGGCGGCGATCATTTCCCGAGCGATGTTCAGAGCGGCTTCGGGCTGGTCCGCACAACGGTATTGCGCCCTTCGCAGCAGGACGTTGCCGGGGGTGAATCCCGTAGCGGCGGCGAGAAAACGCCCGTTGGGGTCGCAGAAGGAGAGGCGGATGCCGCTTGCCGCGCAGGCGGCAAGGAGCTGGGGAGAGACGCCGATGTCCCACCCCATGGTGATGATGGATTCGAGGTTATGCAGGGGTACGCGCATCAGAGAGGAGCCATGGTCGATGATGCTGACGGTTTCCCCGTCTTTGGCGAGCCATACTCCTTCCCGGGTGACGTAGAGGGTGTTCAGGTGCTGTTTCAAGGTTCGGACGGTTCGTTGTTCAGGAGGAGGGAGAATTGGCGGTCGTTGTACTGCGAGGCGGGGACTTTGCCGATGCCTTTCATGTGCGGGCCGAGGTGCGGGAGGCAGAGGTCGATCATGGAGCATTGCTCGCAGCTTTTTTCATAGCGGGCCGGAGGAGTTTCACCGTTGTCGATGAGGGAACGCACGTCGAGAATGGTCCGGATGGTGAGGTTTCGCAGTTCTTCATCGAAGAGGACGTCTGTTCTCCGGCGGGGTTTGAGGTAGAAGAGGTAGCCTCGTTCGATGTCCATGCCGTGCATTTCTTCGAGGCAAATGGCTTGCGCGCAGAGCTGCACTTCGTCTGCACGGTGAGCCTTGGGTTTGCCGTGCTTGTATTCGACGGGTACGATGCGGTCGTACCGTCCCCGGGGGCCGTGGTATTCGACGACGTCCGCCACTCCCTGCATGCCGTAGCGTTCGGAGAGGAGGTGGACGCTCCGTTCGATGCGGATGCCCCGAGAGGTGTTGCCCTGCCCGGCATCGACGCGTTCATGTTCGATGCTGCCGCTCGCGGTGTGGATGTTGTCCGCCCACAGGCGTTCGACGTGGATGAGAGCGCACTGTCTCGGGCAATAGATGTAGTGCTGGAGGGAGGAGATGGGGAGGCCGTCTTCCATGGGCAAGGGTATCCGGCAGCGGCAGGCCGAGGATTGCCGCTGCCGGAAGGATGGGGTTAGCAGTCGATTTCTTCGACGGTGACACCGGCCGGGATGGCAGCCTTGTCGATGATGATGTCGTAGTCTTCGATGGAGCGCGGAGCGTCGATGCCTTCCTTGCGAACGATTTTGACGGCGTCGTACAGTTTATGAGCCGGAGCGTTGCCGAGCTGGCTTTCGTGCTTGAAGACGATAAGCTTACGGACAGCCATGGAGCCGGCGGGGCGTGCGGCGGAGGCGTCGAAATCGAAGAGGTGGACGAGGGATTCCTTGAGGAGTTCCCAGTCGGATTCGTTGAATCCGGTCTGGGCGGCGAGGAAGGGGTTCACGCATCCGCGCGTGGTATAAACGGCATAGGGGATGGTGTATTTGCGACCCATGGTGCGGTTGTCGCCCTTCTGGTTTTCGGCTTCCTTGACGGTCGTGACGGCGCAACGTGTGACGGCGTATTCCGCACTGAAGACGGGGTCCACGGAGCGTGAGAAAGAGAGCTGCACGGGGCCGCGCACCTGTCCGCAGTTCACATCAGTGGTCATCACGGCGCCGAATGCGCGGATGTCGAAGAAGTTCTGGCACATCCAGGCACGGGCTTCATCTTTGACGGCCTGGTCGGCATTCTTCGCTTCCTTTTTGATGCCTTGGTAGGCGCGTTCGTTCTGGTTGTTGAGAATGGCTTTTTCACGGACGTAGATGTCGCAGCCGGGCTGCCCGTCGCGGGTGAGCTGGACGAAGTTTCGGATTTTGCGCTTGAGGCATACGTCGGTGACGAGGCCGTGGCCGCTTTCGACGTCCACGCGCGGCATGTTGCCGGCATCGGGGTCTCCGTTGGGGTTGGCGTCGAGGGCATCGTAGATGAGGACAAAGTCGATTTTATTCATGGTATTGTGGTATTTTGGTTGGTTGTTGAAAAATGTGGTGGCGGTTTATTCCTGTTCGGTTTTTTCCTGGTCGTTCTTCGGGGTGTAGAAATCCTGCATTTGCTGGTAGTAGCCGAGTGTAAATTGCGCTTGCTGCTCAAGGCTCATGTGGGCGGGGATGGCCGTCAGGTCGCCGACGATGCTCTGGATGAGCTTTTCGCGGTTGATCTTGGCTCCCGGGTCGAGCTGGTTGAGGTGGTGGGAGTACAGCCGCTGCAGGCGGGCCATCACGCCCCGGGGCGTGGCGGATGCGCTGGAGTAGAAGCTGTCGCGGATGGTTCTGTTCAGCTTGCGGTCTCTGTTGGCGTCGAGCTGGGTCTTTTCATAGGCGGCGAAGAGCCGCCCGATCAGGTAGCCGGGTTCTTTGTTGTCCTTGTTTATCATGGGGGTGATGATGGATTGTGTTTCGGTTGATTTTTTGCGGAGGAGCCACGCCTTGAGGTAGGAGCAGCGGATGTAGTTGACGTCGTGGTCGATGGAGATGCGGCGCAGGATAGCCTGTGCGATGGCGTCCGGATAGGGCGCACCGCCGATGATGGAGCGCATCAGTGCCGCGGAGAAGAGCGGCGGGATGTCTTTCGGTTCACGCGCCGTTTCGCGGAGGATGGAGTTCGGAGCAATCAACTTCGGGTCGGGATTTTTGCTGTTCTTTTCCGTCCATTGCGGTTGCAGGCGCAGAGCGTCGTAATGCCGCTGCACAGATTCCATCAGCTCGCCGAAGGTGGATTCAAACCAGAAGCGGATGGAGAGGCGCGAAACATTGGGCGACAGGCCGAGGATATAGAACGGAGCCCCGGCATCGTCGAGGTCGTCCTTTTTCAATTTGCCTTGAGCCAGCTTGTCCAGCACCTCCTGTACGCGGGAGAGGTTTCCGGCGTGCATGGCATCCCGTGGGGGAGAGATGGCGCGTCCGACGATGCTCTCCAGCATTTCCATTTTCGCAGGCGGCACATCCGCCCAGAAGACGGTGGTGGAATCGCCGATCAACTGGCGAGTTTCCTGCCTGCCCAGAAGGTAGTTGAGCGCATTGCAGTACGCGAAGGCGGCATGTTCGCCGACGGGGGCGTTCGCGCTCTGCTCCTTGGCGAAGGAGGTGAAGGAATTGCAGTTGAAGGAGACGAGCTTCGCGCCCATCGACTGGGCATTGGCGACGCCCTTGATGATGGGTTCGTGCAGCACGGCGATTTTCGCCATGCGTCCGGTGACGAGGCACATGCCTTTCTCTCCCTCGTCTTTGGCTTTCTTGCCGTCGGCACCTTTCCAGAGGTCTTCGCCGCCGTCGAGCCACCAGGAGCGGAGTTCGGGCAGCTCGTGAACGTAGTCTTCCTCGCCTTGTATGCGGAAAATCCCGTTACCCGTCAGCAGGTCGGGATTGGTGAAAAGTTCGGGCGCACGCGCCGGATCCCACGCTTCGAGGAAGCGGCAGACGGCGGAATACTGCGGATGGTTGACGACCGTTTCGAGGGCAAGGTGCTTGTCGCGCAAGGCGGCGAAGGCTTCCTGCGCCCGCTTTTCCGCCTTCTCTTCTCCGCTGCCCTTGTAGCCGAGGAGGTAGCCCGTGTTGTCCCACAGGAAGCAGGGGTTCAGACCGGAGCCGGAGGGTTTCGTCCCGCCCAGAACCATGCGTTTCTGGGAGACCATGGCCGTTTTTTTGCCTTTCGGCACTTCGACGCGGATGTCGTCGAAGGCAACGAGGGTTCCGTCCGGCTTCAACACGACGGCATAGGAAATGTTCTGCTTGCTGAAGCCGAGCGTCGGCAGGTCTGCGCCGCGTTCGGAATCGGCGGCGAGGCGGTCGTACAGGGCTGAAAGTTGTTGAAGAATCATACGTCAGGAGTGGGTTTGTGCGAGCGGCGGAACGTCGAGGATGCCCCCGCGGAGCTCCGCCATGAAGAAGCGGGGGTTGGCTGTCAACCGACGGCCGTCGTTGGAACTGACGATCTTGCCTTTCTTGTCGGGTATGTATTCGATGTCGTGCAGCATCATGCCGAGGTGGCGGTTCTGCTGCTCTTCCGGCAGTTCGGAGGCAGGCATGTCGCCGTCTTCCAGAAGGGTGAAATCGACGGGGAATTCGCGCGTGCCGAAGTAGGGCTGGTGGAAGCACTGGCCTTTTGCCGCACGGCGGCAGAACATCTCAAAGTGCTTGGTTTCGGAATCGATTTCCGGGTTTTCATCCCGGCTTCTCAGTTCCACATGGGCTTCGATGACGTAGCCGACTCCGTTCAGCACGGTGGCGGCGCGCTGCTGGCGGGCGTCCTCGATGTTGATGCCCACATTGCCCATGCCGCCCTGCAGCAGTTCGGCCTTGGGTTTGGACATTTTGACGCCGAGTTCGTTGCGCCGGATCTGGGTGAAGCGGATGGGCTTCAGCACGTGAATGCGGTCGATAACCCAGCACATTTGGGGTTTCCAGTAAATGGCCTCGAGGATGCCCCGGGCTGCGGACGGAGTGATGACGTCGTAGCTGAAACGTTCGGCTTTCAGTTCCGGACGCGTGAAGCAGGCGAAATCACCCCAGACATGGAGTTTGACGGTTTTAGGCATGAATTAGCAGTTGTAGAGTGTTTGGTTCGGGTCGTAATTTTTGGTGGGCAGGAAGCCCATGTGAGAATCGTAATAGCTGTCGAGAGTCGGAAGTACGTATACCATGCCGTCGGCATAGCTTTCCACTCGCCCCTGCCGTTCGAGAAAATTCCAGTCCTGGAGGTAAATCTGGATACTGCACGCCTGAATCCGGCGGAACAGTTTCCTGTCGGGCAGAATACCGAGGCTTTTCCGCTTCTGCAACTCGGCGCGGAGACTTTCCCCTTCTTCACCCCATGGAATCATCACGCTGTGCTGGCCTCCCGGAATGAGCTGGAACTTCCGGGCGATCTCCGGGAAGCCGATATGGCGGAAACCGGTCTCTTCGGCGGTGCATCTGCTGAGATCCAGTACGCCGTGTTCATCCCAATGCCCGGTCTGGTCGCCGCGCGTTTTGTAGTACAATTCGAAAAATCTTCTCACGATGTCGGGAGCCAGGATGTCGGCACCGGGGTTGGTATCGCGCACGTCGCGGGCGGCATGGGCGGCGGCGACCAGATCGACGAGAACGGGCGGTAAGTCTGCATCCGACGCTTCATAGGAGAAGACAAGCCCGCCGCCGGGCATTTCGCCGTGGCGGTTGCAGCGTCCGGCGGCCTGCGCCAGCGAGTCGATGCCCGCATGTTCGCGGTAAACGGCGGGAAAGGAGATGTCCACCCCGGCTTCGACGACGCGCGTCGCCACCAGCACCACAGGCAGACCTTCCTTCAACAGGGAGCGGACTTCTCGCAACACTTCGCTGCGGTGCTGCGGACACATGCGGGCGGAGAGGTGGCGGCATGCTGTACCGTCCGGCAGAGATGCCCGCAGCGCGGAGAAAAGTTCCTGCGCCTGCCGTGTCGTGTTGACGATCAGCAGGGCTGAGCCGACGCCGAGGCCCAGAAAGTGTTCGACGATTTCTTCCCTGCTCCGCGTACCGAGGTGGGCGATCTCCACACGCTTCATCTCGCGGGCCAGCATGGCTTCCTGTTCGTCGCCGAGCAGACTTTCCACCTCCGTTTCCTGCCAGCCGATGGGGAATTTATCCTTGCGGTGCATGAGGGCGGGCTGTGTGGCCGTGCAGAGGACGAGGGTGCAGCCGTAATCACGGCGCAGGGTTTTCATCGCTTCGAGGCAGGGAGCCAGCAGGTTGGCGGGCAAGGCCTGAGCCTCGTCGAAGATGACGGCGGTACGCGCGATGCGGTGCAGTTTGCGGCAGGCAGACGGTTTGTGGGCAAACAGGGATTCGAAGAACTGCACGTTCGTCGTCACGATCAGCGGCGCATCCCAGTTTTCGAACATCAGCTTGGTCATCACCGTATCGCGGTCGGCCTCGATATTGGAATGGTGTTCCAGTACGCAATCATGCCCCAGCTCTTCGGAGAGTTCGGCAAATACCTTGCGGAATTCCTCCGCCGTCTGTTCGATGATGCTGGTATAGGGAATCACATAGATGACGCGGTGCAGGCCGTGCTGCACGGCATGGCGCAGTGCGAAACTGAGGGAGGACAATGTTTTTCCACCTCCCGTCGGCACATTGAGGCGGTACACGCCGGGCTTTCGGTCGGCATGATCGAAGCAGGAGCGGTGGATTTCCGCCCGCAGCGAGGAGATTTTGCCGGGTGCAGCCCCTTCCTCCAAAGCGGAAAGGCGGCTTTCCAGCATGCCGCTCATGCGGTCGAGGATGTCGCCGGGCCACCGGGGGCGTTCCGCCTGCTGGGCGGGATTCATGAAAGCTTCCGTGGAAAGGAAGTCGGCATCGACGAGGCAGGAGAACATCATGCGGATCTGCATGGCCGTCGCATACCCGAATCGGCGGGGTTCATTCAGCAGAGCCAGGGCATCGTCGCTCCAGAGCTTCTTCACAGGGTCGTGCTTCAGGAGGTCGGGGTGGGCGAACGAACGCCATTCGGGATGGTCTCCCTTCAAACGTTCGTAAAACAATGCCGTTCCTTTCGGCAGGCCGCCGTGGTGCCCGGCAATCGCGTAGGCCATGAAATCGCCGAGAACGGGATTCTGCTCCATCGCGTATTTCGCTCCGGCGGAGGAATGGTCTACCCGGCCGCCCGTCGCGGCATGCTCTTCTTCCGAATCTCCGGTCGCACCGATGTGCTTCTGGAACTCGCGGGAGAATTTGCCAAGGTCGTGCCAGAGCCCGAGCCGCCACCCCCATTTCCTCCACTCATCGTTCACTCCGAAGGTCATGGCCTCGGCGAACCGGGCGCACAGCTCGGCCGTGCGGTTGGCATGGCCGATGGTCGAGGAACCGTCTCCTTCATAGGTATAGATCGGTTCCCACAGGTTGAGGTCGGTGGTACCGGGGAGAGAGTGGGCGTAGGAATAGTACATGGAGGGGATCGCCCCAACAATACTATAGGGGCGCGTGGTCGAAAAGGAAAAATCGCCTTTCCTGAAAATTTAGTTAGAAATTTCCCTATTTCAACCTCAAGGGAAGCCCAGCCACAGACAGGAATACGGCATCAGCCTTCTGCGCCAGCCACTGGTTCGCCAGGCCGAGGCCGTCGCAAAACAGACGCGTTTCACGGCTGCCGGAGACGATGCCCAATCCCGCTTCGGAACTGACGACAATCCACGGCAGGCCGGAGCTTGCCGCCAGTTCGGTCAACCCGTCGAGTTCTTCGCGCAGCCGGGTTTCAAAGGCTGCACCGTCTTCGGGATCCCCGGCATACAGGGTATTGCTCGCCAGCAGCGTCACACAATCCAGCATCACGGCATCGGCTCCGGCCAGTGCGCCGGATTGGCGAACGGAGGCGGCCACATGGCGGGGGAATTCGAGCGTCGCCCAGTCGGCGGGGCGTCGTTCGCGATGCCTCCGCACGCGCTCCTGCATGCTGCCTGCGCCGGAGAGAACTTCCGCCGTCGCCACATAGACGATGCGGGAACCGCAGCGGGCGGCGATGCCTTCGGCCAGTTCGCTTTTTCCGCTGCGCGTACCGCCCAGCACAAGGGTAAGGGAGGAGCGTCCCGGTTCAGGAGTAAAGTCGTCGGTAGCGTTCATAAGATTGCATCATGGCTTGGTGAGAGTTCAGGAAGTCGTCCAGCGTAAAGACCTCCAGCGTAATCACGGGTTCGAAGCGGATGTCCCACAGCTTGTGCAGCAGGGCATCGAGCTTGTCTTCCGGCATGTGGTGCAGGGATTTGTGGTCGCGTTTTTCGAGTCCGTGGAGGTGGCACATGCGGATTTCCGGCAGCCATCTGTCGAGCAGCTCTTCGGGCTTATGCCCGTCTTTCCACACGTGGCCCATGTCGAAACAGCGGGAAAAGGGCATCCGCTCCAGAATGCCGTCCAGATAATCGGCCGGATGCCATTCGATATTCTCCAGAGCGAGATATTCCGGAGCGGGCAAATGATGCCGCACGCGCTCCAGCGAGGCAAGGGCGCGTTCCGTCTCCGCTTCCGTCAGCGGGGGAACCATATATTCGCGCGGCGTCTTGTCCGCTTCCACATGCAGCACCCAGGAATGGGGCGCGAGCGGCAGGGTGCGGTCGATGGCCCGGCAGAGGTTGTCCGTAAATTCGAGCGCGGCCTTGTCGGAGGAATAATCGCCGTCCGTCGGCAGGTGAACGTTCCATGTCAGCCCCTCGCCGTCTCCGATGCGTTTCAGCTCGTCAATATCGGATGCGGGCAGCAGGTATTCGCCTTTCGGCCCGACCTGAAGCAGCAGCAGCGAAATATCGTCCAGATATTCGGCGCAGCCGCGCACGGCGGGCACGTAATCATCCGGCACGATGAACGACGTGCCTCCGATCTTCAGTCCTGGAACGCGGCATTTCATCAGAAGGCGCAGAAAGTCAGCAGCACAAGCCATTCGGTGCTTTCCACCGTCCAGCCGAACACGTCGCCTGTCACGCCGCCCAGCCTCCGGCGGGCGTAGGAAAGCATCAGGAACGATCCCGCCAGCGCGACGGCCAGCGCATCCCATCCCCTGATTCCCGCCACAGCACAGGCGGCGAGAGTCGTCGCGGCGGCGATCCACGCATGCACGGGGCGCGTCCCCTGCCGGAACGCGTCGCCCATGCCGCCCGGCCTTGCACTCGGGTACTGCATGGCGATGAATATCTGGGCGCGGGCGAGCAGTCCGGCCAGAGCGCAGGGAACGATCATCATCCATACGCTTCCCGTTCCGGCCAGGCAGGCCAGAGCCGCAGCCTTGAACCCCAGATTGAACAACAGAAAGGTGCCGCCGAAGGTACCGAGCCGGGAATCCTTCATGATCTCCAGCCGCCGCTCGCGGGAGACTTCCACCGGCAGGCCGTCGCCGCAATCGGCCACGCCGTCCAGATGCAGGCCGCCCGTCACCACCACCCAGACCGCACAGGCGATCACGCCGCACAGAAGCGGGGGGAACATCAGAGAGGCTCCCCACAGCAGCAGCCCGGCCAATCCGCCCACGACGATGCCGACGAGCGGCAGCCACGCGGAAATGCCGTGCAGATCCCGCTGCAGCGGCCACGGCCCCACGGGAATGCGGGTCAGGAAACCGAAGGCGGAACGAATACCGGTCAACAGGCGGAGCATGGAAAGGAGGTCACTTGTTCTGAATGATGCACATTTCGTCGATCGTCTTCATCTCGGAAAGAATGCGCGTCGCCGCATCCAGTATCGGGAAGAAGAGAGCCGCTCCCGTGCCTTCGCCGAGGCACATGCCGAGATCAAGGTACATCGTCACGCCGATATGCTTCATGATCAGGGCATGGCCGGGTTCCGCCGAGGTATGCGAACCGATGAAGTATTGAGCCACGGCGGGGTCGATTCCCTGCGCAATGGCGGCGGCGGCTCCGGCAATGAACCCGTCGATCACGATCGGCACGCGCAGCGAGGCCGCTCCGAGCATCAGCCCGGCCATGGCTCCGATCTCCGGGCCGCCCACCTTCGCGAGTACGTCGATGGCGTCGTTCGGATCGGGCCGGTTCAGGGAGATGCCCTTTTCAATCAGCTCGATCTTGCGGCGGATGATGTCCGCACGCACGCCGGAACCCTTGCCTGTGACCAGTTCCACCGGGCTGCCCGTCATCACGGCGACGATGGCGGAGGAAGGAGTCGTATTGCCGATGCCCATTTCCCCGGCGGCGATGATGTCCAGCCCCTTCGCCTTCTCGGCGCGAGCCATTTCGATACCGATTTCCAGGCATCGTTCCGCCTGCTCGCGGGACATCGCGGGGCCTTCGCTGAAATCGTTCGCCCCTCGCATCACCTTGCGGTCCACAAGGCCGGGATAGCCGCCGAAATCGTAATCCACTCCCACATCCACCACCGTGAGGCGTGCCCCGGCATTGCGCGTGAACGCGCTGATGGTCGCGCCGCCGTCGATGAAATTGCGCGTCTGGATATGCGTCACCTCCGCACCTGTCAGGCTCAGGCCGTGGTCGGCAATATGGTGGTCGGCGGCGAACAGCACCACGGCCTTGTCCTTGAGGCGCGGAGCGGGATTGCCCGCCATCCCGGCGATGCGGGCGGCGAGGGGTTCCAGTTTGCCGAGAGCGTAAGGAGGCTTGGCCAGCCTGTCCATGCGGGAGGCGGCTTTTTGTTCGGCCTGCGTATCGAGAGGGGGAATCGTAAGTCGGTTCATCGTCGTATCAATTTTCAAAAAATCGGTGGACGCGGAACCGCCCATCTCCCGAAGTATAGGCAATGCCCCCGTCCATGTCAAGCGGCGCAAGCCCGCAAACCCTATCCGAAAACATCTCCAAGCCCGCTTCCCGGCAGGCCGTCCGCCCTGGCGCCGAAGCTGCCGGGAACTCCCGCCGGACGCACAGTTACGGCTTGACCCCGCCCCCCGCCGCGCGTATAGTCCTTCGCGAACGTATGAAAGACCAAATCGCACGCATTCAAGCGGAAGCCATGTCGCGCATCGCAGAAATCGCGGACATGAAAGGGCTGGAAGACGCCCGCGTCGCCATTCTCGGCAAGAAGGGTACTCTGACGCAAGCCCAGCAGGGCATGAAAGACGTGCCCAAGGAAGACAAGCCCGCCGTCGGCCAGATGCTCAACGAAGCCCGCGCCGCCATCACGGCCGCCCTCGAAGAACGCCAGAACGCCCTGCAGGAAGCGGCGGACAAGGCAGCCGTCGCAGGCATCGACCTCACGCTTCCCGCCCGTTCCCTCCCCGCAGGCGGCCTTCATCCCCTCACCCTCGTGCGCGACGAAGCCGTCCGCGTACTGCGCCGCATGGGCTTCGCCCTCGCGGAAGGCCCTGAAATCGAAGACGAGTTCCACTGCTTCGATGCCCTGAACACGCCGACTGACCACCCCGCCCGCAACGAGAAGGATACGTTCTACTTCGACAGCGGAAAGCTTCTCCGCACCCATACTTCCACCGTGCAGGTGCGCGCCATGGAAAAGCAGGCGCCGCCCGTCCGCATCATCTCCCCCGGCTCCGCCTACCGCCGCGACGAGATCGACGCCACCCACCTCTCCGCCTTCAACCAGATCGAAGGCCTTTATGTGGACAAAGACGTGACCGTCGGCGACCTCAAGGGTACCCTCGAATACTTCCTGAAAGCCCTCTTCGGCTCGGAAACGGATGTCCGCTTCCGCCCCCACTTCTTCCCCTTCACCGAACCCAGCTTTGAAATCGACGTCAAGCTCACCGTCGCCGGACAGGCTCCGCGCTGGATCGAAATCGCCGGTTGCGGCATGATCGACCCTGCCGTCCTCGAAGCGGTGGACGCCTCGCGCGGCAGCAGCGACTACGCCGGACTCTCCGGCTTCGCCTTCGGCATCGGCCTCGAACGCCTCGCCATGATCCGCTGGGGCATCCGCGACATCCGCCTCCTCATCGAAAACGACGTCCGCTTCCTCGCCCAATTCCAATAAACATTTCCCCCCTTTCCTCACATGAACGTTTCACTCAACTGGCTTTCCCAATACATCGACCTCGAAGGGCTCGGCACGCAGGAAATCTCCGACATGCTCACCTTCGCCGGCATTGAAGTCGAAGGCATCCAGGAACGCGGCGTCAAAAGCGACCTCGTCGTCGTCGCACAAGTCGTCTCCGCCGACCCCCACCCGCAGGCCGACCGCCTCAAGGTGTGCCAGGTCGATGCCGGAGAAGGCTCCCTCCGCCAGATCGTCTGCGGCGCACAGAACTACAAGGTGGGCGACAAAGTGCCCTGCTCCCTGCCCGGCGCCCAGCTCCCCGGCGGCATTGAAATCAAGGAAGGCAAGCTCCGCGGCGTCGAATCGCGCGGCATGCTCTGCTCCGCTTCCGAACTCGGCCTGCCGGATGCCACGCACGGCCTCTGGATTCTCCCCGAAGACATGAAGATCGGCACCCCCGTGCGTACCTTCGTCAAGACGGACACCATCTTCGAACTCGAAATCACGCCGAACCGCCCCGACCTCCTCTCTCACTGGGGCATGGCCCGCGAACTCGCCGCCATCACCGGACGCACCCTCAAGGCGGATCCCGCCGAAGAAGCCGCCCGCAGCATCGAAACCACGGATGCGGGCGACCACATCCGCCTCGAAGCCCCCGCCGCCTGCCCGCTCTACACAGCCGTCAAAATCAGCGGCGTAAAGATCGGCCCCAGCCCGGAATGGCTCGCCGAACGCCTCGTCTCCATCGGCCTGCGCCCCATCAACAACATCGTGGACATCACCAACTACGTTCTCCACGAAATCGGCCATCCCCTCCACGCCTTCGACGCCTCCAAAATCTCGGAAGGCATCGCCGTGCGCCCCGCGCATGACGGCGAGCAGTTCCAAGCCCTCGTCGGCGGCACCTACACCCTCACCCCTGAAGACCTCGTCATCGCGGACCACTCCGGCAAGGCGCTCGCCCTCGGCGGCGTCATGGGCGGAGCCGAAAGCGGCGTCACCGAAGCCACCACGGACATCGTCCTCGAATCCGCCTGGTTCCAGCGCTCCGGCATCCGCTTCACCTCCCGCAGGCTCGCCCTCGGCTCGGACTCCTCCTACCGCTTCGAACGCGGCACCTCGCCGTGGAACGTCCTCCGCGCCGCAGCCCGCGCCCGCCAGCTCATCCTCGAAATCGCCGGAGGCACGGCAGGCCCCGTCCGCGTCGGCGGGCAGGCCCCTACCCTCGTCCCCGAAAGCGCGGCTCCGACCGCCACCGTCATCGAACAGGGGACGGAAGCCAAAATCTACTACGCGCTCGACAACGTCCACCTCGACTGGTCCGCCCTCGACCGCATGGCCGGAGGAGCCGTGCCACACCTCGAAGCCGCCGCCATCCTCAAACGCCTCGGCTGCAATGATACCGACGGCAAAGGCAACTGGGACTGCCCGCCGTGGCGTCTCGACCTGAAACGCGACTGCGATCTTCTCGAAGAAATCATCCGCGTGTATGGGCTGGACAACATACCCTCCCGCTACATCGCCCGCTACAGCGAAGAATCCGCCGTAGACCGCGCCCACGACTTCCGCATGAGCCTCGCCCGCCGCCTCGCCGCGCTCGGCTTCTGGGAAGCGCAGACGCTCAAACTCATCGCCACCGAGTCCCCGGACGGCACCGTGCCGCAGCTCCGCGACGCGCAGCCCCTGCGCCCCCTGATGGAAGGCGATGTCATCCGCGTCGCCCTCCCCCTCAGCGAAGACCATGCCGTCCTCCGCCCCTCGCTTGCCCCCGGCCTCGTCTCCGTCGCCGTGCGCAACATGAACCAGGGCATGACCAGCCTCCGCTTCTTCGAAATGGGCCGCTTCTTCCGCAACACGGGCGGCGGCAAGGGCAAGGACATCGAAACGGACGTCGTCGGCATTTTCATGGCAGGCAAATCCGCCCCGGCCTCGTGGAGCAATCCGAAACCCGGCAACATCTCCTTTGAAGACCTCACCGCCGTCATCTGCAGCCTCGTGCCGAATGCGGCCGTCACCCTCACACCTGCCCGCCCCCGCCCCGAAGCGGCCATCGGCGCGGACGTACAGATCAACGGCACCGCCTGCGGCTACTTCGCCCGGATGAACATCGCCCGCTGCCGCGAACTCGGCCTGCCGGAAGAAACGTACTACTGCGCCATCGAACTCCGCAAGCTGCAGGACATCGCCACCGCGCCGATGCGCGTCAAGGAACTCCCGCAGTTCCCCGGCTCCTCCCGCGACGCAGCCATGGACGTACCCGCCACCACCACCAATGCGGACATCCTGAAAGCCATCGCCGGAGCCAAACAGCCCCTGCTCGTCAGCTACAAGTGCTTCGACGTATTCGCCGACCCGACGGGCGTCAAACTCGCGGCCGACCGCAAATCCATGGCCTATACCTTCCTGTACCGGGCGGCAGACAAAACCTTGACTGCCGCCGAAGTCGATGCCGCCCACAAGGCCGTACTCGACCACCTCGGCAAGCAGATCAAAACCCTGCAATACAGATAACAGGCACCGCCGCCATGCCGCAAGCCGCCGCGCTGCGGCATGGCCGCCCCTTCCAGCACGCGCCATGACTCCCCCCGTCATCCTCAGCATCGCCGGTTCCGACTGCTCCTCGGGAGCGGGCATTCAGGCCGACCTGAAGGTAGCGCACGCACTGGGAGTCTTCTCCCTCACCGCCGTCACCTGCGTCGTCTCGGAAGTGCCGGGCGATGTCAGCGCCATCCAGGCCATTGAGCCGGAACTCGTCGCCGACCAGGTACGCATCTGCCTCGACACATTCCCCGTCGCCGCAGTCAAAACGGGCATGCTCTACTCGCCCGAAATCGTGGGCGCCTGCGCTCCCCTCCTGCGCCGGTCCGGATTGCCCCTCGTCGTCGACCCCGTCATGATCGCCACCGCAGGCGATCCCCTGATGCTCGAAAGCGCCATCACCGCCTACGAAAGCGACATCCTCCCCATCACCACCCTCCTCACCCCCAATACCGACGAACTCGCCCGCCTTCTCGGCTGCGGGACCATCACTACCGCCGCACGGCTGAAAGAAGCCACCCATGCCCTCTGCGGCAAATACGGCTGCGCCGTACTCGGCAAAGGCGGCCATCTCAGCAACCGCTGCCACGACATCCTCGCCCTCCCCGGCGGGCAAACATTTGAATGGACGCGGGATAAAATCTCCGGAGTCTCCACCCACGGCACGGGCTGCAGCCTCTCCTCCGCCATCGCCTCCCTGCTGGCGCACGGCCTCCCCCTTCCCGAAGCCGTCTCTTCCGCGCTCGACTTCGTGGCGCAATCCATCGCCGCGCACCACCGCTGGCAGCATCAGGGCCTCGGCATCGACGTGCTGAACCACGCCATGCCCTCCCGCACCTGACACGGCGCCCCCTTGCTGGGTAAACGCATCTTGATAGATGCGGCAACATTTCCATCAGGCATGGCGGAACGGATATTTGCACATCCGATTTATTTCCTCTTCATTTTTTCGTTTTTTGGGTTCGAAATTCTCATTTTTCATTGTATACACACTAACAAAAACTAACAAGATTATATCCTGGTTATACAATTTTTGTGTTAGGTAAGAAAAAATCCCTACACAAACATTTTGCACACTTGTATTACTAATTCTAATAACTTGTATTTTGCATTGAAAATAAAAGAAATAAAAATTTCAGAAAAAAGAAATCAACAACATGCAAAAAAATATTTCCAGCAGAAAAACAAACTAACACTACATTGTTATAAGATAGATTTTCTTATTGACCTCAAGTCTGAGCAGGAGCATAGTCGACGCATAGACGATACGTTGTATCACGCACCTTCATCATCATGAAACCTCATCTTCATCCTGCCCTGCTTTCAGTCGTCATGGTTTCCATGGTTGCACCAGCAACTGCCGTCGACATCACCTTGACGAACGGTTCTTCACAGCCTGTCATTTTGACGACGGGCAGCAACACGGTCACGGTAACAGGTACGGACAGTGCGACGATTTCACTTCTCACCGGGTTGAGTCTGGCAGGCTCACAGTTTACCAAAGACGGTACGGGTACATTAACCATTTCGGATTTTGCCACGCTGACTCTCGTCGATCTGATGACTGTTAAATCGGGAAAACTGGTACTCAATCCGACTATTCTTGCCAATCTTCTCAGTTTCAACTCCGCTTACGATATTCAGGGTACAAGCTCGCTGGTCATGGGTACCAACGGAGCATACGGCACCCTCAAACTGAGCGGTACGGGGACCCTGCAATTCACTAAAGGAGGCACTGCTTCCATTCAGGCCCGCAGTGGAAACACCGTTACCAACGCCATCCTATTCGACAACAGCTCGAATACATGCGCCCTGACCTTTTCCGAAAGCACATCCTTGGTCTCCGGCACGATTACATCTCTCAATAATTTGACGATCAATGCCAATGCGACGATGACATTCGGAGCAGCCGTAACCGTCACCAATGCCTTGACCATCAACAAGGCCGACAATGGTTTGATTCGCACCTTCAATGCGCTCGTCACAGCCGGATCGCTCACCCTTCAGGCCGGAGAATCCGGCAACATCGCCAGCACAGCCTTCACAGGAGGAACCAGCATCTCGGGAACAGTAAATGCCGGAGCCTATACCAATATCACAGGCAGCGTGACCGCGCAGAAATTTCTTGCGACCGGAGGGAACGCAACCATCGGAGCCAATCTTTCCATTTCCCAGAATATCGACATCGACAATGCCGGCAACACGATGACCGGCACCGTCGGCGCGGGATCAGTCAACATTTACGACGGCGGCACCCTCACACTGAGCGGCACGCTGAACCTTGCAGCAAGCGGCGCCATCACCATCGGCTCCCAGGGATCATCGGGTACAGCCACTCTGAACGTGACCGGATCGGGCATCATCAACGCCAACACGGGCACCATCACCGTCGGGCGTTCGGGGGTCGCCGGTTCCCTGACCATTCAGAACACGGCTGTCGTCAATGCGCAGACTCTTGCCCTCGTCAACGGATCCGTCACCCTGAGCGGCACGGGGCGTCTGAACATCGGCTCCGGAGGCATCACCGGTACGGGTACCATCAACCTCGGAGCAGGCACAACGCTGCGCGCCATCGACAACTGGACTTCATCCGCTACATCCACCATCGCTTTCGGCGCCAATGCCGCCAATATCAGTTCCAGCACCTTCAACATCACACTCACCGGAGCTCTCACAGGAACGGGCAGCCTCACCAAAACGGGCAGCGGCACACTGACCATCAACGGAGCCGACAAAGCCTTCACGGGTACGTCCATCACCGTCAGCACAGGCACATTGGCCATGAACGTTTCGACAGCCAATATCCTGTCCATGGCGCAGTCCTACAGCATCGCCGCAGGAGCTACGCTGCAACTCAATACCGGAACCTATGCTTCCGCCTTGAAAATCACGGGAACCGGCAACCTCGTTTTCGGTAATGGCGCAACAACCGTCACGCTGAGGGAAAGCACCGGCGCCGCCACCCTTGGCCACAACATCACCTTCGGCAATGTCGCCAGCACGCTGACGCTTGATCCGACACTGACCACCCTCCAAGGCACCTTGTCCGCAGGCTCCGACCTCACCCTCAACGGCACCCAGTTCACCACAGCCAACGGAGCCGTGAACATCACGGGCAAGCTGACTCTCGGCCTCGCCGGGGACGCCGCCCACGCTACGCGCACATTCAACGCTCTTGTTACAGCCGGATCTCTGACCCTGCAGGCGGGCACCTCCACCATCGCCTCCGCCATCAACTTCGCACAGGATGCGACGATCACAGGCGCCCTCACGGCACAGGGATATGCCAACCTCTCCACGGGAACCGGCAAGCAGATTGCCGCAGGCAGCTACCTCTCCACCGGGGGCAACAACACCGTCACCGGAAGGTTGAACCTTAGCGGAGACGCCGTGATCTCCGGTCTCAACGACGTTTGGACGGGAACCGTCAACTCTGCCAACCTGTCCATCAACAGCGGCGCTTCGCTCTCAATGAACAGCGCCACCTACACCCTCGGAGCCGGTGGCGCCATCAACATCGGCAACACGGGCACGTCCGGCACGGGTACACTGAACATCACAGGCTCGTCCACCGTCAACGGTTCCACCGGAACCATCAAAATCGGCAATGCCACCGGCACATCGGGCTTGCTCAATATCGGCAACACATCCGTCGTCAACACGGCCGGCATTGTCATCAACAACGGATCGATCACGTTGTCCGACACGGCAACACTGAACCTCGGCTCAACAGGCATATCCGGTACTGGTACCATTAATTTCAACGGCGGTACGACCATCGGCTCATCGGCCGACTGGAGTTCGGCTTCAGGCGTCACATACGCCGTCAACGGTTCGACTGCCTCCACATTCAACACCAACGGCCACAATGCCACCCTCAACGGAAACATTACGGGTTCCGGCATTCTGACGAAAACGGGTTCCGGCACCCTGACCATCGGCGGCTCCAGCAAAACATTCAGCGGCACGCTCAATATCAATTTGGGAACTGTCTATCTCAACCTGTCTGCGGGCAGCAATCTGGCAGGAACGGTCAACATCGCCTCCAGCACAACCCTCCAGGTGAACGGAAGCACCTACTCAGGCACTCTCGGCATCACGGGTTCGGGCGCTCTCGTCTTCGACAACAGTGCAGCCTCCATCACGCTGAAAGAAGGCACAGGCGCAACAGCCCTGAGCCACAACATCACCTTCGGCAATGTTGCCAGCACGCTGACGCTTGATCCGACTCTGACCACCCTCCAGGGCACCTTGTCCGCAGGTTCCGACCTCACCCTCAACGGCAGCCAGTTCACCACAGCCAACGGAGCCGTGAACATCACGGGCAAGCTGACCCTCGGCCTCGCCGGAGATGCAGCCCACGCCACGCGCACATTCAACGCTCTTGTTACAGCCGGATCTCTGACCCTGCAGGCGGGTACATCCACCATCGCCTCCGCCGTCAACTTCGCGCAGGATGCGACGATCACAGGCGCCCTCACGGCACAGGGATATGCCAACCTCTCCACGGGAACCGGCAAGCAGATTGCCGCAGGCAGCTACCTGTCGATAGGCGGACACAACACCGTCGCCGGAAGGTTGAACCTTAGCGGCGACGCCGTGATCTCCGGTCTCAACGACGTTTGGACGGGAACCGTCAACTCCGCCAACCTATCCATCAACAGCGGCGCTTCGCTCTCGATGAACAGCGCCACCTACACCCTCGGAGCCGGTGGCGCCATCAACATCGGCAACACGGGCACGTCCGGCACGGGTACACTGAACATCACAGGCTCGTCCACCGTCAACGGTTCCACCGGAACCATCAACATCGGCAACGGTTCCGGCACGGCAGGTTCGCTCAACATCCAGAACACCTCCGTCGTCAACACGGCCGGCATTTCCATCAATAACGGATCAATCACGTTGTCCGACACGGCATCCCTGAACATCGGTTCGTCGGGCGTATCCGGAACGGGTACCGTGAACTTCAATGGAGGAACTACCATCAAAGCCGATGCCGATTGGACTTCGGCATCCGGCGTCGGCTACGCCGTCAACGGTTCCACATCCTCGACGCTCAACACCAACGGCCACAATGTCACACTCAACGGCAACATCTCCGGTTCGGGCCGCTTGTACAAGACCGGACAGGGCACCCTGACCATCAGCGGCGGCGATAAATCCTTTACCGGAACAACAACAGCTGCGCAAGGCACTGTACATGTCAATGCCAACATGTACGGCACGGGCAATTCATACGTCGCGGCAGGGGGCACGATCTCCATCTCCAACACGGGCAGCATCTGTACAGGAGGCAGCAGCCAGGCAACTTCCACCGTGCAGGTCACGGCCAAGGCAGCTGGAACCAATGCCACCCTCTCCAATGCCAATGTGACGGCATCCGGAATCGTCTCCGTCGATACGACGGGCACCGTCAAGGCAGCACTCAACAACGCCAAGGTAACCATCAACAGAACAGGTGCGACCATTGACCATGCCATCCTGAACAATACAACGGTTTCTCTCGCACAGAATGCATCGGTCACCTTAAATGATGTCGTCCTCGGCACAGGCTCCCAGATCACGGCAGCTGCGGGAGCCACGGCCACGCTCAATCTTCAAAATACGAAATTGCAGATTGTGAATGCCAATATCACGGGTACGCTGTCCAGCAAAACCGTCGCCCCCGTCGTCAGCGCCAATATATTCAATAGCCACAGCATCAAAGTATCCGGACAACTGACGGTCGATCTGTCCAACTGCCATTACAATCCGGGGAATCATTATGGAGTGCTCGCAGTCGAACTGGGCGCCTTGGCGGCGGACAGCGACGTAAACATTCAATTGACGGGGTGCGATCCCAAGTGGAAGATCATCACGGATCCCGAACGCCTCAAGGGAGTGAAACTCGGCACGGAAGCAGGCGTCGACCTGACCGGAACAGAACTCAACGAACACGGTATTGATCTTGACGGACGAATCTACATCCAGGTACCCGAACCGTCCTCAACCGCCCTGTCTCTGCTGGCACTCTCCGCTCTGGCCATGCGCCGCCGCAGGAAGTAAAAGCGGCAACACGGCCACAGCACCACAGGCAGAGTCTTTTTCAAGCGCCCCCGGATTCCGATCCGAGGGCGTTTTTTCAGAATAACGAATGCCGGATGACAATACGGCCCTCCACAACAAGACCTTTTTCCGGCAACAATCAGGAACCTGCCGTCGCAGCTTCTCCTGCAATCACGCCGCTTTCACTCAATTTTTGAATCGCAGCACAGGCTTCTGCACCGAGGTAACGCTTCAGAGAGCGGGCGGGCGTTTTGTAAATATCCACCAGAATCAGGCAATCCAGCACATCGCCGAACGACTTGTCGATACTGAACGCCAGAATCTTGCCGTTCAGTTTCAAATACTGGCGCAGCAGCACGGGAATGCCCTTGCCGTCGTCCTCGATTTCGGCGACGACTCCGGAGAGATGCTGGGAATCCGTCAGGCCGACCGGCAGAATGCGGAGTTCCGCGCCGTTGAGGCGCATCTTGTGCGGCGGATGGTAGGCGCGCACGCCCATGCACAGCCCTTTCTCCATCTCCTTCGATTCGAGGTAGGAAACGATCAGTGAGCGGGAAAGATTCGTGTATTCGCGGGAAATGCTCACGGTACCGTAAAGGTAGCGGTACTGCGGATGGCGCACCATATAGCTGCCGATTCCCTCCCAGATCATGCTGAGTGCGGCCGGCCTCTTCTGGTACTCGGGCACGATGAAGGCGCGTCCCATCTCCAGCCCCTGCGCGAGAATCTGCAGAGCGGACGGCGAGAAATCGAAAAACTCGGCATTGTACAGCCCCTTAACTCCGTATTGCTGGAGGATTTCATCCGTCAAACCCATGCGGTAGGCGCCGACCATCTTGTCCGCATCCCCGTCCCAAAGGAACAGGTGGCGATAATGGTTGTCGTAGGCGTCGAGGTCGCAGCTGGAGCCTGTGCCCTCCCCTGCTTCGCGGAACGTGATTTCACGCAGGCGTCCGATCTCTCGCAATACCTTGGGAATCTGCGATGAGGCGGCCACATACACACGCCAACCGTTCGATTCCGGCGCGACGAGGCAGTTCTCCGGCGGCAGGGCGTCGATCTCGGCGCGAAGCTCTTCGGAAGGAATGGCCGGTATCACCGCATCCTGCCGGGAATGCTTGGAAACCTTTTTCTGGAACGGGTTGCGGCTCTTTTCGTAGCACTTCGCCAGCAGGTAGGTGCGGAGGCGGAGCTGGGCCACGATCGCATCGTCCGTCGGCAGCAGCGCCAGCGACGCGCCGGATACGGGTTTGCCGATCATGATATGATGCACGCGGCGCGAATCGCGCCCCACTTCGCGGGGAAGGAAGGCCACACGAGCCTCTTTCTTAATCACTGAAATCCCCTGGAAAAGAAGGCTATTACGCCCCGGCAGATAGACGGGCACCGCCGTCGCCTTCGTCCGGCGGATCATGGAGGCGATATGCGTATTCCACGGATCGTCCGTCACCTGCTTATCCTTGTGAGAATAGGAAGAAGCCGTACCCGCCGGGAAAATGCCGATGCAGCCGCCGTTCTTCAACCATTGCAGCATCTGCTTGATGCCCGTGTAATTCTTGCGAGTCGCTTCTTCGCCTCCGTACACATCCACTTGGATCATCCACGGTTCCAACTCCTTGCAAAGCGTCAGCTGCTCATTCGCCACGATGCGCACATCCGAACGGACGCGCGTCAGCAGATCGCCGAACATCAGGCCGTCCGAAAGGCCGTGGGGATGGTTGGCCACCACGATGGCGGGCCCCGTCTTCGGGATATGGTCGATATCGCCCTGCCGCAGATGGTAGCGCAGGTTCAGATACTTGACAGCCAACGAGAAAAAGTTCTCATGCGTCCCAGCCTCCATATCGCGCACGATCTTGGCATACGCATTGTTCAGGCGGGTCAGCCCCAGTACGCGCTCGGCCGAAGAGGCGACAATAGCAGGCATGTGGACGGATTCTCCGAGCAGGTCGCGTATATCCACCATTTTAGGCTGTCGGGCGTGTGCCATGACCGGGAGAATAACACAAAACGGCCATATATCCAGCAAAAAACGCCGAAAAAACGTCTCCCGCCGGACAAGTCCTCGACAAACGGCGGCTTTTTGTTTATCCTCTGTGCCTATGATGTACCCCGCCATTGCGATCGACGGCCCGGCCGCCTCCGGCAAGTCCACCGTAGCCAGGCTGATCGCCCAGAAGCTGCAATACACCTTCATCAATACAGGAGCCATGTACCGCGCCGTCACATGGTATCTGCTGCAACGCGGCATCAACCCGCAGGACACCGCCGCCGTCGTCGCTGCCCTGCCCGGCATCCCCCTTTCCTTCGGCAAGGACGGCTCCGTCTCCACCGTCGTCTGTGAAGGCCGCACTCTCACCGACGAACTGAAGGGGCAGGAAGTGAACGGCCTTGTCTCCACCGTAGCCGCCATCCCCGAAGTGCGAGCCCTGCTCGTCCGCAAGCAGCGCGAATACAACGAAAGCGAACCTGTCGTCATGGAAGGGCGGGACATCGGCACCGTCGTCTTCCCGGACACTCCCTTCAAATACTTCGTCACCGCTTCGGAAGAAGTGCGCGCCGCCCGCCGCGCCGCCGAAGGCATCACCGACTCCATCGCCGAACGCGACAAAAAGGACACCCAGCGCGCAGCCTCGCCGCTGGCGCAGGCTCCCGACGCCCGCCTCGTGGACACCTCCGATATGAGCATCGACGAAGTCGTCGCCTGCATCGCGGACGACATCCGCGCCAAACTCACCCAATAGCAGCCTCCTTTTCTCCTCACTCATGAAGATGAACGCATTCTACTGGGTCTTCTACACCCTGTTCAAGTCGGCATCCAGAGCATTCTTCGGCCACCGGGTCATCAACCGGGAAAAACTCATCGAAGAAGGCCCCGTCCTCATCGTAGCCAACCACCAGAGCTTCCTCGACCCGCCCATGCTCGGCATCGCGTACGAAGGCCCCATCTACTTCTTCGCCCGCAAAACCCTCTTCAAAGGCATCTTCAAAAAGGCCCTTCCCAAATGCCAGGCCATCCCCATCGACCAAGAGAATCCGGACAGCTCCAGCATGAAAGCCGTCATCAAACTCCTGCGCGCCGGTGAACGAGTCCTCGTCTTCCCGGAAGGCTCCCGGACGCCCGACGGAGAAATCCACGACGCCATGCCCGGCATCTCCCTCATCCTCAGCAAGGCCAACGTCCCCGTACAGCCCCTCCGCATCCACGGAGCCTACGACTGCCTCCCCATCGGCAGCAGCTTCCCGCGCTTCCGGCAGGTCACCGTCAGCGTCGGCGACCCCATCGACTTCACCCCGGCAGAACTCAAGGCCCGCGGCAAGGATGCCTACCAGCACATCGCCGACAAGGTCATGAACGCCATCCGCGCGCTCCCGACGGAGCCGTAATCTCCGCCTCCCTCGATGATCAGCGAGTTGCGCCTCTACCAGTTCCGCTGCTACTTCCAAATGGCCTGGGAAGTGCCGGAAAGGGGCGCGCTCATCCTCGGGGACAACGCCCAGGGGAAAACAACCCTCCTCGAAGCCCTCTGCTTCGCCCTGCGCCTGCACTCGCCGCGCACCGCGCAGGCCGCCAAAATGCTGCGCCACGGCGCACCGCAATTCGGCCTTCGCCTCACCGTGCAGGACATCGTCCGCCGCATCGTCTGGAACGGCGGCAAGCTCGACCTCCGCGTCAACGACGAACAGCGTGCCGACTACGCCGCCTACCTGTCGGACAGCGCGCCCGTCGTCTGGTTCGGCAATCAGGACATGGAACTCATCATGGGCGCATCCGAACAGCGGCGCGCCCATCTGGACTTCCTCGGCACCCAGTGGCACCCCGGCTACCGCAACGAGCTCCTCCGCTACCGCAAGGCCCTCAAATCGCGCAACCACCTTCTCAAATACGGCAGCCGCAACCCCGCATCCATCCGCAGCTACACGAAACTGCTCGTGGAACACGGCGAACGCCTCGTCTCCCTCCGCGCGCAGCTCCTCCGCCTCCTCCTGCCCCACATCGTCCAGAGCCACGAACGCATCGCAGGACGCGCCGAACCCGTCGAACTCCACTACATCCGCTCCACGGAAGAACCGCTCGCCGACATGCTGGAACGCAGCTTCGACGACGACCTTCGCTGCGGCCACACCCGCTACGGCCCCCACCGCGACGACTTCCGCCTGTGCATCAACGGCATGCCCGCCGCCGACTACGCCTCCGAAGGCCAGCGGCGCACCCTCGCCGCCGCCCTCAAATTCGCCCAGGCTTCCCTCCTCTGCGAAGAAACGGGCATCGCCCCCTATCTGCTGATCGACGACATCTTCGGCGAACTCGACCCTTCCCGCCGCCAGTGTCTGATGGAAATGATCCCGCGCGACTCCCAGGTATTCATCACCACCACGCACGACTCCTGGGCACAGGACAACGCCTCCCTGCCCAAATTCACCCTCTCCGGCGGACAACTCCATCCCGCATCCTGACCCGCAGCCATGTACCTCGTCAACGAACGCCGCGACTACATCCTCCGCCTCCTCGAAGAACGCGGCACCATCCGCACCGTCGCCGTCGCCCGCGACCTCGGCGTCACCGACGAAACCGTCCGCACCGACATCCTCGCCCTCGAACGCGACCACCTCCTTCGCCGCGTCCACGGAGGAGCCGCCTACCTGCCGCCTCCCGGCGCAACGGAACCCGGCACCGAGCTGCGCGCCGTCCAGTCGCTCGCCGCCGCCTTCGTCGGCCTCCTCCGGGAAAACGACTGCATCTTTCTCGACGGCTCACCCGTCTCCCTCGCCGCCGCCGCGCAACTCCCCCCCATCCCCCTCACCGTCGCCAGCAACAGCATCGGACTGCTCGAAACCCTCTCCCCCCGGGCCATGCGCCAGCAGGTCTTCTCCACGGGCGGCTTCCTCGACAAGGAAACGGGCCTCTTCATCGGCAGCGGAGCCGTCGAAAGCCTCCGGCACCTCGGCATCGGCCTCCTCCTCACCGCGCCGGACTCCGTCACCCCCGAAGGAACCCCGGCCTACCGGAGCTTCGCCCGAGCCGACTTCATCCGGCAGGCCGCCCCTCTCGCCCGCCGCGTCTGCATCGCCTGCCCGGCCTCCCGCTTTGGCAGCGCCGCTCCCTTCCCCTGCCCGACCGTCCGCACCGCCACCCTCATCACCGAAGACAACCTGCCCGAAACCGCACACGAGGCATTCCTCCGGCAGGGAGCAGAAATCGTCACCGTCCCCTACATCTCCCCGGCCGCTCCGCCCGTGCGAGACGAATTCGACTATTGACCCCGTCACCGTCATGGCGCATGGGGTCGAAACATCCTCGATTCCCTTCCGGCAACGAATGATGACACTATTTTTTGCAGCGGAGTCCGGCAATAGGTGTCGGTTCAAAAATCGCAAATAAAACTTGCCAACACCCCTCCGTCCATGGCACAATCGAACCATGGCACGCCCCTTGCGCATCGAATATCCGGGAGCCGTTTACCACCTCCAGAACTACGGCAACCGCAACATGCCCATCTATGAAGACGACGACGACCGCGACCTCTTCCTGGCCACCCTCCGCGAAGCCACCGAACGCTGCCGCTGGAATGTCTATGCCTACGCGCTCATGGACAACCATTTCCACCTCCTGCTCGAAACCGTCGAACCCAACCTCTCCGACGGCATGAAATGGATGCTCACCGCCTACACCCAGCGCTTCAACCGCCGCCACGGCTACACGGGCCACCTCTTCGGCGGCCGCTACCACTCCATGCTCGTCGAGGCCGCCAACTCCCACTACTTCTCCACCATCATCGACTACATCCACCTGAACCCCGCCCGCTCGGGCATCGCCCGCGTCCGGGGCTTCGAAGGAGCAGGCAAATGGACCAGCCTCCCCGCCTGGATGGCCGCACCGGAACACAGGCCCGCGTGGATCCAGCCCGAACGCGGCCTTGCCTGCTTCGCCTGCGAAGATACCGAAGAAGGCCGCCTCAAATACTACAACCACCTGCTCGCCCGCTACGAAGCGGAAAGCATGGACGAACGCTCCCTCATCCCCCTCGGCCACACCGGGCCCGGCACCGTCCAGCGCGGCTGGTGCTACGGCTCCAAGGCCTTCCGGCAATCCATCCTCTCCAACCTCAAGGAATACACACGCCGCCCTGCAGACGGCTCCCTCGGCAAATGCGGACAGGAAGCCTCGGAACACCTCGCCGAAAACATCGTCAAGCGCGGCTGCCGCGCCTTCGGCCTCACACAGGAAGAGCTGCATTCCACCGCCTACAGCCACCCCGACAAACTCGTCATTGCCCTCGCCGTCCACAAAACCACCATCGTCCCCTATGCGTGGATATCCAACCGCCTGAACATGGGCACTCCGCGCTCCCTCGGCACCCTGCTCCACCGGGCCAAGAAAATGTATGCGGAAGATGCCAAGGTGCGCGCATGGATCGACCGCATCACCGCCGAAACACGGTAACGCACCCGCCGGGGCTGCTCATCCCCTCCGAAACCGGGCTTCACCCGAAGGGCCAAAACATCTCTCGTCAAACACAGGGGTCTGTTCCAAAATCGAAGAATGATTTCATTGTTTCCATTTTCTCACCGTCCCCTTTCTTTCCGCTTGAAAAAATTCCTTTCCGCACCCGCCCGCGCATGATACAAGATGACGCCGCCTGCGAGTGCGACCGGAACCATCCGCCGCCTTCCCGGCTCAACACCAAACAAACCAAACCAAGAGACAATGGCATCCTACTCACAACGCGTCCTCGAAGGCGTCAAGGCCAAGAACGCCTCCGAACCGGAATTCCTGCAAGCCGTGCAGGAAGTTCTTTCCACCATCGAACCCGTACTCGCCGCCAACAAGAAGTACGAAGACTCCGCCATCCTCGAACGCATCGTCGAGCCGGAACGCACCATCATCTTCCGCGTGCCGTGGATCGACGACAAGGGCAATGTACAGGTCAACCGCGGCTACCGCGTCGAATTCAACAGCGCCATCGGACCGTACAAGGGCGGCCTCCGCTTCCACCCGAGCGTCAACCTCGGCATCCTCAAATTCCTCGGCTTCGAACAGGTCTTCAAGAACTCCCTCACCACGCTCCCGATGGGCGGCGGCAAGGGCGGCTCCGACTTCGACCCGAAGGGCAAGAGCGACAATGAAGTAATGCGCTTCTGCCAGAGCTTCATGACCGAACTTCAGCGCCACATCGGTGCAGACACCGACGTTCCCGCCGGCGACATCGGCGTAGGTGGCCGCGAAATCGGCTATCTCTTCGGCCAGTACAAGCGCATCCGCAACGAATTCACGGGCGTCCTTACCGGCAAATCCCTCCGCTGGGGCGGCTCCCTCATCCGCCCGGAAGCCACCGGCTACGGCTGCGTGTACTTCGCCCAGAACATGCTCGCCACCGTCGGCGACGACCTTCAGGGCAAAACCTGCCTCGTCTCCGGTTCCGGCAACGTGGCCCAGTACACCGTTGAAAAACTCAACGAACTCGGCGCGAAACCCGTCACCCTGTCCGACTCCAACGGCTACATCTACGATCCCGAAGGCATCTCCACCGACAAGCTCGCCTGGATCATGGACCTCAAGAACGTCCGCCGCGGTCGCATCTCCGAATACGTCAAGCACTTCCCGAAGGCCCAGTACTTCGAAGGACAGCGCCCCTGGAACGTCCCCTGCGACTGCGCTTTCCCGTCTGCCACGCAGAACGAAATCAACGGCGAAGAAGCCCGCACCCTCATCAAGAACGGCTGTAAGCTCGTCGCCGAAGGTGCCAACATGCCGACCGACCTCGAAGGCATCAACGCCTACCTCGAAGCCAAGATCCTCTACGGTCCCGCCAAGGCAGCCAATGCAGGCGGCGTAGCCACCTCCGGCCTCGAAATGTCGCAGAACAGCCAGCGCCTCTCCTGGACGCGCGAAGAAGTCGACGCGAAACTCAAGAGCATCATGAAGAACATTCACGACAATGCCTTCTCGCATGCCAAGGAATACGCTTCCGACAAGTCCTTCACCAACTACGTCACGGGCGCGAACATCGCCGGTTTCGTCAAGGTGGCCGACTCCATGATCGATCAGGGCATCGTCTAACCAGCGAAGCCTCCGCTTTTGTGCCTGCCGCGCCCTTCCCCAGAAGGGCGCGGCTCTTTTGTTTCCGGTCGAGGGGCATTCTCTGTCTGAATATCAACATACAAAAGAGTACACCTGAAATATTTCTACCGAACATCCGTATATTTGTACATGGCATTCGTTCGAAAGATGGAATTATGGGCCCTGATGGCAACGGTTGTATGGAGCTGTTCCCCGACCGTCCAAGGCAAAATGACCGAAAAGGAAGCGACTCTGCAGGATCAATTGATCGTCAATGATCCGGGGCCGTCTTTCCTTATTTCTGCGACACAGGCTGTTTTCATGCCGCCTATGCTGAAATGGCAGGATTGGGACTACTCTCCCCTTTGGGTAAAAAAGCCGCAGCCGATTTCCAAGGCTTTGCCCAAGGATTGGCAAACAAGAGTTCATTTCGACAATTCCATGGGCCGATCCCGCGCTCTCGTCCGATTCCCCCAAGGAACGGATTTATACGGACAGGGAGAAGTGTTCGGAGACTTGCAGCGGAACAGAACCAAGATCGGCATCTGGAACACGGATAATTTCGGATACGGCACTGACGGAGGAAAACGGCTGTATCAGGCCCATCCTTGGATGATGGGTGTTCGGGAAGATGGTACGGCTTTCGGTATCATTGCCGATACGACATGGCGTTCCACACTGGAGGCGACGGATACGGAGATCATTTTTGATTCGGAAGGACCTGTCTTCCCCATCATCGTCATTGAGGGCAAATCCCCTCAGTCTGTGCTGACCCAGTTGAGCGAGAGGATAGGCACCATGGCTCTTCCGCCTCTGTGGTCTCTCGGATACCAGCAATCCCGCTTTTCTTACGAGACAGCGGAAAAAGGGCTCAACATTGCTAGGGAATTCCGCCGCAGAAAGATACCGGCGGATGTGATCTGGATGGATATCGACTACATGGACGGTTACCGCGTCTTTACCATCGATAAAGAGCGTTTCCCGGACCCCATGGCATACAGTAAAGCTCTGCATGAGATGAACTTCAAGGGCGTATGGATGATCGACCCCGGCGTCAAGGCCGATCCCGGGTATTTCGTGTTTCAATCGGGCAACGCCAACGATGTGTGGGTCAAAAAGCCGGACATGAAAACGGACTTTGTCGGTCCTGTGTGGCCGGGAGACTGCAAGTTCCCCGACTTTACACGCGAAGAAACGCGTATCTGGTGGGCTGGGCTGTACAAGGACTTCATGCAAAAGAACGGAGTGGACGGAATCTGGAACGACATGAACGAGCCTGCCGTCTTCAATTCTCCCGGCCACACGATGCCAGTGAACAACTATCACCGCGGCGATGCCCAGTTGCAGCCGGGCCCGCATGTGCAATATCATAACATCTACGGCATGCTGATGATGTCGGCCACACTGGACGGCATGCAGGCCGCACAGCCCGACAAACGCCCGTTCCTCCTGTCTCGCGCCAATTTTCTGGGCGGCCACCGCTACGGAGCTACCTGGACGGGGGATAATTTCAGTACCGAAGAGCACATGAAAATGTCCATCCCCATGACTCTGAACATGGGAATGTCCGGCCAACCGTTCAACGGGCCCGATCTGGGTGGATTCGGCAACAATGCATCGCCCGAGCTATTCGAACAGTGGGTAAGTTTCGGCGTCTTTTTCCCCTTTACCCGGGCGCACGCCTGCAAGGGGACCAATCAGAAGGAACCCTGGGCATTCGGTCCCGGCGTGGAAGAAGTGGCTCGTACCGCCATTCAACGCAAATACCGCCTGATTCCTTACTACTACACGCTGTTCCGGCAATCCTCGAAAAACGGCCAGCCCATCATGAAACCCACCTTCTTTGCCGATCCGGCGGACAGGAAACTGCGAGACGAACAGACGACCTTCCTCGTAGGGGAAGACTTGCTGGTTATTCCCACATTCGCCAAAAATCCCGATTTGCCTGCAGGCAACTGGCTGCCCGTCACCTTGCTGGAGGGCGGCAAGGATGCCAACGACAGGCAGGCGACTCTTAAAGTACGCCCCGGAGCCATCATCCCTCTGGGAGCAGAGGTCCAAAGCACCGTAGAACCCATGCTGGAAACAACGACCCTGATCGTCAATCTGGATGAACATGGCAAGGCGCAGGGCGAATTATATCAGGATGCCGGAGACGGATACGGCTATACGACCGGAGATTACAATCTCACCCGCTATCATGCGGAAAGCACGCCGGACGGAGTGCGCATCTCTTCCCGTATCGTCGAAGGCAACCGCCCGACGGCGACGAGGAAACTGATCGTGCGGCTGCTGACACCTCAAGGCGAGAAGACGGCTGAAACCATACCGGGACAAGATATCGTCGTGAAGTAATCGGCAAATTTCCAGCCTTGCATCGGACCGGTTCAAGGCTGGAACCCGGCTTTGATTTCCATGGCCGGAGTCTTGCCGTGCAGTCGTGACTGATTCACCTCCGCCGCAAAACGCAAACCGTCGCCCAATTCGGCAAAATCCAGCACCCAGAAATTGGGATTGCGCCCCATCTCGCGGCGCACGGCTTCTTCACGGGCTTTCAGAACATTCAGTGCATTGACCTGCTCCGACGCACCGCGGGAAGCTGTCAGCGGCGTCACGAAGTGGTTGACGATCAGCAGATCGTTCTTCTTATCCCCCCGGTTGAATGTATTCTTCAATTCGGCAGCGGCCGATGCCTGCCACGGCGTTTCCACGCATTGCTTCCATACAGGCATCAGCCATGCGGGAGAAATTCCGGGCCTGTCCGTCATCACGACCAGCCGCTTGCCGCTACGCCGCATTTCGCCGAGGGTGGGCCAAGGTTTCCCCTCCTCCCGTGCGTAACACATGGAAGACAGTCCGGCACGGTCGAATTCCACAGCCAGTTGCTCCGCATCCACATACGATTCGAAAATCAGCGTCACGACGGCTTGTGGACGGACATCCAGCCACGTTTTCAAATCGCCCAGCGCATCCTGCAGCGGGCGGCTGCCCAAAACCGCGGCCCATTCCGGCCCGTGCCGCAACACGACTTTGCCTTCCTGCATCCAAACGTCCCACATCAGAGCATGCACCCCGGCATCCAGCAGCGATTCCATCTTCCCCTGCTGATTCGGAAAATGCCAGCCATCCTCGCTGTTGCTCATGGCATTGTGGGCGCAGAGCCACAGCACGGCATCATAACGGACATTATCGGGCAACCGCTCGGGAGACCAAGCAGACTCCTCCTCCGGGCTTGCGGCAACCTTGGCGGAGGGAGAACCGGATGCTCCACCAACAAGCAACCCGCAGGCACATACCGCCCATGCCATGGCGAACATATTCATCAATCAGCAAGCATAGCATAACCATTCCCGCCCGTCCACGAGAAACCGCATGCATCAGGCACAAAAGAGCCGCCCTGCATCAGGGCGGCTCTTCGGAAAACGGCACTGCCGCGATGTCAGGCGATCGGAGTAGAAGCCACCAGTTCTTCCTGATGCATCTTGCCAAGCTCTTCCACGCGGGCAGGAACGAGGTTCAGCGCAGCAGCCACGCGCAAACCGTAATCCGGGTGTGCCTTGTAGAAAAGGGCGCACTGGCGGTATTGCAGAGCTTCGCAGGCATTCCCGAGATGGGCGGCGATATTGCCGATCAGGTGTTCACGCTGCGTATCGTCCATCACGCGGCTGAACAACACGCCAGGCTGCTCGAAATCCACGGCCTCGATGGGGCGCGTATGGCGGCCGATCATCGCGGGCATCAGCTCGATAGGAGGCGGCGCAACCTGCGGAGAAACAGCCGTACCGTAGGAATTGGGATAATAGTTCTGTCCGGAACCTCCGTTGCCGTCCACAGCCATGGCTGCATCCCGCTGGAAGGTCATGGCCGGGGCATGCTTCGGCATATTGACGGGTACCTGCGTGCTGTTCGGCCCGATGCGGTGGCGGTGGGCATCATGGTAGGCGAACAGACGGCCCTGCAGAAGCTTGTCCGGTGAGGCGAAAATGCCCGGCACGAAATTGCCCGGCGAAAAGGCGGCCTGCTCCACTTCCGCGAAGTAATTGTCGGGATTGCGGTTCAGAACCATCCGGCCAAGGGGGATCAGCGGAAAATCCTGATGGTACCACACCTTCGTGATGTCGAAGGGGTCGAAACGGTACTCCTGCGCCTGCTCGGGAGTCATGATCTGCACGCAAACCTCCCATTCGGGATAATCGCCGCGGTCGATAGCCTCGAACAGGTCGCGGATATTGGAATCCGGATCTTTCATATCCATCTCCGCCGCTTCCTGCCGGGAAAGGGTC